>JAUNOF010000253.1 GCA_030537215.1 Lachnospiraceae bacterium
CGTAAAAACCGGTATACGGCCGTTCTGCCATGATAACTCCCCCTAAAATCTTTTTGCCAAACATGTGTATTCTGTGTAACCGTTCAGCAGATTTTTCCTCCAATTTGACAGGATTATATCACAGGTTGAATTAGAGAAAGCGTTACATCAGAGAACTGTTTGCCTGTTTTTTTAATTTTTTATGCCGTTTGGTTCTCAGGCCCTTCCCCAAAAAACAGCATAACGGTTTCGTACCTTCACCGCTGCACGCAAAAAATGCCTGACAGAGCCGGATTCGCATTCTATGCGAACCTGACTCTGTCAGGCATTTTTATCAATTATATGCAATTATGTGCAATACTCACATTTTTCCTTCTCTTTTCCCGATCCAAATGGTACAATGAAAGCAGCTCACTTAATCATAACGGTACAAACCATTCAGGAGGCTCTATGAATCATGAAAACAACACCCAATCCCAGGTAATGCTTTCTGCCGAAGAATTCCGACAGATCATGGAAAAACTGGAAAAATCCAATGCAGGACAGGAAAAATATGCCAAAAAGCAGTACCGCATGAGTCAGATCACTGCCTTAGCCAGCATTCTGGTGCTGTGCACCGTCCTCTACACCTCGTCATCCCTGATCCCAAAGGTCAATCAGCTTCTGGATGATATCCAGGTTTCCGTGACCAATATCCAGGATATCTCCCAGGACCTGGCAGATGCGGACCTTCCGAAGATGATTCAGGATGTGGACAATTTGGTTTCCACCAGCGAATCCAGCATTCAAACAGCGGTGGATAAGCTGAATTCCATTGATTTTGATGCCTTAAACAGCGCCATCACCGATTTATCCAATATCGTCCGGCCTCTTGGGCGGCTATTTGGAAACTAGTGCACTAGTGTGCTGCTTAAGCTTCTCATTTAATTTCCTGTAGACTCGGTCTCGAAGCCATGGCTCCGCGGAGGCAGCCAGAGCATCCTCCAGTTCAAACCAGGCTGCGGCTCTATTTTCATCCTCCTTTACAAAAAGCGGCTGGGAATCGTCCGCTTCCAGAAGGTAAGTCACATTCAAATGCAGATGAGAGGGAACGTACTTCCCTCTCTTTTCATGTCCGTCTACCGTAAGAACCTCTACCGAATAAATCTCATCAAAGACCGGGCGCAGCGATCTCAAGCCGCTTTCCTCCCGCACCTCCCTCATGGCCACAGCCAGAAGATCTGCATCTCCATCTGCATGGCCACCCAGCCAGGACCAGGAATGATAGATATTGTGATATACCATCAGTACCCTGGTTCGGTCCAGGTTCACAACCCAGGCGGAAGCGGTTATATGAGCGGTTTCATCGGTCCGCTCAAAAACTCCTTCCCTGGTATCCAGCGCCTGAAGGATCCGGTCCCGGTCTGCTGCTTCCTGCTCATTGCAGGGCTGAAATACTTCCAGCTGTGCCTTCAGCCTCCAGCATTTCTCAGACTGGGGATTTCCAGCCGTTTTTTTTACTGCCATCAGATCTCAAACCCTTTCAGCCGAATATAATCCTTGATCAGCACCACCATCTGGTCAAATTCCAGGCGGCTGCTGTTGATTGGGAGATCGTAATATTCCATATTCATCCAATCCCGGCCTGCAAAGTAGCGGCAGTACTCCTTCCGCTCCTTGTCGATCCGCTTGATCCGCTTCAAGGCTTCCTTCTCATCTACCTTATCCACATCCATAACACGCCGCACTCTGGTATCCATATTTGCATACACAAACACCCGGATCAGCTCATCCAGATTCTCCTGCTCCAGAACGTAATCAGCACAGCGCCCTGCGATAATGCAGGTCTCCTCTGCCGCGATCCTGCGGATCACAT
>JAUNOF010000120.1 GCA_030537215.1 Lachnospiraceae bacterium
CCATATCTGCCGATCATAAACTGCTGCAGCTTTCGTCTCCATTCATCCATCCTGCACCTCGCTCCTTCCCCGCAACGGCTCTCTGTTTTCCCAGTTACGGTTTCTTCTTTCAATGTATGCGGCAGATCACCTGCCCAGACATACTCCACTATACCGTTTGACCTGTTTCATGTCAAGGCGATGGCAAATAATTTCAGAATCTTTATTAAATTTCAATAACCGTACCGGAACCTTTCGTGTTTTCCCAATAGAAAGAAGGTACTGCTTCCCCTTCTTTCGGTTCC
Source organism: Lachnospiraceae bacterium (assembly GCA_030537215.1). Lineage (GTDB taxonomy): Bacteria > Bacillota > Clostridia > Lachnospirales > Lachnospiraceae > Caccovicinus. The sequence continues at coordinate 285 of JAUNOF010000120.1, forward strand.
GCAATACCTTCCGTATCCTGAAAGCGTTCTGCTTCTCGCTCTAATTGGTATTTTCCCATCTTTATGTATCATCAATACGATTTTTTCAACTTTCAGTCGGAAATACTCCTGCGGCCAAACAGCCGGTCTAAGCTGAATCCCCGCTTCAGCAAGGCTGCCGCAAAATTCTCACAGTTGTAAAACTGCTCTCTCATTACCCACTGGGGGCAAGGCTGATCTCCCCAATATCCGTACTGATCAAACGCATATCCCATCTCTTTGCCGTTCATAACCACACCTCCATGCAATGTATTCTATGACGGATCGTCTTTCTGATTACAATTTTATTATAAACAAAACTGGACATTTCGACCATAATCTGCTAATCTGAAAATATACGGAAAATATGTACTTACAATACATATTTTACCCTTTCAGCCAATCAGCCTCCACCTATGCAGACAGCAGGCGGAGGCGGCCCCCCTTGGAGGGAGATAACAGAAGGAGGAACCTTGCATGGCGGTTCGTTTTTGGGAGCTTTATGAAAAAACACACGAAGCCTATAAGCTTCAGTTTCTGGCCGGAAAAGGAGGCATGAACCATGTGGTGGGCTGGGTCCACATGCTGGAGGACGAAACAATTGTCAGCCGCTTTTCCGGTCAGGAGCTGGCAGTCACCACCGGAATCAAAGCACAGGAAACCAACTGGCTGCTGCACCTGGTTACTGCCATGAAGCACGCTGACTGTACCGGTCTGATCATCAACACTGGCATGTACATCCACCAGATCCCTCAGGATGTGATTGACTGGTGCGAGGAGCATGATTTTCCCCTGCTGGTCATGCCATGGGAGATCACCGTAACCGGCCTGATCCAGGACTACTGTATGCGTATCATGCGCCGGGATCAGAAAGAAAAAGAGGTAGGAATCCTGTTTAAAAATATTATGCGGGGCCGTGAAGTCACCGATTCCTTCCTGGCCCAGATCCAGCCCCGCTTCGATGCAGAAGGCACCTTCCGCATTATCTGCCTCAGAATCAGCTTCGGTGTAGGAGAAACGGCTGCCTTCCACCGCTCTTTGTTAAAGCTTGAAAATATTTTCGGCCTGTGGCAGAATGGCAAAAAGATCCGGATTCCCTACCTGATCATTGAATTCGACGACTGCTATGCCCTGATGGTAAATAATTTCCCGGAGGAATCTGCTCAGGAGCTGACCCAGCAGATCCTGGATCAGTTTTCCTATTTCACAAAACAGAAAAAGATCAGCCTGGGACTGGGACCAGAGGTTCGGGGGATCCGAAATTTACGCCCCGCCTTCCGCCGCGCCCAGATCGCTGCCAAGATGGCCTTTCAGACGAAGCAGAAGGTGGTTGACTTTGATGAGATGGGTTTCTTCAAGATCCTGTTTGCCTCCGATGATACAGCCATCCTTCAAAGCTATGAAACCCAGATGCTGGGGCCGCTGGAGGAATATGACCGCCGCCATCATGCCAATTACCTGGACACACTGCGCAGCTATATTGAAAATGACCGCAGTCTGATCGGTGTGGCGGAAGCCACCTACACCCATCGGAATACGGTCAATTACCGGATTCAAAATATTAAAAAGCTGCTGAATAACGACTTAAAAACTGCCGAGGATCTGTTCCCCTATCAGGTTGCCTTCTATATCCGGGAAATGCATTTATAGCATGATACGAAGTGCGGACCAATCCGGTATCACAACATTTTAGTAATCAGATTATCCTCCTCATCGAACTCCAGCTCTGCCGGCTCCGAAACTGCTGTCACGCCGGGATAAACGCCCTTGATCACATCCTCATAATAAGCCTCCGACAGCATGATCCGCCCTACATGGAGGGTATTCTGAATCCGGACGATCCGGCAGTTTTCCTTATCGATCTGGTTCGCCGTCTTAATGCAGGCCTGGATCGCTTCCTTGTCTGTGGCTACCACCGGCGGCATCATGCCGGAGCGCAGCACTGTGCTGGTAAAGCAATTGGGATAAATCACCTCCGAGTCCAGCTTTTCATACATCCTGGCTGTGATAATATCCGCCAGCCCCATTCCGTTGGCATTGCCATGGGAGCAGTCTGTCAGATCCAAAAAGCAGGTCCGCTTTACCTTCAGACCGCCCTTTCCATACTCTGTAGACCAGGTGCCGGAGATATTGGGATCCACACCGGTGCCGCTGAAATTCTTCCCCATCTCATTGACAACCAGCACATCCGCCTCCTCCACCAGGATGCTTGGCATGTTGCTGAATGCAGTCTGCAGAAGCTCCGGCTCCCGGTGGAAGATCTTCTCCCTGGGGATCGCTTCAATGATGGCGGTTTCATCATAAGCATTCTCTACACATGGAATGGCAAAGAGGATCTTTGAGTTCTCCAGCACTACCTTTGCATTGGCCGGAAGATTTCGCGCCATATTGCCCAGGCCGTCGCTGTGAACGCTCTCCGCACCCTTCTGCTTTCCAAGGCCAACTACCATCATCTTGCAGACACCGCTTTCATACCTGCCGCGGAAGGCATTGTGAGGCTTAATGCGGCAGGATACAATGATTCCATCTGCCTCATAGGCATTCTTATCCTGATAGACCGGTTTTCCATATTCCGAGCAGCCTAAAAGCACCGTTTCCATGGAAGACCGGATGGGGCATCCCATCCTCTCCTCTGTGATTCCATAACCCGCCAGCTGCTCCGCCTGTCCTTCTGCTGTGGCGCCGCCGTGGCTTCCCATAGCCGGAACAATGAAGGGGCTGGCCCCTTTCTCCTTACAGAAATCTACGATCGCCTTTGTGATGATATCCACATTGGCCACGCCTCGGCTTCCTGCTGTGATGGCAATACTCATTCCCGGTCTGATAAGACCTCCGATCTCCGGCCTTGCAAGCTGCTCATACACCGCTGCTGGAATATGGGATGGCTCAATATGGTCCTTTGGGAAGCTTTGCTCTGCATGAAACATTTTAGGAATCTTAACATCTTGGAGCATACGGGATACATTTCCGCCTTTTACAATACGCATCATTATCACCTTTCTCTATTATTTGCAACAGTTCCGTATTTTCACCGTTGTCATACGTTTACTATAGCATAATTCCCTGCAGTAAAAAACCCTAATTGCCCGATGATGAAGCAGCATCGGCCGTATTTCCCGCTGCCATGGCCTTCTTATATTCGCTGGGGGTACAGCCGCAGGCAGCCCGAAATACCTGACCGAAATAATGAGAATTATCGCCGAATCCCGCTGCTTCTGAAAGTTCATATACTCTTATATCGGGATTTTCCGCAATCAGTTTTTTTGCCCGTTCTATACGCAGCTCCATCACATAGCGTGTAAATCCGATCCCGGTTTCTTTCTTAAACAGCTTTCCAAGATAATCCGGATGAAGAAACAGAACCCGGCCTGCAACCGCCGCCAGAGACAGATCCTCATCCCCCAGATGATCATGAACGTATTGTATCACAGAACGCACAGTACTGCTGTAGCTTTCCATTTTCTTCTCTGAGCATGTCATCTCCCATCGGTTCAAAAGCTGCAGCAGCATCGCTTTCAGGCTCTCGAAATCCGAATCGGCCTTAGCCATCAGAAACTCTGTGATTCCCGTATCCCCGATTTGGTCATTGGCATACTTTGTCAAAAGCAAATAAACCTGCGCACAATACTTCCTTGCCTGCTCAGGTTTTTTATTCAGTCTTTTTATTTCCTTCAATACCTTTTCCAGTTCCTGGTAGGCCTCCTTTGTCCGTTCTGACCGGACCGCCTGCTCCAGCAGAGAAAACTCCGGTTCTCCTTCCCCTTCCTCCATCATATTCTCCGTCACAACACAAAAGCCCTCATAATAAAAACGATACTCCGACACATTTGACAATCTCTGATACAGATTCGGTTCCTTCCTCTGCCCTTCAACCTCAATGTACGAAACAGAAAAAGCCCAGTCCAATTCCTTCCCCCACGCTTCCAGCTTCTCCAGAATCTGGCAAAAATCCGCCCCTGCAGAGTTCACAGCAAACACCACATGGCCCATAAACATGGTGATCACAGTCTCCGACTTTTGCCAGCAAATCAGCTCCTTCACCTTCTCAAACAGGCAGCTTAAATAGTACATTTTCTCCTTCTCATCCTCTGCTTTCAAAATACATTCGGCCAGAATGAAAGAGGTTCCCAGTATTGCCTGTAAACCTTCGCTCATTTTTTTGCCCAGCAAATACTGCTCAAATTGCCCTGCCGCAGCATGATAGCCGGGAAATCCTGCCCTTTTGCGCAGGATCTCCTCCTGCATCCGCCTCTCCTTTCTCTCCTCCGCCTCACAAATGATTCTTGTTATAATGTCACTTAATTCTACCTGGGAGATGGGCTTCAGCAAGTAATCCACCACTTTATAACGAATCGCTTCCTTGGCATAAGCAAAGGAGTCATAACCGGATAATACAACGATGGGAATTTCCGGCTTTTGAAGCCGAACTTTTGCAATCAGCTCCAGGCCGTCCATCTCCGGCATTTGAATATCGGTAATAATCATATCAAACTCGTACTGTTTCATCAGCTCCAGCGCTTGAAGCCCTGTCATTGCCGGCACCGGGTGAACATCCATGGACGTCCACACCGACATCCCCAGCAATCCTTTTAAGATGATGGGTTCATCATCTACAATTAACGCACAGCATTTCAAGCTTCATCACCTCCTGTCTGTACGATCGTCAGCCTGATCCATGTTCCTCGTTTGGGGCTGGCGTAAATTTTCATGCCGCTTCCAATCCCCCCCAGCATCCTTACCCGCTCTTCAATATTAATTAATCCGATTCCTGTACTGCTGGTACTTTCTCTGGTCCGAATCCGCTGCCGAATCTGCGGAGGGATTCCCGGCCCGTTGTCCCAGATACACAGGATCAGACTTCCATTCCGTTTTCTTGCATGGATCTGAACCTGGCAAGGCTTCATGGAAGCTTCCGCCGCATATTTCACCGAATTTTCCAGTATGGGCTGAAGCGACAGCTTGGGAATCTCTAATTCCATGCACTGCTCCGGTATGGAAAAGTGAACCTCCAGCCTCTCCTCCAGCCGTATTTTCTGTATTGTCACATAGCAGGACAGCAGCGCCAGTTCTTCCCGAAGAGAAATCATATATTGCTTCTGGTTTGTGGTTTCCCGAAAGATCGTTGCCAAAGCCTGGACCATACTGGATATTTCCGGCCGCCCGCTGTCCACAGCCAGCCAATTGATGGTGTCCAGTGCATTATACAAAAAGTGGGGATTAATCTGTGCCTGAAGCGCCTTTAACTGGTATTCCTTTTCCTTGATTGTCCGAAGATAACTATCTTGAACCAGACGATTGATCTCTGCCGTCATCAGATTAAAGCGGACTGCCAGCTCCTTCATCTCCTGAATATCCGTTCCTAACGCATCCATGGAAATCTGTACGGAGAAATCCCCCTTCTCTACCGTCTTCATCTGTCCTCCCAAATATTTCACAGGTGCTGTAATCTGATGAACAACCTGCGCCGTTACCAGAAAAGACAGGATCAGAACCAGAAGGATGGCCAATGTAAAGAAGATGATCAAGGTATTCGCAGATGTGGTCAGCTCCGCGCTTCTCACATAACCAATATAAGAAACATCCTGAAAGCCTGATTTTCCGTCAACCATAAAGTATTTCTGATCCCTCTTTACCTGATCCAGAAATTCCGCCTGTTCAAAAATGTGCTTATCGCTTGCATACACCGGCTTTCCCCGATAAAGAAGAATAATATTTCCCTGCTCAAGACTTCCCCCTTTTCCCTCCGCCTTCATCTTATCCAAATCCACGCGGATCAGGATCCTGCCAAGACAGCTATAACCGCCAAAGGGAGTATCATAAATCTCCCGCCCGTAAACCAGTTCCCCGGAGCTCTCCCGTGAAAACCAGATCGGATCAGACTGGCTGCTCCGTTCCCGGAACAATTCCTGTATCTTTCTCTGCTCTTCCTCCGTCAAATTTTCTGTCAGACTTCCGGTTCCATACTGCTGATTCATCTGATCCGTCACAATTATGGAGATTGCGTCATTGGCTACCAGGGATCCTGTAATGATCCGATAATATAATTCATCTACCAGCGGATACCGATCATCTCTCTGCTGGTTTACCGCCCGCAGAGCTTCCTTCACCGTTTTATCATTCATAATATGAAATGCTATGTTTTCCACAAAATGCAGTGTATTTTCTATATTGGAAAAAGAGGCCTCAAACACATTTGAGGTCTCCTTTTCCATGCTCTGACGATAAATGCGATGGGACAATACTGCCCCGCTGCCTGCAATCAGAAAAAATATGGTAATATCCATCCATATAAGCCTCATCAGCTTCTGATGAAGGGTATCATTTTTATGTTGTCTTTTCATCCCGTTCCCCTATCTGCAATCTGCCTTACGCCGCATATACTCTGCTTCCCGCAAATTATTCTGCACCGACAGGCTTTCCGTTCCGTCTCGCTCTCAATCCCAGCTCGGCGATCTGCACGGAATTGACTGCAGACGTCCCATCGAACAGATCTGCATATTCCGGAGGAATCTCTCTGCCCTCGATCACCTGGCAAAATAAACGCAGCTCCTTTCGCAGCGCTGTCAGAATATACTGGGGCGGACGCTCCTGGGGACTTCCATAAGAAATCCCGCCGTCTGTGCGGCGAAACAACGCTTTGATTGCCTCCGCACTTCCATCATCCTGAAACAGCGGAAGCCGCCGTTTCCCCTGGTCATCCACCAAACAAACTTCTGCTTCCTTAAAATCAATGACTGCACCAAGCCGGCTTCCATTTATTCGAATAACATGATTTCCCACCCGAAACCCGGAACCATACTGCATCGTTGCAAACATCCCATTGCGGAATCTGGCGGTAAGCAGCAATACATCGTCCTCATCCCCAAAGCCGCCTTCCTGGTGTCCCAGATTTCCTCCTACTCCGTAAATTTCAACCGGCACTCCCATAATCCACTGCAGAATATCCAGCTCATGAATATGATGAAACAAATGTCCGCCGGACTGATCCTGCATCTTTTTCCAGCTCACGGCTGCCTTCTTCTGTTCCCATCCGGTTCTTTCGATATGCATCGTCAGGATCTCCCCGAATTCTCCCCGTTCAACCATGGCCTTCACTTCTGCAATTCCAGGATAAAAATGCATAATATGCCCCACCATCAGCGTCACATGGGCATTCCGGCAGGCGTTTGCCATCTCGGCCGCATCCTTCCAGCTAAGAGCAAATGGCTTTTCACAGAAGATATGCTTTCCTGCTTCCGCCGCCATCAGCACATGCTGATGATGGAGATAATTAGGAGTTGCCACGATAATAGCATCAATGGCAGCATCCTCCAGTATATCCTCCATACGCTCTGCTCTCCCGCATCCCAGCTCTCTGCTGACCCGCTCTGCACTGTTTCCAGGGCTGTATACAGCAACCAGCTCCATTCCATTCTGTTCCTTTACCGCTCTGGCAAATTCCGCTCCAAAATATCCGCACCCCAGAATACCAATCCGAACCATGTGCTTTCCTCTCTCCTTTCTGCAGCTTCACCATCCGCTGCTTTTGACCAGACCCATATGGACTGCATCTGATCTCTCCTTTTTACAACAGGATCTCTCGTCCTGTCTGCCAGCTTTCATTTGATGCCTCCAGGAAGCGCACAATCTCTGTCATCTCATCGCCGCTGACCGGACTGGTCCCGCTGTCAAACATGGCAATAATCGCTTCCAGCAAACTTTCATAATAGCCTCTGCTATCCTTTGACACATCTACAGCGCCGCTGTGGGTTCCAAAAAAGACAGTACCTCCAAAATTGCCATTGCCCACCCGGTTTCCCCGGATGGTTCCCAGCCTGCCATCCTTCCAGATTCCGGTTATCAGATCATATCGCTCCGTGTGGATGGCCCTCACCCGGCTGCATCCGGTTCCCATCGTCCGGTACAGCATATCTGCCATATGTACCCCATACCAGAAATATCCCGGCTGCGTCTTGACAAACGGCATGGGGCCGAAAAAATCGGCTCCGTGAATCGGATGATCCTTACACTGCCTCAATGCTTCCGTCAAACCGTCGGCAAATCGAAGGGCTGATGCAGACAGCACCGGCGCTCCATACCGATCAGCCAGCTCCAGCATCCTGCAGCACTCCGCTGTGCTCAGCGCAAACGGCTTATCTACAAACACCGGCTTTCCAAAGGAGACAATTTCTTCAAATTGCCTTACCCGGATTCTGGCATCTACCTGCTCCAAAAATACCGCATCCGCCTGTTCCATCACAGACGGGATATCTGGATATAATTTTACCCCCCATTCTTTCGTTACAGCTCTGGTAATTTTATCCATTCTCTGATAGCTCATATCAAAGTCGTTGGCCATCTCCCCTGCGCATGCTGCCGTCACCGGATGCCCTCCAATATGAAACGGCTCATTCCCGCCATTCAGAATCCTGGCGAATTCCACCGCATGAGAAGAATCTAATCCAATCATTCCAAGTTTCATAGTCTCCTCTCCCTCATGGTTTCTTACTCTGCCTCCATTCCAGGCTTTCATGGACGCAGGATATTATTTCGTTAAAATAACCCGCTTTTTTTTCGCCATAGATTCCATGGCTCCATCCAGCAGCTTCATACAGTTTACTGCTGCGGTTCCATCAATTAAAGAGGCAAATTCCGGCGCAATCATTCCCGTCTGTATCACCTGGTCAAAGCAGCAAAGCTCTTTATAAAAAATTGTCTTCATCCATTCAGATGTCTTCATGCCCGGCCTTCCAAAGCCCTTTCCTGCGTCCTGGCGATTGTTTCGGTATCCATCCCTTCGCTCCTGATCCTCCTCCTGATTCTCCTGAAGGCAAAAAACCCGGCTATGTTTCCCCTTTACCAAGGTTCCAAGGGAATTTTTAAAATCCAGGCAGATCCCGCCCTTCTCTCCTTGTATCTTGATAACATGGTCCCCCAGATGAAAGGAAGAACCAATGGTAAGGGATGCCATTCCTCCCGAAATCATCCGGCCTGCTCCGGTTTCTTCTTCCCATTCCATCAGCAGCATCATTGCATCCTCCTCATTCCCAAAGCCTGGGCCGGAATGAACCAGATTCCTTCCCTGGGTATACACCGAATGAGGCAGGCCTGCCAATTGGCAAATCAGCTCCGCCTCGTGCATATGGTGGTACAGATGGCCTCCGGATATTTCTTTCCGCTGCTTCCATCCCACCTGATTCTGAGGCCCTGCCCAGTCTGTATGTACTGCTTCTATCATAATAATCCTGCCGATCTCACCGCTTTCGATCAGTCTCTTTGCTGTCTGCACGCCTCGTATAAAATTTGTAGTATGCGCAGCAAACAATAAAACATTTGCTTCCCTTGACCTGCAAAGCATTTCTTCTGCATCTTCCAGACAGAGAGCCACAGGCTTTTCACAAAATATATGCTTTCCGTGTTTTGCTCCGCAAACAGCCGGAAACACATGGCTGTTATTGGGAGTCGCTATGATAATTGCATCAATAAGAGGATTTTGACACAGCTCTTCCATACTCCCTGCCTCCTCAGCGCCGTACCTTCGCGCAAGCTGACGCCGCCTTTCGAAATCCACATCATAAACCTGTACCAGCCTGGCCCCTGGAATCCGCATTACATTATCTCCATGAATCTCGCCGGAATATCCGCATCCCACCAATCCATATCCTGGCATCCACAATCCCTCCTGTATTTTGTACGATCCCTTACGATTGCTTTCTTAATGTTATATCTGTAATTACGATCGGTCACCTATCTGCACCAGCAGTCAGCCCCCCTACAATGCTTTTCTGTATCAAAGAAAAAAACACAATGGAAGGAATCACTACCAAAACAGCAGCCGCCATCATATCTCCCCACTGCAGCGTTTCCATTCCTCCTAGTATAATAATGGTGTAGTCAAGAATAACTACTGGTTGATAGTTA
>JAUNOF010000121.1:0-5924 GCA_030537215.1 Lachnospiraceae bacterium
AAATGCTATTAGTAGTGCAGGCGGTTCTGGTTATTGGTATGCTCTTGCAGGTTATATTTTGGCACAGCAATTTCTTGTTTCAGGATTTACAAAATCAGGTCAAAAATGGTTGATTCTATACGTTCTGGTATTCTTGTCAATTTCACCAATTACTCCTGGTATGGCAAAAGGTGCAGCAATATTCCATGTTATCGCATTTGTTCTAGGTGTATGTATGGGAATTATGCCTATTGGAGTTAATTAAATAAGAATTATGGGACGTTCACTCTCCCTTTTGCCCAAAAATCACCTCATATTTTCTCTCCTTTGCCTAACAGGAAAACCGCCCGGTTTTTTCTAAATTATGGTATAATCGAAATATGCAGCCCAGATCACAATCCGCCATTCGGCAGTACGGGCACAAGATTATGATGAATCAATCAGGAGGCAAGGGGATCAGTTATGGGGATTATTTACAATCAGGAACATAAAACCATCACATTACATACAAAGCACACTTCTTACCAGATGCGCATTGGAAATCTGGATTATTTATTTCACCTTTACTACGGCCCAACCATTTATGATGCTGACATGACCTATCAGATTATGCAGTATGATCGGGGCTTCTCCGGAAATCCATATGAATCCAGAAATGCCCGCACGTTCTCTCTGGATGCACAGCCCCAGGAGTTCAGCACCCAGCAGCAGGGCGACTTCCGCACCACCAGCATTGAAGTGGTAAACAGTGACGGAAGCTATTCCTTTAACGGCAGGGCCGTCAGCTATCAGATCACAGAAGGCAAGTATCAGCTGGATACCCTTCCCTGTGTATTTGCAGCGGACAAGGATACCGTCCACAGCTTAGAGGTGACCTTATCGGATGCCGTGAGCAAAGTAGAGGTAACCTTGCTTTACAGCGTGTTTGAAGAAGCGGATATCATTACCAGAGCAGTCAAGGTTAAAAATGCCGGCGATTCTCCGATTCACTTAAAGAAGATTATGTCCGTCTGCCTGGACTTCTTAAACGGAGCAGACATGGACTTAGTCAGCCTTCCCGGCCGTTATGGTCAGGAGCGCCAGGTAGAGCGTCAGCGGATGACCCACCATATCCACAGCATTGGAAGTGTCCGGGGAGCCTCCAGCCATCAGCAGAATCCATTTGTCATCCTGTGTGATAAGAATGCTGGCGAGGATTATGGCAAATGCTACGGCTTCTCTCTGATGTACAGCGGCAATTTCCTGGCGGAGGCAGAGCTTGACCAGTACGACCAGCTCCGTCTGGTAATGGGCATCAATCCAAAGCAGTTTGTTTATGAGATCCAGCCAGGAGAGGTATTCGAAGGCCCTGAGGTGGTAATGGCATTCTCCCAGAACGGCTTTACCGGATTATCCCACTTATATCATGACTTTTACCGCAGCAACCTGTGCCGCAGCAAATTTGTAAAGGATGTGCAGCGCCCGGTTCTGATCAACAGCTGGGAGGCCGCCTTCATGGATTTTGATGACGTAAAGCTGGTAGAGATCGCCAAGGCAGCGAAGAAGATGGGCGTTGACCTTCTGGTTATGGATGACGGCTGGTTCGGCAAGCGTGACGATGACAACAGCAGCCTGGGCGACTGGTATGTAAATGAAAATAAAATCAAATGCGGTCTCCACAAGCTGGTGGAGCAGATTAATGACTTGGGCATGAAGTTTGGTATCTGGTTTGAGCCGGAGATGGTATCTGAGGACAGCGACCTTTACCGCGCACATCCGGAATGGGCAATGCAGATCCCGGGCCGTCATGCAGTCCGCAGCCGCAACCAGCTGGCGCTGGATATGAGCCGCAGGGATGTGCAGGATTACCTGATCGAACGGGTCAATGCCATCCTGGACGATGCCAATATCTACTACGTAAAATGGGACATCAACCGCTCTATCACGGACATCTGGTCCAATAACCTGCCGGCTGAGAAACAGGGCGAGGTGTACCACCGCTATATCCTGGGCCTGTACCGGGTAATGAATGAAATCATCCTGACCCACCCGGATATCTTATTTGAGGGCTGCAGCGGCGGCGGCGGACGGTACGATGCCGCTATGCTCCACTACTATCCCCAGTACTGGGTAAGCGACAATAATAACCCCATTGACCGGTTAAAGCTTCACTACGGCACCTCCTTTGTATACCCTACCTGTACCATGGGCGCACATATCTCCGACAGCGGACGCTTCGTTCCCCTTCGGACCAAGGCTGTTGTGGCCATGTGCGGAACCTTCGGCTATGAGCTGGATGCTACCCATCTGAACAAGGAGGAGCTTGCCATCTGCAAGGAGCAGAGCCGGCTATTCCGGAAATATTATCACATCACCTTCCAGGGCGATTTCTACCGTCTGACCAACCCCTTTGAGATGGGAAATATGACGGCCTGGGAGCATGTGACCAAGGATAAGAAGGAAGCGCTGCTCAGCGTAGTGGTAACCAATTTAACCTGCAACGGTCCCCAGGAATACATCCGTGCCAAGGGCCTGCAGCCGGATGCCATGTACTCCATCAATGGCAGCAAGGAAACCTACTCCGGCTCTGCCCTGATGAATGCAGGACTGCCTGTCAATCGGGAGGTACCGGAATATTCTGCATTCCAGTTCCATTTAAAGAAAGTACGGAAACAAAAGTAGTAAGTAGTGATAAGGCCCTGGAAAATGTGTAGAGGAGCATTTTCCAGGGCCTTTCCCTTTACTCTCTGTTAAGCTTCCGCCGCTTCCTGCTGCCCGCACTCCAGCAGCTCATCCAGCTTCTCCTTCTTCCCATATCCCATTACCTGGATATCCGGGAAAAGATACAGGTTGGATACCACTACGGCTGCCGTCGTATCGTATCCGGCCTCCTGGATCTTCTCCATATCAAACCGGATCAGCGGCTGTCCTGCCTTCACATGGTCGCCGGCAGATACCAGACTGGTCATATACTGCCCCTTCAGCGCCACCGTATTGATTCCAATGTGAATCAGCACCTCCACACCGCCATCATCACTGGTCAGGCCAATGGCATGATTTGTGTCAAACAGCGCCGACACCTCCCCGTCAAAGGGCGCCACGGCCAGCCCCTCCTCCGGAAGGATGCCTACTCCTGGGCCAAGCATTCCATAAGCCAAGGAGGTATCCGGCACCTGAGCCAGAGGAATAACTTCTCCTTTGATTGGGCAGCCTACCGGGTAACGCAGGTCTTCTGTACCGTTTGTTTTTGTATGATCAATTTTTGTATGATTCATTTCCGTCTGTTTATTTTCCATATTTTTATTCTTCTTTTTCCAACTCATAAGCTTACATTCCATAATGTTACCATCCTCCATTTCCTCTTTGCATCAAGCCAATCAAAAATTTCAGCAATAACCTGCACTGCGGGCAGTTTTGTGGTATGTGTCTTTTTATCAGGTTGCGATACATTATACCATAACCTGAACAAAACTCAATACCCGAACTGTTGAAAGGCAGAAAGCTTTTGTACGAAAATTTGTGCAAAAGCTCCCTGCCCGTTTTCAATGCTATGTCATTATGTTGCTTTTCTTTCGAATCTGTGACCCTTTTTCTGCTGCTTCGCTCTGTCAGGCTCTTGTTTTTCACCGCCCGGCCGATCGTTTTCCTTTTAATTTCATTTTATATTCATCATGCCTCGTCCATCTCAACCTCCCGGAACCCGCCTCCCGGCTTCAGCACCGTAAGCCGCGTAAATCCGCATTCTGCCGCCAGCTTCCGCGCCTGGTCAAACTGAAAGCCAATGGTGTTAACATTGTGGCTGTCCGAATTGATCATAATCCGACCGCCCATGGCATGAAGCTCCTTTAAAAGAAACCTGGATGGGTAAGGCTCCCGTCGATAGCCTCTGGAAATTGCACCGGTATTGATCTCAAAAGGCAGCCCTGCATCATTCAGCTTCCGCATGGCAGCCAGCGCCGGTTCCCGATACGCATCTTTTGTTTCATCAAAATGGCGAAAATCCTGGTTCCATTTCGTAAGCAGGTCAAAATGCCCCACCCAGTCACATCCGATCCGATCAAAAACCGTAGCTTCCAGCTCATAGTAATCTCTGGCAAAAGCATACCAATCTCCCTTCCACAGCCGCTGCACGGCACTGACCAGCTTTTCTTCCGCACCATCCACGATAACAAATTCTCCATCCTTCTCCAGACAATGAGTAGAACCAATGGCATACTCTGCCTTCTGGATGGGACCCAGACAATCCAACTCGATTCCGATATACAGATTCATCTTCCCGGCATATTCCTCCCGAAGCAGGCTGATTTCATGCTGATAAGCCGCTAATGCCCGATCTGACATTCCAAAGCCCGATTCTACATTGGAAAAATCGGCATGACCGGACAGTCCAAAATCAGTAAAGCCCATGCGGTACGCTGCCTCCACCATTTCCCTGGGCGTATTTTTCCCATCACAATAAGTCGTATGCGTATGAAAGTCTGCTTTTATCATAATCAATTACCTTCCTTTTTCTTCTGCCAATTCTATCTCTACTGTATCCAATTTGTTTTCTGCTGTCAAGCAGACTTGCTTCTCCCAGATACGTCCAATAAAAACCTGCGTAAATTTGCCGCAAACCACTTGATTTTTCCTACATTTTATGCTATGATAATCACTGCTTGTCGAGGACAAGCGCCAATGATATGGGTGGATTCCCGAGTGGCCAAAGGGGACAGACTGTAAATCTGCTGCGATTCGCTTCGGTGGTTCGAATCCACCTCCGCCCATTTCCTTTATTGGATTTTCCGTGAAGGAGTTGCATCAAAAGCGCAGGCTTTTATGCAGGCCAGCCGGCGTGGCGGAACTGGCAGACGCACAGGACTTAAAATCCTGCGGGACTTACCTCCCGTACCGGTTCGATTCCGGTCGCCGGCATCAGAATGCTGTTAGATCATAAGATCTGGCAGCATTTTTTATTGTGTAAATAAGAAAGAGACCTTCTCAAGCCTTCCGCCGGTTCAATGGGCACGATGAAACAGTGCCGCGGCTTCGTCTGCTTAAGAAACGCCTCTTTTCTATACGCTTTCATGCTGCTGCATATTCTTCCGCGCAATGTAAACCCTGTGTTTGCTTCTTCCTCTATTCTTTCAGCGCCGCTGCTGTAAAAAATTCCTCCACATGAGTGATCATCAGCACGCTGCTGACCGGGGGCATCTTCATCGTCACATAGCCCTGAGAATGCTCCACCTTGACAGCTCCAACATTATAGCCCTCCTCTGTGGTCAGCATTACCCGCACCAAAGGCTCTTCCTCCTCGATTCCCAGCTGCCAGATCGGGATCTCTACCTCCCGCTCCGTTCCCCGGTTATTCACAGCCACTACCGCCTTATATTTTCCATGCATGCGGCCGTATGCGATCAGCTGGCGGTCTGCCAGAAGCTGCTTGACACAGCCCTTCTTTAATGCCGGAACCCGGTTATGGATGCCGCTCATGTACCGGTAATACTCCAAAAGCTCCAAATTCTCATGTCCCCAGGGATACGTTCTCCGGTTGTCCGGATCCGTCCAGCCGCACATGCCTGCCTCATCGCCGTAATAGATGGTAGGCGCTCCCGGCCAGGTCATCTGAATCATAACGGCCTCGCGAAATACTCCATACCGGATACCTTCAGCCGCAGCCTCTGCCCCTGCAGAAGCCAAACGTCCTACCTTCTGGTTGGTTCTGGTAAGAAACCTGGAATGGTCATGATTGGACAGTTCATTCATGGACACCATCAGAGATGGCGTCTGCAGCTTGCTCATATGGTAATTCATCGCCCGGAAGAAGCCCTCCCCGTCACCGTAAAGGTGCGGGTCATACTCATCGCTGTGTTTCTCCATACCGGTCAGAAACCAGGTAAGAGGTTCCATAAAAGCATCATAATTCATAATGGTATCCCATTCATCTCCCTGCATCCAGCCGCTGGGATCACCATAATGCTCCGCCA
>JAUNOF010000121.1:6024-10068 GCA_030537215.1 Lachnospiraceae bacterium
ATCCCTTCCCGGTCCAGCCATTTATTAAAGGAGCCGCAGTGATTGAACACGCCGTCCAGGATCACCTTCATTCCCCGCCTGTGGACCTCTTCCATAAAACGGGCAAAAAACGCGTCTGACGCCTCCAGGTTCTCCGGATCTGTTACCCGGGTAATATACTTGGCAGCCTTTTTATTTTCCTCCCGCAGGCTCTTGGCGTCCTTCTTTTCAGTCTCCTCCAGAACCTGTCCGCCATCCTTGACAATCACGCCGTAGTGAGGATCAATATGCTCATAATCCTGACAGTCATACTTATGGTTAGAAGGTGATACAAAAATCGGATTAAAATAGATCACCTCCACTCCCAGGCTCTGGAGATAATCCAGCTTATCCCAGACTCCCTGCAGGTCGCCGCCGTAAAAGCACCCTACATCCATGGTCTCCAGCGGCTTCTCCCAGTCCTTTACGCCGCGAACCGGCGCTCCGATGTAGATGTATTCCCCGGTCTCCACATCATTGGACGGATCTCCATTGCGGAAACGGTCCACATAAATCTGATACATAACAGCGCCCTTCGCCCAATCCGGTGTGTGAAAGCCTGGCGTAATACAAAATGCAAAATAAGAAATTTCTTCTCCCTGTACTCCCAGCCGGTTATAGGAGCAGCGCCCGCTGCCCTTTACGATCTCAAAGTAATACCGGATCTGCTCGGTTCCTGTTATAATCTTACATTCATAATAATCAAAATACATGTCCTGGGACGTTTTTTTCATGTTAATGGCGATATCTCGCCCGTATTCCTTGTAGATCACCTGGTCCGCGTCATTCCGGCCGGTTCGAAACCGGATAATCACCTCCTGATTTGCTTCCGGCTCTGCCGGAATCCGGAAATCCTCTGTCTCAGAGGAAAATAATGCTTCTCTATTTAAATAACAGACATCTACGCCCATCACGTTTCCGCCTTTCTCTATTTCTCTTTTATCTGCCAATCCCGTAACTGTTCAGCGCCTTCACAGTTACAAACAAATTAATATGATTAAAAATCTGTTTAAATTTATTGTAAACGATATCATGCAAATATACAATGGAAAAATGTTAAGAGATTATTTTTTCCAGATTTTACAGCTAATTTAGCCGAAAAAACAGGATTGTACAAAAACAACTTAAAAAAGGGCAGAAAAAAGGCCAGCGGGGTAGCTGGCCTTTTTTTAGGAGAAGGTATTTCGTTTCTTATGGGGTGTAGCAAAAACTATATAATGTATTGGGGGGGGTTACGTGTATTATAATAGCATAAGATCCCAAATAAGTGTGCACAAACTTCCATTTTTTTCATTTTTCTTTTTGTGCAAATTATCCATCTGTGCCATTTCCTTCTATCACGCTTCCGCCCCGAACAATGCCTCAAACTCCTGCTGCCCGATCTTTTCCTTCTCTAACAGAAGCGCACTGCAGGAATGAAGAACCTTCTCGTTCTCCAGAATAATTTCCTTTGCCTTCTGGTAGCACTCGTCAATGATCCGCTTTACTTCTCCGTCGATCACCGTAGCAACCGACTCGCCGTAGGACTTGGTGTGCGCCAGATCCCGGCCAATAAACACCTCATCCTCATCACTTCCGTAATTGATCATACCCACCTTCTCAGACATGCCGTACTGGGTCACCATGGCCCGGGCAATGCTGGTAGCCTGCTTAATATCCTGGGAAGCGCCGGTGGTAATGTCATCAAAAACCAGCTCCTCTGCGATCCTGCCGCCCAGGGAGACCATAATATGCTGAAGCATCCGGCCCTTGGTCATATAGGCCTCATCCTTCTCCGGAAGAGGCATGGTATAGCCGCCGGCTCCGTTTCCTGTAGGGATGATCGATACGGTATGCACCGGTCCCACATCAGGAAGCACATGGAACAGAATTGCATGACCAGTCTCGTGGTAAGCTGTGATCTTCCGGTCCTTCTCGGAAATAACCTTGCTCCGCTTTTCCGCGCCGATCCCCACCTTGATAAATGCCTTGTCAATATCCGCCTGACAGAGGAAGCGCCGTCCCTCCTTGGCAGTGATGATCGCCGCTTCATTCATCAGGTTCTCCAGATCCGCGCCGGTAAAGCCGGAGGTGGTCTGGGCTACCCGCTTTAAGTCCACATCATCACTTAGAGGCTTCTCCTTGCAGTGAACCTTCAGAATCTCCTCTCGTCCCTTCACATCCGGGCGTCCCACGCTTACCTTCCGGTCAAAACGTCCCGGACGCAGGATAGCTGGATCCAGAATATCTACCCGGTTGGTAGCCGCCATCACAATGATGCCTTCATTGACACCGAAGCCGTCCATCTCAACCAGAAGCTGATTTAAGGTCTGCTCACGTTCATCGTGGCCGCCGCCCATACCGGTGCCTCTCCGGCGGGCTACCGCGTCGATCTCATCAATAAAGACGATACAGGGAGAATTCTTCTTCGCGTCCTCAAACAGATCACGCACCCGGGAAGCGCCCACACCTACGAACATCTCCACAAAGTCAGAACCGGAAATGGAAAAGAAGGGAACGCCTGCCTCCCCGGCAACCGCCTTGGCGAGCAAAGTCTTTCCGGTACCAGGAGGGCCTACCAGAAGAAGCCCCTTGGGGATTCTGGCCCCCACACTGGTATACTTCTGAGGCTGGCGCAGGAAATCAACCACCTCCGCCAGCTCTTCCTTCTCCTCGTCCAGACCTGCCACATTGGTAAAGTTTACCTTGCTGTCCCGGCTGATGCGCGCCCGGCTCTTTCCAAAATTCATCATCTTCGCGTTCGCTCCGCCCCCTGCTGCCCGGGCGTTCATCATGGTGATCAAAACCACCACCACCACGGTGGAAAGCAGGATGGGGATCATAACACTCAGCATCATATTTTCATGAGGAACATCAATATTGATATAGTCGATGCCCTTCTCCTGAAGCAGATGCTGCTCCGCGATCACATCTGAAGTATAATACTGTCTCACAGTGGAATCCTTTAAGGTCAGTTCCACCTCGCCGGTAGGTGTCTGCTGATTCTGGCGGATCACCACCCGCTCCACACTTCCGTCATCCAGCGCTGTCAGGTACTCCTGATAGCTGATGTCATCATTTGTAAAAATCTGCCTGGAAAAACTCATCACCATTAAAAGCATCATCACGATGATCAGAATAAATCCAAAGCCTCTGTATTGCTGCTGTCTCAACTAGCTGCCTCCTTACTGTTCCACTACTCCAATATATGGCAGATTCCGGTACTTCTGGTCATAGTCCAGACCGTAACCTACCACAAATTCATCGGGAATGGTAAAACAGGTGTATTTTACCTGAACCTGCTTCTTGACCCGACGCTCCGGCTTATCCAACAGCGTACATAACTGAATGCTCTTTGGATTCCGCTGCTTTAAGATCTCCATCAGATATGCCAGTGTCCGCCCGGAATCGATGATATCCTCCACGATCAGAACCTCCTTGCCGTCCAGAGGCTCATCCAAATCCTTGATAATCTTAACCACACCGCTGGACTTGGTGCCGGCGCCATAACTGGATACGGACATGAAATCCAGAGATACCGGAACCGTCAGACGCTTCGCCAGCTCACAGGTAAAAAATACGCCGCCCTTTAAGATGCAGATCAGGTGTACTTCTTTTCCTGCATAATCGTCGCTGATCTGCTTTGCGATCTCACTGATTTTCGCGTTTACTTCTTCTTCGGTTAACAGCACCCGAATCTTATCAGCCATTTTCTTTTCCTCCGCTTACATGTACTTGTAAAATTCTTTTTGTCTGGTTCGTAACCTTACAGCCTTCGCTGATGCGCCGCCCGATGATCCACAGGATGTGACTTCCATCCGCCAGAAGAAACACACGATCGCGGAGCTGAGCCGGAACCTTCTCGTCGATCAGATAAGACTTAATGGTCTTTCTTCCGCCTCCCGGCAGAACAAAATAATCCCCGGTCTGCCTGGTTCTCACAGACAACGCACCCTTTATTTTATCATAGTCAAACCATTTCGTATACTGGTTTTCTGGAATTTTCATCCCTTTTTGCCAGGAAAATGTCTCAAATTCCACCTTTGG
>JAUNOF010000122.1 GCA_030537215.1 Lachnospiraceae bacterium
GTAAGATAAAATCGGCCAGAAGGCAAACAAGCAGGAGGATAACAGCATGGATTATGAGATTGTGATACTGGAAGAAAAAACAGCCGTGGGAATTTCTGCACGGACAAGCAACATGGCCCCTGATATGGGAGCAGTGATCGGCGGCCTGTGGAACCGCTTTTTTGGTGAAGGCATTTATGCTTCTATTTCAGGAAAGGCAAATGGCAAAGCGCTTGGCATGTATACGGACTATGCAGGGGATGAGAACACAGATTATACGGTCATGGTGGCTTGTGAGGCTGCTTTGGAAGAGAATGCAAAGAAATACGATGTCCGCAGGATCCCGGCAGGGCCCTATGCCAGATTTGTGGTTCGGGGGGATATGCACCAGGCAGTGGCGGATGCATGGCAGCAGATCTGGCAGATGGATCTGCCAAGGGCGTTTCAGTGCGATTTTGAGGAGTATCAGGATGATAACATGGAGGGGGACGCAGAGATCCATATCTATATTAGCTTAAAAGAAAAGGAATAAGATAAATAGAGAAACCATATTTTTCACAATCCGGCAATTTCTGCCGGATTGTTCTTTTTTCCAAAATATGATATGCTGTACTATATTGATTGAATACAAGGATGGAAATAACAAATGGCAAAAGCATTGATGATTCAGGGCACCATGTCCAATGCAGGCAAAAGCCTGATTGCAGCGGGATTATGCCGGATCTTTTGGCAGGACGGATACCGGGTGGCGCCTTTTAAATCTCAGAATATGGCATTAAATTCCTACATTACTCGAGATGGCCTGGAGATGGGACGCGCCCAGGTGGTTCAGGCGGAGGCGGCCGGAGTGGAGCCGGATGTGGCGATGAATCCGATTTTGTTAAAGCCAACCACGGATGTGGGCTCCCAGGTGATCGTAAATGGGACGTCGATTGGAAATATGAAGGCAAAGGATTATTTTGCTTATAAGAAGAAGCTGATCCCGGAGATAAAAAAGGCTTATGAGAAGCTGGACCGGGAATATGATATCATTGTGATTGAAGGAGCGGGAAGCCCTGCAGAGATCAACTTAAAGAAGGATGATATTGTAAATATGGGAATGGCCCGCATGGCAAAGGCTCCGGTGCTTCTGGCGGGAGATATTGACCGCGGCGGGGTGTTTGCCCAGCTTTATGGCACCGTGGCGCTTTTGGAGCCGGAGGAAAAGCAGATGGTAAAGGGGCTGATCGTAAATAAGTTCCGCGGTGATTCTTCGATTCTGGAGCCGGGGATCCGGCAGCTGGAGGCGCTCTGCGGCCTTCCGGTAGTTGGCGTGGTTCCGTATATGAAGGTGGAGATCGATGATGAGGACAGCTTAAGCAGCCGTTTGGAGTGCAGCGGCGGTAGAACCTCTTCCGGAACAGTGGTTGATATTGCAGTGATCCGTCTTCCAAGAATTTCGAATTTTACAGATTTTACCGTATTTTCCTGTATCCCCGGAGTATCGCTGCGGTATGCAGGCAGCGTATCACAACTGGGAACTCCGGATCTGGTGATCCTTCCTGGGACAAAAAATACCATCAGTGATCTTTTATGGATGCGGCAGAATGGCCTGGAGGCCGCCATCCTGAAGCTGGCAGACCAGCAGGTACCTGTCTGGGGAATCTGCGGCGGATATCAGATGCTGGGAGAACGGCTGGAGGATATGCAGGGGATGGAAGGAGAAGCAGGAAGAAGCATCGCCGGAATGGGGCTGTTTCCTGCAAAGACGATGTTTGAACCGGAGAAGGCCAGAGCACAGGTGGAAGGAGCTTTTTCAGAGGTGGAAGGGATCTTCCAGGAGCTTTCTGGAAAATCCTTTTCTGGATATGAGATCCACATGGGGCGGACCGTGATTGACAGGGAGCATGGGCCGGCAGATACTGCCAGGTTTTTCCATGGGAAATTAGAGATCTGTCGTCCCTTGTCTTATCTTTTGGAGACGCAGAGCCAGTCAAAGCAGATGCATCAGGAGGGCTGGAGCCGAGGAAATGTGTATGGCAGTTATGTCCATGGAGTTTTTGACGGCGAGGGGATCGCAGAGTTGATGGTAAATGCACTGAGAAGGGCAAAAGGACTTCCGAAGCTGGAGGACCAGCAATTTGATTATGCAGCCTACAAGGAACAGCAGTATGATCGGCTGGCAGATGGGCTGCGGAAAAGTCTTGATATGGATGCAATTTACCAGATTTTAAATAAAGGGATCAGATGAAAAAGTCAGACAGAAAGATTAGATGAAGAAATCAGCCTGCAAAGGCACTTATTTCAGCAAGGAGCAGCAGAGCATATGGAACATATATATTTAGAGCAGGTGCTTCCGGAAAAGATCGAGGAGAGAAGCTTTGCCATCATTGAAGAGGAGCTGGAGCAGAGGGGGATCCGTCTGAAGCCGGATGAAGAGCTGATTGTTAAGCGGGCGATTCACACCACAGCGGATTTTGATTATGCGGCAAATCTGGTTTTTTCGCCGGATGCTCCTTCTCTTGGGATCCAGGCGCTGAAGGAGGGAGCCGTCATTGTGACAGACACGAATATGGCCTGGTCGGGAATCAATAAGCGCAAGGCGGAAAGCCTGGGCTGTCAGGTCATCTGCTTTATGGCGGATGAGGAGGTTGCCAGGGAGGCAAGGGAGCAGGGCTGTACCAGAGCAGCTGCCAGTATGGAGAAGGCTGCCAGGCTGTTCGGCGGCGGGCAGACAGCATCAGATGATGATAAAAGGGATGGAAACCCTTTGAATGATACAGAGAATCAAAAAAAGCCGCCTGTGATCATTGTCGTTGGAAATGCGCCCACAGCACTGGTGAAGCTTTACCAACTGATGGAGGAGGGGCGGCTTCACCCTGCGTTGATCATCGGAGTGCCGGTGGGCTTTGTCAATGTGGTCCAGTCCAAGGAATGGATCATCAGCCGGACCGATGTGCCTTATATCGTTGCCCGGGGAAGAAAGGGAGGCAGCAATGTTGCCGCTGCCATTGTAAACGCACTTCTCTATCAGACCAGCCCTGGGCGATCGATGAAGTGAAAAAAGCATGCACCGCTAAATATCCGTGCAAGTACGGATGCTTGGCTTATTGTTTTGCGGAAATAAAGGAGAGGAAAAGGGAAGGCATATGGAATATCAGCATGGAGGCGACATTTACAGCCAGGAGATTTTATGGGATTTTTCTGCCAATATTAATCCTCTTGGGCCGCCAGAGGGTGTAAAGGAGGCAGTCCGACGGTCTGCTGATTCCTGCGGGCATTATCCGGACAGCCAGTGCCGGAGGCTGGTGGAGGAGCTGGCCCGGCATCATCAGCTTCCGAAACAGGAGATTCTCTGCGGAAATGGAGCGGCTGATTTGATTTTCCAGATGACATTTGCAGAGCGTCCCAGCCATGCATGGCTCATGGCGCCTACCTTTTCTGAATACGGGCAGGCTTTGGAAGCGGTGGGGACCCAAATTCATCACATACTGCTGCGGAAGGAAGAGGACTTCCGGCTGGATGCAGCTGGTGTGATTGATGCTGTGCAGGATGAGATGTGGAATTCCAGCTTCCTTTTCCTATGCAATCCCAACAACCCCACCGGTGTCGCCCTCCGGCGAAGGGAAATGGGAAAGCTGGCAGCTTTTGCTGAGGAGAAGGGGATCCGGATGATCGTGGATGAGTGTTTTCTGGATTTTTTAGAGGAGCCCCAGGAGTATTCCATGCTCCCGGACCTGCAGGAATTTCCCCATCTGGTCATCTTAAAGGCATTTACCAAGCTTTATGGGATGGCTGGTCTCCGGCTGGGATATTGCCTGACAGCAGACAAAGACCTGCTGGAGAAGATGGAGCAGGTTCGCCAGCCCTGGTCGGTATCATCGGTGGCTCAGGCAGCAGGCCAGGCTGCATTGGGAGAACAAGAATATCTGGAAAAAACAAAGGAAATTATCCGAGAAGGCAGAGCACAGCTGAAGGCTGGGCTGAAGGATCTGGGCTTTTGGGTCTGCGATTCTCAGGCAAACTATATTTTTTTTCAGGACACAAGAGCAGGCGCCCGGGACGGACGGCTTGGCAAGGCGTGCAGAGAAAGGAAGCTTCTTCTGCGGTCCTGCGGAAACTACCGGGGACTGGATGAAAGCTTTTACCGGGTATGCGTAAAAACAAAGGGCGAGAATGAGCGTTTGCTGCAGATGCTGAGGGAATGCTGCAGATGAATGGATCAATGAGTATGAATCGATAGACAAAGTCAAGTCAAGGGAAGGATGAATTTCATGGATCTATATAGAATTATATTGGTGGATGACGAGGAAGAGGTCAGAAAAAGTATTATTAAGAAGATCAACTGGGAGGAAGCCGGCTTTCAGGTGGTAGGAGATGCAGAAAATGGTCAGGATGCCTTAGAACGGATCGAAGCGCTGGAGCCGGATGTGGTTTTGACGGATATCCGAATGCCTTATATGGACGGCCTTACCCTGGCAGAGCGGATTCGGCAGAAGTATCCTTCTATTAAGATGGTGATTTTCTCCGGCTTTGATGATTTTGAGTATGCCAAGCGGGCGATCAAGCTGAATGTGATCGAGTACATCTTAAAGCCTGTTAATGTGGAGGAGCTGACTGCGATCTTAAAGAAGATCAAGAACACCCTGGATGAGGAGATCGCCCAGCGGCGCAATGTGGACCGGCTGCGGGAGAATTACCGGAGAAGCCTTCCGATTATCCGGGAGCAGTTTTTAAGTGATCTGATCCGCCGGCGGATCCCGGAGCAGACGGCGGTTCTGCGGCTTCGGGAGTATGACATTGATATTCTGAATGCAAAGAAATGGGTGGTGGCTGCTGTGGATGTGGAGCAGGGAGAAATCAGCAAGGAGCGGGGCCTTTCTCTGCACCGGGAGCGGGACCTGATTCCCATTTCTGTCCGTCAGATGATTCTGGAAATGCTGGATGGCTACTGCCGCATTGCCCTTTTTACCTCATTTCTGGAGACAGAGCAGGTGATGATTGCCGCTATCGATGAGGGAGGTACCCAGACTGGCCTGATCAATGTGCTTGGGGATGTGTGCAAGGAGGTAAAGCGGGTTCTGGAGGTGCCGATCACAGTAGGAATCGGTCATGGCTGCACTAGTTTGGAGGAAATCCACTCCTCCTACCGGTCTGCCATCGATGCACTGGGCTATAAAGCCATCGTAGGAACAGGCGGCACCATCTACATCAATGATGTGGAGCCTGTGAATCTGGGTAAGCTGGTATGGGAGAGCCGGGATGAGGCGGAGCTTTTTGCGGCAGTGAAATTCGGCCCTGAGGAAAAGATTCGGCAGATGGCTGCCGGTATCCAGGAGCGGATGGAGAGGGCCAGAGTACATGCCAGCCAGCATCAGATTTTTATGCTGAGCATCATGAACAGCATGATCCAGATCGTGCAGCAGTATGACCTGGATATT
Source organism: Lachnospiraceae bacterium (assembly GCA_030537215.1). GTDB lineage: Bacteria > Bacillota > Clostridia > Lachnospirales > Lachnospiraceae > Caccovicinus. The sequence continues at coordinate 5,400 of JAUNOF010000122.1, forward strand.
ACCGAGGTGCTGGGGGGAGAGAATGGCTATCAGGAACGGCTGAGCCTTGGAAAGATGCTGAAAAAGGAGGATTTTTGTGACTGGCTGGTTCAGGCTGCCCTTCGGGTAAATCAGGCGATGAACCGGGAGCGGGAAAGCTCTATGAAGCATGTGATCCAGGAGGCGAAGCAGTATATCCTGGAGAATTATCCGGACCCGGAGCTTTCCGTGGAGAAGCTCTGCCGCCACCTGCACATGAGCCCGGCTTATTTTTCCACCATGTTTAAGAAAGAGACCGGGCAGGCCTATACAGCATACCTGACAGAGGTGCGTTTAAACAAGGCAGTGGAGCTTCTCAATAAAACGGACGATAAGACCTATGTGATCGCTGCCAAGGTCGGCTATCAGGAGCAGAATTATTTCAGCTACGTATTTAAAAAGAAGTTCGGAGTGTCGCCGTCAAAATACCGGGGAGCAAAATGATGAGGAAGATCAAGCCAAAGAAGACCAATCAGGGAAAAAGTATCCGATATTCCATCTTTACCTATTTTACGGTGACTGCACTGGTTGCCATTGTGCTGATCGGCCTGTCGCTGTATGAGAGGTTTTCCAGCCAGCTTACAGAGGCGATCCAGAAGGAAAATCAGATCCTGATGACCCAGGTCAACCGATCGGTTGATTCCTATCTGCGGAATATTATGAAGCTTTCCGATGCCCTTTACTACGGCGTGGTGAAAAATACAGATATTTCCAACGACTTGATTTTTGACAAGATGAAGCTTCTGTATGACAATAATGATGATTCGGTGGAAAATATTGCGCTGTTTTCCAGAGATGGGGAGCTTTTAAAGGCAGTGCCTGCGGCGCGGCTGAAATCCAATGTGGAGGTAAAGGAAGAGGGCTGGTTTCAGGAAACACTGGAAAAGACGGAAAATCTGCATTTTTCCACGCCCCATGTCCAGTATATTTTCGATAATATGGAGAACCAGTACCGCTGGGTAATCTCGGTGTCTCGAGGGGTGGAGGTAACAGAAGGAGCATCCGTCAGCCAGGGCGTTCTCCTGATCGATATCCGCTACAGCAGTCTGGAACAGCTTTTAAACAGCGTGACCCTGGGGGACAGCGGGTATGTGTATCTGATCAGCAATGACGGGCAGATCATTTACCATCCCAAGGCACAATTGATCGATTCCGGACGTGTGCAGGAAAATCACAGAGAGGCTGCGGCCTACCGGGATGGAAGCTATGAAGAACGATTTCAGGGAGAGCTTCGGTACGTGACCGTCAAGTCGGTTGGCTACACGGGATGGAAGCTGATCGGTGTGACGCCGGTGCAGGGAATGTCCTTCAGCGGGATCAAGACCAGGCTGTTTATCATCTTTGTGGTGGTGCTGATCCTGTTTATTATGGCGGCTATCAATTACTACATATCTTCTAAGATAACCAATCCCATCCACCAGCTGGAGGAGTCGGTGAGAGAGCTGGAGGAAGGAAAACTGGATGCTGAGGTGGCCATCGGCGGTTCTTATGAGATCCAGCATCTGGGCCGGTCCATTACCAACATGGCCAGACAGATTCAGGTGCTGATGCAGGACATCGTGACAGAGCATGAGTCGAAGCGGAAAAGTGAGTTTGACACTCTCCAATCTCAGATTAATCCGCATTTCCTGTATAATACTCTGGATATTATCGTCTGGATGATCGAAAATGAGAAGAAGTCGGAGGCGGTGAAGGTGGTGACAGCCCTGGCACGGTTTTTCCGGATCAGCTTAAGCAAGGGCAAAAGCATTATCACTGTCCGGGATGAGTTGGAGCATGTGCGGAATTATCTGATGATTCAGCATATGCGCTTTAAAAATAAGTTTTCCTACACCATTGAGTCGGAGGACGACGTGATGGAGATGGCAAGCCTGAAGCTGATGCTGCAGCCGCTTGTGGAAAATGCCATTTATCACGGGATGGAATTTATGGACGGTGACGGAGAGATTCTGATCCGCGTTGCTCTGGAGGCCGGAGAGCTTTGCTTCCTGATCCAGGATAACGGTCTGGGGATGAGGCCGGAGCAGGTGGAGGCCTTGTTTACGGACACATCCCATGTGCCCTCCGGTCGGGGATCCGGCATTGGAGTACGGAATGTAAATGAGCGGATCAAGCTGTATTTTGGAGAAGCTTACGGTCTTCGGATCACATCAGAGCCGGATGAGGGAACAAAGATCCAGATCCGTCTTCCGGCAGTTCCCTACCAGGAAATCATGGATCAAGAGAAAGGAGAGAGGGGGAAGGAGCATGGAGCAGTTTAAAAGCAGGATGCTGTTTCTGGTTTCTGTGGTGATCCTGGTGCTGCTGTACCTGATGGCCTCCACCAATCTGATCATTCATGAGAAGAAGACAGAGATCTATCCGATTTCCGTAATTGTGGAGGATTCTTCGGATGAGGATTATGAAAAGCTTAGGAAGGGAATGGACCGGGCGGCGGAGGAGTTTCATGTGGACTTAAACTTTATTACCTTGTACGAGCCTAATGATCAGGAACAGCAGATCAGCCTGATCACCAGAGAGATCTCAGACGGAGCCGAGGCCGTGATCCTTTCTCCGGCCATGCCTGTTCAGGCGGCAAGGAGTTTGGATGATATGATGCTGAACAGTCCCGTGGTGGTATTAGGAGGACTATTTCCCAATGAGCAGGTGACTGCCGGGATCTCCATTGACTACATGGAAGCCGGGAAGCTTTTGGGGACTGCAGTAAGAGAAGATGGGGCGGTTGGCCCGGTCTATCTGATTTCAGAGGGGCTGGATTATGGATATGCCAGGGAGCTGAGCAGCGGGATTCAGCAGGTGCTGGAAGCGGCCGGGTATGAGACGATTCTCAGTACCTTATATATGGAGGAGGACTGCCGGAAGCTGATCGAAGGGCTGGCAGCTTCCAAGGAGCAAAGGGCAGTGCTGGTGGCGCTTGATGAGAACAGTCTGGAGGCGGCTGCACGGATTATGGACAGCAGCAGGGAATACGGCCAGCAGATTAAGGGGCTTTACGGCATTGGCGGAACAAACCGGATCCTCAACTATCTGGATAAGGGGATTATCCGTGGTCTTGTGGTGCACAACTGGTTTGACGAGGGTTACTTAAGCGTGGAAAAGGCGGTTGAGGCCATCCAGGGCGGCGGCGGTATCAAGGAGCAGATCATCATGGATGCTTACTATATAACAAAAGAGGATATGCGGGATCCGGCTTATGAAAAGCTGCTGTATCCCATTGATTGACGGGGGGACGTATGAAGAAAAAAGTTTGGTGTGCAGTTTTCGCTGTACTGGCTGCGGGGATCCTTGCAGGAACCCGGTTGGCATGGAGCAGGGGAAAAGAGGAAAAGCAGCAGGAAAAAACAGCGATCCGTCTGGGGATCCTGCTGTACCGGGGGGATGATACCTTTATCAGCAACGTGCGCCAGGCGCTGGAGGAGCAGGCGAAGCTGTATGAGCAGGAAACCGGAATCAAGGTGGTTTTAAATATTGAGGATGCCAAAGAAAATCAAATCACCCAGAACAGCCAGTTAGAGCGTCTGATCTCCCTGGGCTACGATGCGCTGTGCGTCAATATCGTGGACCGCTCTATGGCTTCTGCCATGATCGATGACGCTATGGCGGCAGATGTTCCCATTGTGTTCTTCAACCGGGAGCCGGTGGAGGAGGATCTAAGACTTTGGGAGAAGCTGTATTATGTGGGAGCAGATGCCAAAGAATCAGCGGTGCTTCAGGGCAATATTGTGGCGGAACTTTATCAGAAGGACCCCGCTAAAGTGGACCGAAACGGGGACGGCAAGGTTAATTATGTCCTGCTGGAGGGAGAGACCAGCCATCAGGATTCCCTGATCCGGACGGAATGGTCCATCCAGACCCTGTTGGAGGGAGGGGTTCCGCTAGAGAAGCTGACAGGTGGAATCGCTAACTGGGAGAGAAGCCAGGCCTCTGCTATGATGGAGCAGTGGCTGGAGCAGTTTCCCGGTCAGATCGAACTGGTTATCAGCAACAATGACGATATGGCGCTGGGGGCCATCGACGCCATAGAGCGGCTGGAGATACGGGAGCCCATCAATGTGGTGGGGATCGACGGCACGCCTCAGGGTGTCCAGGCGCTGGAACGGGGGATGCTTCTGGGAACGGTTCAGAGCGACCGGACGGAGTATGCCCACGCTATTTTTACCATTGCGGCGGCACTGGCGCTGGATGAGGATCCGGAGAAGGATATCCATCTGACAGATGAAAAATACTACTGGACGCATCAGACAATCCTGCAGGGCAGCGATTTGACAGAAGAGTGAATCATGTCCGGCCGACGGAAAAAATGGGAATTGCTGAAAATAATGCAATATATACATAGGATAATGAAAAAAATTATTAAAATCATTGAAATTATGAAAAAATCAAAGAAAATTTATAGGGAATCCAAAAAAATCTTATGGAAAAATGCATAAACGAAAGGTATAATGTAGGTGTTGATATGGTAAAGATGCCAGTCAGCAAAACTATTATCCGTACAGGGAGGAGATTAACATGAGATTATTCAAGAAGGTTATGGCAGTTGGTTTAGCATCCACCATGGCACTTTCCATGGCAGCCTGCGGAGGCGGTTCTACCGAGACAACAGCAGCAGCTACCACCGCAGCACAGACT
>JAUNOF010000254.1 GCA_030537215.1 Lachnospiraceae bacterium
AGTTCAGCCCTCCCGGGCTGAACTGCGCGAAAACGGGTCACGAAGTGACAATTCCAGTTCCGTTTTCTGTGCATCCCCCGGAGGGTTCCTAGTAACCCCCACTTTCATGCGCAGTGGTGCCAACGCAAGGCATGGGGGTTACTAGGAATATCCCGCCGCCGAATAGGCGGCATACATTCAGGGATGCCAGGTGCGTCCCTGGGGTTTTTCCAGCAAAAACTGAAGGGTATTCTCCGGAATCTCCTGACTTTCCTCCAGCATCCAGGCAAATCCGTTCAGAACCCTTATAATCTTTTCCTGGCTGATGGGAGCCAGACTGTTATCCAGTGTGACTGTCAGAATCGTCAGGATAATTCTGGCGGTCTCCTCCGGAAATTCACATCGGATCCTCCCCTCTTCAATTCCCTGGCGGATAATATCCGTCAGAATCGGCTCCAATCTGGTAATTATGATTCCCACAAACTTCTGATGGATCAAAGCACTCTGCTGCTGCTCGTTAAATGTGTTCAGCGCCTCCTGGCGCTTTAATTCCAGGGAAGAATCCAGACATGCCTGGTAAATGATCTCCATTTTCTCAAAGGCTCCTATATCCTGGGAAGCCGCCAATGCCTGTCCTTCATCCAGAACTCTGGAGTAGGAACGCTCGATCACAGCCTCAATAATATCATTTTTTGAATTAAAATAGTAATAGATACTTCCCTTTCCAATGCCTGCTTTTTGGGCAATGTCACTGACAGAAATGGTCTGGATGCTGGAAGTGGACATCAATTCCTGCATTGCATCCAGAATCAAATCTCGTTTCTTAGAAATTTTCATAAAAATCCTCAGCTTTTTCCGTTTTATTTTTTCTTAGTATACCAGAATCAAAATAAAAAATCCACACTTGACTGCTGGTCGAAAACGTGATAAGGTATGCGTAACGCAGAGTCGACCAGCAGTCGAAATATTGCAGTACCTGTCAAACCAACCCGATTGGCTGCTGAATCCATCCCACAAACATAATGGCGGGATCCGCAGCGAAATCAGGCTTATTGATCAAAAAGGAGAATTACACATGACCTATGAAGAAGTATTTCAGCAGGCAAAGGACATTTTTATGAAGGCAGATGTAAGCAGCATCCAGGAGCATCTTGCCTTTCAGTTTAACATAATCGGCGAAGGAGAAGGCGCTTTTTACGCAGAAGTAAATAATGGTGTCTTATCTGTAGAGCCTTACGAATACTACGACCGGGATGCAATCTTTACCTGCACAGCAGACACTCTGTTTAAGCTGGCAGCAAAAAAGCTGGACCCGATCCTGGCCTTTACCATCGGCAAGCTGAAGGTAGAGGGAAGTTTTGAAAAAGCCATGCTGCTTCAGAAGTTCCTGTAACGGAAATCAATCACACCGCATAACAACCATTTTAGGCATGCACTTGAAAGGGGTTTTGGCATTGAAAAAAATTTTACCGATAAAAAAATGGCTCGCCAAGGGCCGAACCGGAAAGCTGGTGCTGGGTGCAGCGGCTCTGGGCGCTGCCGGAGAATATGCGCTGGCCCGCTACTTCTTCCGCCGCACTGTCATCCGGGGCAACGCAAAGCAAAGCCGCACCATGAACATGTCGGGAACCAACTGGGAAACCTACATACCTGGCATTCGCGCCAGCAAGGAATGGCTCCGCAGCCAGCCTCAGGAGGATATTTTCATTACCGCTTATGACGGCTTAAAGCTGCACGGCACCTATTTCCCATGCGAAGGCTCCGATAAAGCTGTCATCTGCTTTCACGGCTACACCAGCGAGGGC
>JAUNOF010000123.1 GCA_030537215.1 Lachnospiraceae bacterium
GGTCTGTGCGGCGGCCTTGGGGGCTCCGGCCTGTGAGGAGGTCTTGGTGGCCCAGGTCTGTGCGGCGGTCTCGGCGGTGGCCCGGGAGGAGAAGGCGGCCTCCATGGCCAGATAGGACCAGGCTGCCATGGACCAGGCTGCTGGGGCCAGCTGCTGCATGGACGGCAGGGCGGACAAAATGGACCGATGCATGGGCGGCAGATTCCGCAGGGCTGCTGCCACTGCATCCATAGGATTTTATCAGACATAGGAAGAATCCTTTTTTGTTTTATCATATGCAGGCAGAATGAGAAGGTTCCAGTATGAGAAGATCCATCTTGCAATTGGTTTTATCAATTCATCTATAAAAAACTGCGAAAAAAATGAACCAAATGTGTTTGAAAAGACTCTTATTATACAGATGCATCAAATGTAACAGTCCAGACGTGAGCTTGACGTTTGTTTTTTCGCGGATTTCCCCGCCATCTGAACTGTTATCATGAAATAAAGACGGAGAGGAAATTGGTTATGAGGGAAGAGAAAACAGCTTTCGTGAGACAGATGATAGAAGGCGATGAAAGGGCATTTGACGAATTATACCATTCCTATTCCGGAAAGCTATACCGTATGGCGTATTTTATAACAGGAAACCGGAGTGACAGTGAGGATGTGCTGCAGGAAACCTTTGTGAAATGCTTTCTGCACCGCAGAAAATTAAAAGACCCGGAGCGGTTTGAGTCCTGGATGTACCAGATCCTGGTGCGGACGGCCTGGAAAACCGCAGGAAAGACCAGGAAGGCAGGAGAGATCTCCTATGAGGGGATGCTGGAGCAGGAGGAAGACAGCGGTTTTTCAATGGCAGAGCGGATCCGGAAGGATTCCTCTGACCTGGCGAAAAACCCTTTGGATCAGATTCTGGAAGAGGAGACCTCTGCTGAACTGAGGCAGGCAGTCAGCCAGCTGAGTATGAAGTATCGGACGGTGATTCTTCTCTATTATTTCAATGAGCTGGGAATTCGTGAGATCGCACAGATCACAGGAACTTTTGAAGGAACTGTGAAATCACGGCTGAATAAAGCCAGGAAGCTTCTGCGGGAACACCTGGAACAGAGGAAAGGAAGCGTGTCTGCAGCGGAGGAGACGAGGCCAAAGCTGCAGGCCTGACTGGAAAAAATGAGGAGGTATCACAAGTGAAGCATGACTGGGAAAAGCAAATAAAGGATGGGATTTTAGCGGAGGTTTCATCAGTTTCCTTTTCGGAGACAGAGGAGAACCGGATTTTGGATGCAGTACATCAAAAAATTGGAGAGAGGAGCAAAATTATGAAGTTATCAAAGAAGAAAATGGGGATCGTGCTGGCTGCGGCCATGATCGCGGTAGGAACGGTGACTGCAGTAGCTGCCGGAAGGATCAGCTATCTGAGAAGCGGAGTGAGCATGAATGATGTAGTGACGGAAGCCAGCCAGCTTTTAGGCCAGGCGGAGAAGAAGCTGGGTCAGAAGCCAAAGGTGGCGGAAGCCCTTGGAGATGGACTTCCGTTTTCTGAAGGATATGTGATCGATGTAGATGGGATTGATGAGGAAGGAAACCGTGTGGACAGCTATCCGGAGGTTTATGTACATTACCAGGGGGATCAGGATGTAACCTTAAGCGTTTCCAGGCCGCTGGAGAATCTTCCAGGGACAGAAGCAGAATATACTCTGGAAGAAACCTATCAGGATATTCTGCTCCAGGGAAAGGTAGATCAGTATCTGTTTCTGCCGCCGTCCCAGGAGCCAAGTGAGGAAGATAGAAAGCTGGAGGAGGAGGGCAGGCTGATGATCAGCTATGGCTCGGAAACCGAACAGCGGAAAGCGTTTAAGAGTATTGCCTGGAATGAAGATGGATTGCATTATCTGCTTTTCAGCTTTGATGAGATCGAGCTGGAGGAGCTGACCGGATACGCGAAGGAGATTATAGACATGGAGTAGCGGGGAAGAAACGGGAGCGTAAGGTTGCTTTACGAATAAAATTCGAATAATGTTGAATGGAATAGCGCAACAAAACAGACGGTATACTGCCCTTTTGGGAAGTATACCGCCGTTTGCTGCCAGCTGCCTGTTTCACGGTCTGCGTATCATTCCTTGTCAACTGACCGAAGATGGGGCAATCACAAGATTTGGATGCTACAGCAATTGGTCGTCTTCTGAATAGATGTAGGTTGCTATATTTTCCACATTGCAATTCAGGACGCGGCACAGATCATTGATGGTAGTTGTGGTAATCGGCTGATTTTTTCGAAGGCGGTCGATGGTAGAGCTGGAAATCCCGTGTTTATTGATCAGGGTATAGGTGGACTCGCCAGATGATTTCAGCGTTTTCCAAAAGGGGTCATATCGGATCATGGTAGTCTCTTTTCTTTGGTAAAATCGATGTTAGGAAAAACTGATTCCGTGTGCCAGTTGGTGCGCTGCTGCAATTCAGGATCGTTAGTTAGTTACAGTATCATTTTATGAGATGGTCGCGATGCTGACTATAGTCGGTAAACGGACTATATCAAAGCGCCGCAGACGTGCTGTGGATCCTGGATTCGCCGGGAACAGTAACAGCATCAGCATATCAGGTTATGAACAGCTGCATATTAAAATGGACGAAAGGCACGGCTCATGGTAAAATATACTTATGAAAAAAGCAACGGTTCAGCAGAACTGCACGGTTGCAAAAAAAGAAGCATATTGGAGGAAGCTATGACGTATCAGGAAGTATTAGAAAATGCAAGAACCTGTATTGGAAAATATTGCAAGGCCTGTCCCGTTTGTGACGGGAAGGCATGCCGGAATCAGATGCCGGGGCCGGGTGCCAAGGGAGTGGGCGATACTGCCATCCGCAATTACCGGAAATGGCAGGAGATCCGGGTCCATATGGATACTTTGTGTGAGAATCAGGCGGTGGATACCAGCCTGGAGCTGTTTGGAAAGCGGTTCCGTTATCCGTTCTTTGCGGGCCCGGTGGGGGCGGTAAATCTGCATTATGGGGAAGCATACACAGATGTTTCCTATAACCAGGTGCTGGTTTCTGCCTGCGCAAAGGCCGGGATTGCGGCCTTTACCGGAGATGGAGTAAAGCCGGAGGTGATGACAGCCGCTACGGATGCCATCAAGGCAGTAAATGGGTTTGGCGTGCCTACGGTAAAGCCATGGAATATAGAAGTAATTCGGGAGAAGATGGAGCAGGTCCGCGGCTGCGGCGCCTTTGCTGTGGCCATGGATGTGGATGCAGCAGGACTTCCTTTTTTAAAAAATCTGACGCCCCCTGCTGGAAGAAAGACGGTGGAGGAGCTTTCTGAGATTGTGAAGGAAGCAAAGCTTCCGTTTATTGTAAAAGGCGTTATGACGGTAAAGGGTGCAATGAAGGCGAAGGAGGCTGGAGCTGCGGCGATCGTGGTGTCCAATCACGGCGGCAGAGTCCTGGATCAATGTCCGGCTACTGCGGAGGTGCTGGAGGAGATCGCAGACGCAGTAGACGGTTCCATGAAAATCTTTGTAGATGGAGGGATCCGGTCCGGAACCGATGTGTTTAAGGCGCTGGCGCTGGGAGCTGATGGTATCATCATCTGCCGTCCGTTTGTGACGGCTGTGTTCGGCGGAGCAGAAGAGGGCGTGAAGACATACATTGAAAAGCTGGGCGCAGAGTTGGAGGATACTATGGCGATGTGCGGAGCCAATTCATTAAGTGAGATCACCAGAGATATGGTAGGATATTACAGCCCCGTTTAAAGGAAGGATTCTGGCATGTATGTTTTTGCGCCGGGGCGGATCAACAGCAGGATTTCAGTGATAAGGAGATAGCAGGATGGCATTTTTGGATAAGTTAGATGGTTTTTACGGTACCGGAGAGCGAAACCAGGCAGGAGAAAGCCTGGAAGAGTTTCTGGCAGGCTATAACCCGAAGAAATACGACAGTCCCAGCAATACCACAGATATGGTGGTGGTCAGATGCCGGGAGAAGCTGGTTTCCTGGGGACAGCCTTTAGAGGTGCTTTTGGTAAAGAGGAGCAATCACCCCAGTATTGGCATGTGGGCGACTCCAGGCGGCTTCGTGGAGATGCGGGAGGATCTGGAGGCTGGTGCTGCCAGAGAGCTGGAGGAAGAAACAGGAGTCAGGAATCTGCCTTTGCAGCAGCTTCGCACCTGGGGCAATTACGACCGTGATCCCAGATGGAGAGTGATTACCACCTCCTTTCTGGCACTGGTGGAGGGCGATATTCCGGTGAAAGCGGGAGATGATGCGGCAGATGCATTGTGGATGCAGGTGTCGCTGGAGCGGGAGGAGTTAAAGACAGAAGCAGTAATGGCTGATTCGGCAGATGGAATCCCGGTATCCAGTCTGGCTGCGGCAGACCACACAGAAGAGATCTGGAATCTGCGTCTTAAGAATCAGACCCGGGGAATTTTGGCAGGCGCCAGAGTGCAGATCACCCGTTCCATTCACCCGCTTCTGCCTCAGGAGAAATTTAAGCTTCTGGAAAGTAATGGTCTGGCAGTGGACCATGGCTGCATCATTACTCACGCATTGCTGTATTTAAAATCACAACTAGAACGAAACTGACACTAGAAGACCTTGATTCCAAATGGTTTGACTCCTCTGGAATCAAGGTCTTTTTCTGTCGAAATATGTTGACATTATGAGACAGGCCTCGTATAATGAATCTACAAATGTAGTTTTAAATACTATATAATATATTAATGATAACCTTAAAATTGCGTTCGTCCGATTTTTGAAAAGCAGGAGAACTGGATGATTTTGAGGGAAGGGAGAGAGTATGGTTCAGATTATTACGGATTCGTCCAGTCTTTACACCAGGGAGGAAGGAGAAAAGCTGGGGGTGATCTCCATTCCGCTGTGTGTCAGCATCGGGGAAAAGCATGTGAGGGATCTGGAGATTCCGGTTCAGGAGTTTATTGCAGATATCCGGGCGGGGGGAATCCCTACCTCCTCGCAGCCGCCGATCGGGGATGTGATTGAGGCTTATGAAAGCTGCAAAGGCGCGTCTATTATTAATCTTTCTATGGCAGATGGACTGTCCGGCACTTATCAGACAGCCTGTTCAGCCAGGACCATGGTGGAGAATCAGGAGGATATTACCGTAATTAACTGCAGGACCCTTTGCGGGCCTCACCGCTATCTGGTGGAGTGTGCTGTTTCCATGGCCAGGGAGGGGAAGCGCACAGAGGAGATCATTGCCATGGTAGAGGAGAAGAAAAAGGACACAAAGTCTTACCTGATCCCCCAGGATTTTGATTATCTGAAACGGGGCGGCAGGCTGTCACCTACTGTGGCGACAGTTGGCTCTCTGCTGAATCTGAAGCCGATTCTGACGCCCAACCCGTCCTGTACCAGCCTGGATAAGTTTGGCGTGGGAAGGACGATGAACGGGGCGGTAAAGTCAGTTTTCAAGCAGATGAAGAAAGACGGAGTGGGGGACCAGCATATTCTTTACATTGTTCATGGGAATGCGCCGGAGGATGCGGAACGGATTGCGGAGATGGCAAAGAAGGAATTTCCAGGGATCGATGTGCGGATCCATCTGCTGAGTACGGTGTTTATTACCCAGGGAGGCCCTGGATGTGTTGCCATTCAGTCGATCCGGAAATAGGCGGCGGAAAGCGGAATCCGGAACCGGATACCGGAAAGAAGCTGACAGAAATGCTTCCGTAATATGAAAGAAGTCGATCGAAAATTGAATACAAACCTTAAGAGAAAAGAAATACTTTTTCCTCTCGTTTCCTGTATACTGATATAGACAGAAGAAAGACGGGAGGATTGTTTTATGATGAAGAAAATTTGTACATTCGGCGCAGTATGTGCGTTAATTTTAACAGCCTGCGGAAAGACAGCCAATGCGGTGCAGACCTCCAGCAGCGGAAATACAGACAGGAGCCAGCAGGCCTCTGAAAAAATCCAGGTGGAACATGTAGACAGTCAGGTGATCACGGTTACCAGCCGGGAGACGGTGCGGGTGGTGCCGGACATGGCGGAGATCATTTATGCGGTGACCACCCAGAATAAGGATGCGGCTGTCTGTCAGAATGAGAACAATGAGAAGCTGAATCAGCTTGTGGAGACCTTAAAAGGGCTTGGGATCGAAGAAACTTCTATCCAGACATCGAATTTTGATATGAATCCGCGGTATGACTGGGAGCAGAATGGCGCTATCGTAGGATATGAGGCGACCACCCAGGTGATTGTGTCTGACATTGAACTGAACCAGGCCGGTGAGGTGATGACAAAATCGGTGGAATCCGGGGTGAATGAGATCCAGTCCGTATCCTTCCTTTCCAGCCATTATGATGAAAGCTACCAGGAGGCATTGAAGCTGGCAGTGGCCCAGGCGCAGGAGAAGGCACAGGCGCTGGCAGACGCCAGCGGATGTACACTGGGGCGGGCGGTTCATATCACCGAGTATTCTGCAAATGATAACGCCCGCTATGAGAATCAGGTGATGCGTTCGACAGCAAAGATGGAGGCTGCTGCAGACATGGCGGTTATGCCAGGTGAGATCGAGGTAGAGGCCAGCATCAGCGTGGATTATGCGATTCAATAGCAGAAATGCAGCTCAGAACGTAAAAACCCCATTCCCTGGCAAGTAGGAATGGGGTTTTTCCAGTACACAAAAGTTTTATTTTCACGAAGGAACGTTAATAAACATCATTTGGTTCCTGACGCTGGATTTTTTGTTCTTCCCTTGGCAGCGTAACATTTAAGAACACAGCAACCAAAGTTGCGATTACAACCGGGGATTTTCCGAAGATGGTAGTCACCCAGGCCGGGAACATGGACAGGGAGGCAGAGGCTTGGGACACGCCCATGCCAAGTGCGGCTGCCAGTCCGACGATGGAGGTATTCCGGTAGTTCATCTCCTCCGTCATAACCAGCTTCATACCGGTCATGGCGATGGAAGCAAATACAGAAACCGTAGCGCCGCCCAATACACAGTAAGGGATGGTGGTCAAAAGAGCGGAGAACTTCGGCAGCAGTCCGGCAAACAGGATGATGAAAGCGGACAGCCCCAGAGTACAGCGGTTTACTACCTTTGTGGTGGTTACAATACCTACGTTCTGGCTGTAAGTCGCGGTTGGAAGGCAGCCGAAGCAGGCACCGATAATATTAGAAATACCATATCCCAGGATTGCTCCCTGAAGCTCATCGGTTTTTGGCTCACGGTTTAAGCCGCCGCTGGTGGTGGCGGAGAAATCTCCGATGGCCTGAACTGCATTGATTGCAAACAGCAGTCCGATGGCAACACAGGAGGAGATTTCAAAATGAGGCTTAAAGTGGAAGAACAGCGGAAGCTGCACCATGCCGGCCTCTGCAACACTGGAGAAATTTACCATGCCGCAGAAGAATGCCAGAATATATCCGGCTGTCATGCCGATCAGGATAGAAGCCAGCTTTAAAAATCCAGTGGCGAAGTGGTTCAGTACTGTAACTATAACAAGAGTAAAGATGGCGATGCCCCAGTTTTTTAAGGAGCCGTAGTCTGCGCTTCCTGCGCCGCCGGCCATATAGTTGATGGCTGTGGGGTACAGGGAAAGTCCGATGGTAAAAACCACAGTTCCCGCGATCAACGGCGGGAAAAATTTACGGATCTGCTTAATGGTAAGTCCTACCAGGATCGCCACCACACCGCCTACGATCTGAGCGCCGAATATGGTTTCAATGCCGTAGCCTTCCGCAATGGCCTGCATACTGGGAACGTAGGCAAAGGATACGCCGATGATAACCGGAAGAGCAGAGCCTAAGCGGAATCCATTTTTCGGCCCAATCGGAAACAACTGCAGGAAAGTAGAAAGAGCGGAAATAACCAGAGAGGCCTGGATCAGGATTACCCGGTCTGGACTGCTGACTCCGGCAGCACCGGAGATAATGATGGCTGGGGTAACGCAGCCCACGATCATGGCAACTACATGCTGAAGCGCCAGGGGCAGAGCCTGGCTGAGCTTAGGTATGCCATTTAATTCAAAAATAGATGCATTTGTATGTTTGCTTCCCATGAGAAAACCCTCCATTTGTTTGGGGGCAGAGGAACGCCCCCTTTGTTGTATGTTTGAAACGAAATGGTAACGGTTCAGAAACCGGAAGAACAGGAATCGGTTACTGATGAATTCTGGTTCCGGTCTTTCCTAAGATACCGTCCTTTGCCTTCTCAAGCAGTGTGATCAATGCAGTACGCCCTTCACCGGAGCCTGCAAATTTCACAGCAGCCTGAACCTTCGGCAGCATGGAGCCAGGAGCAAAATGTCCTTCTCCTATGTACTTCTCAGCTTCTTCTACAGACAGGTCATCCAGCCATGCTTCATCTGGCTTTCCGAAATGGATGGCCACCTTCTCCACAGCAGTTAAGATGATCAGGAAATCGGCATCCAGTTCCTCTGCCAGCAGACAGCTTGCAAAGTCTTTATCGATGACAGCGCTGGCGCCCTTTAAATGATTGCCCTGTCTCATAACCGGGATACCGCCGCCGCCGCAGGCGATCACCAGCTGGCCGGAATCTACCAGGGAGCGGATGGCGCCGATCTCAATGATTTCAGCTGGCTTCGGAGATGCTACCACACGTCTCCAGCCTCTTCCAGAATCCTCCTTCATAATGTAGGAGTACTTTTCCTCTGCAATCCGTGCCTGCTCCTGGGTCATGAAATGGCCGATTGGCTTAGATGGATTCTGGAATGCAGGGTCATCCTGATCCACACGGATCTGGGTGATCATGGTAGCTACCGGGATATTGGTGATCCCACGGTTGATCAGCTCTTCACGAAGTGCATTCTGTAAGTCATAACCGATGTAGGCCTGACTCATTGCCACACAGACGGAGAGGGGTGTATTTGGCTGGTTGGCATCTTCACGGCTTAATGCGGCCATGGCGTTGTTGATCATGCCCACCTGAGGGCCGTTGCCATGTGCAACTACCACCTCACAGCCTTCTTCGATCAAGTCTACAATTGCTTTTGCAGTAATTTTTACCGCTGCCATCTGTTCCGGCAGGGTATTGCCCAATGCATTGCCGCCTAAGGCAATGACGATTCTTTTTTTCTTATCCATAATGTGATTCCTCACTATCATTTATTTGATTTAAGGGTGAAAAAGAATCCTATGTAGCAAAAAAGGCCGCCTGGAACAATATCAGGCGGCCTACATGGATTCCTCTAAGGAATATGCAGTACAGGAGCTTTCGGGTTCCCGGAATGTTGCAGTACTTTATTCAAATACACGAGGAGTTTTTCTCTCTTCTAACTTCTTTAAGATTTCCTGAGGATTCTCGAACTTAGCTAAGAAGATCATTGCAGCGATGATATATGGCTTGAAGCTTGCTTCCTTGTATAACGGATCACGGTAGCGGTCGAATACGGTAGCGTCAACCTCGCCGGTCTCGCAGCTTACACCAGTGATATCAGCTGGCAGGCAGTGCAGGTATAATGCCTTGCCGTCCTTTGTGGTCTTCATCAGCTCTTCGGTACATGCCCAGTCTTTGTGCTGTGCGTTCTGAGCTAACAGCTCTTTCTCCAGGGCCTTGATGCCGTCGAAATCGCCTTCGCCGTACAGGTTGGTTCTCTTCTCCATAGCAGCAAATGGCGCCCAGCTCTTTGGATATACGATGTCAGCATCCTTGAATGCTTCTTCCATGGAGTTTACGCGCTTGAAGGAACCGCCGGAAGCAGCTGCGTTCTTCTTTGCAACCTCCTCAACCTCAGGCATTACCTCGTAGCCTTCCGGATGAGCCAGAACAACGTCCATACCGAAACGGGTCATCAGGCCGATCACGCCCTGAGGAACGGATAATGGCTTTCCGTAGGAAGGAGAGTAAGCCCAGGTCATAGCCAGCTTCTTGCCCTTTAAGTTCTCTACGCCGCCGAACTCATGGATGATGTGCAGCATATCTGCCATACACTGAGTTGG
>JAUNOF010000124.1:0-6389 GCA_030537215.1 Lachnospiraceae bacterium
CAGGGGGATTGCTTTCAGAATGAGCAGGTAAAAATCCAGGGGATCTTTGCTCTTGGAACTGGTGTGGATGTGATTGATACTGCTGGTTATCAAATCACCTTTCGAAATGGAAAAAGTGTTTATCACACCTCGGACACCTCTTATTGCCAGCTGCTGCTGAAGGCAGCCCCGAAATCAGATGTTTTGCTGACCTGCATCAATGGTAAATTTGGAAATCTGAATATCCACCAGGCGGTAAAGCTGGCAGCGGCCTGTGAGCCAGAGTATATTATACCCCATCATTATGATGGCATGGAGCTGAACCGTGAAAACCCAGAAGCCTTTCACTATGTGTGTAAAGAAAATGGGTTAGGAGAAAGATGCCGCATTTTATCGGTTCTTGAAAAATTTGAATGGTAGAGGGAAGGATATATGACAGAAAAAGAAAAGATGCAATGGATAAAAGAAAATCTTTATGTACCAGTGGTTTGTGATATTTTAGACAGTCTTGGATATCGAAATCAGGCGATGCACCAAAGGCTGCGGCCGCTGGATGAAGCCTGCTGCAGGATCGCAGGGCGAGCCAGAACCTTTCGCTGGCTGGAAACAGATTATGTAGTTGAGGATAATCCCTATGGAAAAGAGATCGAAGCCATGGACAGCCTAAGAGAAGGCGATGTAGCGGTCCATTCCACTGACAGCGGCGGGACCAATGCACCATGGGGAGAACTGATGTCTACTGCAGCGATGATGCGGGGGGCGGTAGGATGTATCTGCGACAGCCAGATTCGCGATTGTGTTCGAATCAAAGAAATGGGATTCCCTGTTTTTTACGCCGGAATCCGTCCGCTGGACAGCAAGGGCAGAGGGCTGGTGGTGGATTACGATGTCCCGGTCCGCTGCGGAGATGTTTTGGTTCATGCAGGGGATTTGATCTTTGCTGATTTTGACGGCGTGGTGGTAATTCCAAAACAGGTGGAGAATCAGGTGCTGAAGCTGGCAAAGGAGAAAGCATCCAAGGAAAATTTATCCCGAAAAGAGCTTTTAGAAGGACGCATGCTGGCAGAGGTGTATGAGCGGTATGGAGCGTTATAGCTTTTTATAGAGGGTTATAGAGCCAGGAAATGACAGGCTGAAAACAGGCAGACGGTGAGAAGACCGTCTGCCTGAAGTATTTATGTTTCGTAACTGTGAGGGTACTGAACAGTTACTATGTTTCCATTTATTTCTCACCACAAACCTGAAAAATATAAAACTTTAAATAGTAAGAAGACTCATCTCCAGACCACAAAATGGGATGATCCGCCGCCTGGGTGCGGTATTCCACCTGCCGCAGCCGTTTATGAACGCCTGCTGCCGCCTCCCGGATGGTTTTGGTAAACAACTCCGGATCCATGAAGTGAGAGCAGGAGCAGGTAGCCAGGAATCCGCCGTCCTTCACCAGCTTCATTCCCCGCAGATTAATCTCCCGATATCCCTTTACCGCATTTTTGATGGAATTTCTGGACTTAGTAAAGGCCGGCGGGTCCAAAATCACCACATCATACCGCTCTCCCTGGGCTTCCAGCTTCGGAAGCAGCTCAAACACATCCGCGCACTGGAAGGTGACGCGGTCAGACAGGTTGTTCAGCGCGGCATTTTCCGTGGCCTGGTCCACAGCAAGCTGGGAAGCGTCCACGCCAAGAACAGAAGCGGCGCCGGCGATACCGGCATTTAATGCAAAGGAGCCGGTGTGGGTAAAGCAGTCCAGCACCTTCTTTCCAGGGCACAGCCGCTGGATTGCCAGCCGGTTATACTTCTGATCCAGGAAAAATCCGGTCTTCTGACCATCCTGCACGTCCACCATGTAGTGGACTCCGTTTTCCACAATCTCTACCTTTGTATCAAATGGCTGGCCGATAAAGCCCTTATACCGCTCCATTCCTTCCTGGAGACGGACCTTGGCATCGCTTCGCTCATAAATTCCCCGGATGTGGATGCCGTCTTCGGCCAGTACCTTTTGAAGCTTTTCCAGAATCACCGGCTTCCAGCGGTCAATACCCAGAGCCAGGGATTCCACCACCAGCACATCAGAAAATTTATCAATCACCATACCTGGCAGAAAATCCGCCTCTCCAAAGATCAGGCGGCAGCTTGCAGTGTCCACCGTAGATTTCCGGTATTCCCAGGCGTTTCTCACCCGCATTTCGATAAAATCATCATCTACCACCACACCCTTTCTCCGGGTCATCATGCGGACTGCAATGGTAGATTTCATGTTGATGAATCCCTGTCCCAGCGGGTACCCGTCAAAGTCCTCTACATTGACCATATCTCCATTTTCATAATCTCCGGTGATGGTGTCGATCTCATTATCATAAATCCAGGATCCGCCGGCCTTTAAAGAACGTCCGGCGCCTTTTTTTATTCGAACAGCGGCAAATTCCATTTGTGTCATCCTCCGATTCTATCATATCCGTTTTATTTTAACACAGCCGCAGCCATTCCGCTACTGTTTTACAGTTATGATTCACATACGTGATTGTCAATTGTAATGCTTTCCAAAATGCCCTGCAAAAAACCAAGAGATAGTCTGGACTATTTGGAAGAAAACGGTTAGAATGAAAGCAGGCATTGATTTTGATTGAAATGCAGCATCACATTACGAGACAGCAAAGGAGCGTAATATTCATGGAGGAAAAAACAAATGTAATGCGGATCCTGGATCAAAAGAAGCTATCCTACCAGGGCCATTACTATGGAAATACAGAGGCGATCAGCGGCGTAGAAGTGGCAGCCGTTCTGGGGGAAGATCCGGGGCAGGTATTTAAAACCTTAGTTACAGTGGGAAAGACCGGCAGCCATTATGTATTTGTCATTCCGGTTGCCAAGGAGCTGGATCTGAAGAAAGCGGCCAAAGCAGTAGGGGAAAAGTCTATTGAGATGATTAAGTCCAAGGAGCTTCTTCCGCTGACCGGCTATATCCATGGCGGCTGCTCGCCTATTGGAATGAAAAAGTTTTTCCGGACTACCATCGATAAGAGCGTAGAACAGTGGGATACCTTCTTTTTCAGTGCCGGGAAGATCGGCTGTCAGGTGGAACTGGCGCCAGCGGATCTGGCAAAGGTAATCCGGTATCAGACAGCAGAACTGACAGTGGAATAAATGCGGGCAGAAATTCCAGCGATGAGGGGCAGGCTCAAGTCAGCTTCACCTTGACCTGCTGGTTCCACAGGAAGAAATGGAGAATTTGAATATGACAATTAATGAAATAGCAGAGTTAGCAGGAGTGTCCAGAGCGACGGTGTCTCGATATTTGAATCAAGGCTATGTCAGCGAGGAAAAGCGGGAGCGGATCCGGAAGGTGATCGATGAGACCGGTTACCAGCCATCTACTCAGGCTCAGATGCTCCGCACCAGAAAGACGAAGCTGATCGGGGTCATCATCCCAAAGATTGATTCCCACACCATCAGCCGTATGGTGGGAGGCATCAGCCTGGTGCTGGCTAAGCGGGGCTATCAGCTGCTGCTGGCCAACACGGAGAACAATGAACAGGAAGAACTGAAGTATTTAAAGCTGTTTCGGGAAAATCATGTGGATGGCGTGATCCTGACAGGAACGATCTTTACCAACAAGCACCGTCAGGTCTTGAAAAATTATCAGGTGCCGATTGTGATTCTGGGGCAGCATCTGGCAGGATATTCCTGTGTGTATCAGGATGATTTCCAGGCATCCAGGGAGCTGGCATCCAGAATGCTGAAGCGGTGCAGCTGCCTGTGCTATGCAGGTGTTACCCTTCAGGATGAAGCGGTAGGCCGCGGACGTCAGGAAGGCTTCTGGACAGCACTCAGGGAGGCCGGCAGGGAAATGGATGAAAGTCTGGTAGCAGAGGCTTCCTTCCAGGTAGAATCCGGCAAGCAGGCAGCAGCAGAGCTTTTGCAGAAGCATCCGGAGATGGATGGACTGCTGTGCGCCACCGATGATATTGCGGTGGGTGCGATCCTGTATCTGAAGCATCAGGGCAAGCGGGTACCGGAGGATATCCGGGTGGCAGGATTTGGGGATACCCAGATCACCCAGATCGTTGAGCCCAATCTGACCACCGTGCATTATTATTATAAGACCAGCGGTGAGGAAGCGGCCCGACTGCTGCTGGATCTTTTGGAGGCAGACAAGCCGGTTTACCGGGAGATGAAGATGGGGTATGAGGTGATCGAGCGTACATCCTCTTTGTAGGATGTGCCAAAAAATGATGATGGAAATTAGCAATTCTGCCGCTTTACAAATTCGGCAGAATTGTTTATTATAATCACATGAGAACGATACCACACAGCGATAGATGAGTCAGAGGGTATTGATTCCACATATTTACCAAATATTTAATGTTAATACGTTGAATATAATGACAAAACGGTTTCATATTACATGAGAACGATATCGCGTTTTCGCATTGCAGGTAACAAGGATCATAGAAACAGAAAAAGGAGAAGTGGATGACAATGAACGGCAAGCAGGGGAAGCGGGCAGTAAACCAGGCAGAAATGATGGAGGGTAAGGAAAAGATTCTGGCAGGAGCAGAGTCAGCGGCAAACAAGGAGGAGGCATTGTATCAGCAGCGTTTTAACCGTCATTTTGACGAATTAAAGTGGCTGTATATGGAACTGTATGATAACAGCTCCATGTTTGCAGAGCTTTGCGATAACCTGCATCGATTCTATCAGGAGCGCCGCCAGGGCTTAAAAGCATTGGACCAGAGCCGGGAGCAGAGACCGGATTGGTATAAGCAGAACGATATGCTGGGAATGATGTTCTATATTGACAATTTCGCAGGAAATATGAAAGGCGTAGAGTCTAAGCTGGATTATCTGGAGAAGAGCAATGTGAACTACATTCATCTGATGCCCTTCCTTGATACCCCGGAGGGCCGTTCAGACGGCGGTTATGCAGTGTCTGATTTCCGGAAGGTTCAGGAAAAGCTGGGCACTATGGAGGATCTGGAAAGTCTGACGGCTGCCTGCCATGCAAAGCAGATCAATGTATGCATGGATTTTGTTATGAACCATACCTCCGAGGACCATGAGTGGGCGAAACGTGCGCGCCAGGGAGAGGGCGAGTATATGAGCCGCTACTTCTTCTATGATAATTATGAGATTCCTCAGCAGTATGAGCAGACCGTGCCCCAGGTATTCCCCACTACAGCACCAGGCAATTTCACCTGGCTGCCGGATGCAGGCCATTATGTTATGACCACATTTTATCCTTATCAGTGGGATTTAAATTATAAGAATCCCCGGGTATTCAATGAAATGATGTATAATTTCCTGTTCCTTGCCAATAAGGGAATCGATATTATCCGTATTGATGCGGTTCCGTATATCTGGAAAGAACTGGGGACTCAGTGCCGGAACCTGCCGAAGGTACATACCATTGTCCGTCTGATGCGTATGATCAGTGAGATCGTATGCCCTGGCATCCTGCTTCTGGGAGAGGTGGTAATGGAGCCGGAGAAGGTGGTTCCTTATTTTGGAACGGTGGAGAAGCCGGAATGCCACATGCTTTATAATGTAACGACCATGGCAACTACCTGGCATACAGTGGCTACACGAGATGTGCGGTTGTTAAAGCGGCAGCTTGATATTGTAAATGCTCTGCCAAAGGAATACCTGTTCTTAAATTATCTGCGCTGCCATGATGATATCGGCTGGGGGCTGGATTATGCTACATTAAGGCAGGAAGGCATTGAGGAGCGTTCTCATAAGCAGTATCTGAACGACTATTTCCAGGGATTCACAGGCGCCAGCAACAGCCGGGGAGAGCTATACAATGCAGATCCGGTGACTGGTGATGCCAGATTCTGTGCCACTACAGCATCTATGTGCGGTATTGAGAAGGCAGGCTTTGAGCAGAATGAGGCGGCCATGGACCGGGCGATCCGCATGGATGTGATGCTTCATGCCTATATGTTTATGCAGTCCGGAATTCCGGTTCTCTACAGCGGAGATGAGATCGGCCAGGTAAATGACTACACCTATAAGGACGACCCCAACAAGGCGGCAGATTCCCGCTACATCCACAGAGGCGCAATGAACTGGGAGCTGGCAGGCCGTATTGATGATATGACCACGGTGGAGGGCAGAATGTTCCGCAGCTTAAATGAGCTGGAACAGATCCGCAAGCGTGAAAAGGTATTTGTGTCCAATGCAGATACCTGGACCATTGAGACCTGGGATAGCGGCGTGCTGTGTATCGGACGGTACTATGAAGGCGAGAAGCTGATCGGTATCTTTAACTTCAGCGAGTACGATAAGACAGCTTGGATCAATGAGACAGATGGAGAGTATGTAGACCTGATCTCCGGAAAACGGATGCAGGCATCCGGTGTAAATATCCCGGCTTACGGATTTTATTACTTAAAGAGGGAAGCGTAAGA
>JAUNOF010000124.1:6489-9836 GCA_030537215.1 Lachnospiraceae bacterium
AAAAAAGCTTATTTTCTTGGATATTGACGGAACCTTGACCGAACCCGGCAGCAATGTGCCGCCGGATTCGGCCTTAGAAGCCATCCGGGAGGCACAGAAAAACGGACACCTGGTGTTCTTGTGCTCCGGACGAAATTATGAGATGCTGTCACCATTATTAGCCTATGGATTTGATGGTGTGATTGCAAGCTCAGGAGGCTATATCCTTTGCGGTGATCAGGTTATTTACGATTGCCCTATGACAGAGGAGCAAAAGAAGCGGGCAATGGATGTTTTAGAGGCCAACGGTGTTTACCGTACTGTTGAGTGTTTGAATGGTTCCTACACGGATGAAGGGTTTAAGCTGTTTTTAAAAGAACATGGAGGAGAGGGCGGAAACAGCGAACTGCTTCGGTGGAGAGAGCAGATCGAATCCTCCTTAAATATTCTTCCAATGAAGGAATATCAGGGGCAGCCGGTTTATAAGATTGTGATTATGAGTCCGTCCAGGGAGCAGCTTACTGTGCCGGAGGCGGAACTGAGCAAGGATTTTGCGCTCTGTATCCAGGATTCAGACCAGTTTGGAATCATCAATGGAGAGGTGGTTAACCGGGAATTTGACAAAGGGAAAGGTGTGGAACGGGTGTGCCGGTACCTGGGAGTGTCGGTTGCAGATACCATTGCATTTGGCGACAGCATGAATGACGTAGAAATGATGGAAACCGCTGCTGTCAGCGTCTGCATGGAAAACGGCAGTGAACGGCTGAAGGCGATGGCAGATAGGATCTGTCCGCCGGTTACGGAGGATGGTTTATATCGAGGATTTGAAGGGCTGCATCTGATTTAACCCATGGTGCAGCCTGTCTTTTACACCATTATGAGAACGTTCTCATATTTTGCACAAAATAAGATGGATAAATTTATATATAATGCCAATTTACATTTAAAATAAGCTGATCTATAATAAAATCACAATATGAAATCGATCTCATAAAAACAGATGCGCGGAAGATGGATAGGTATAAAACGCAGCTGTGAAAAATGCAGAAGGTATGAAGGGATACCGGAAGCAGGAACCAAAAGAAATAGCCGATCCGCTGCTTATGTCCTGGCGGCATAGAAAAAATATAGAAGTAATAAAAAGTGCGTAAAAGTGACATAAAAGCGAGGGACTTCCTGAATGAAGTCAAAATGGGGAGCGCTGCAGCGGAGAAGTTAAAAAAGGAGAAGGAGAAAAAGTTATGGCAATGGATTATGGAAAATGCGCAAAAGAAATCTATGAAACATTGGGCGGGCGGGAGAATCTGGTAAGTGCTGCCCACTGTGCCACCAGATTACGTCTGGTGACAGTTGATAACAGCAAGGTGGATAAGAAAAAGCTGGAGAACATTGATGGTGTGAAAGGAGTATTCTTAAATAACGGCCAGCTTCAGCTGATCATCGGCACCGGCACGGTGAACAAGGTGTACGACGAATTTCTGAAGGTGAGCGGTATGACAGCCGCTACCAAGGAGGAGGTAAAGGCAGCAGCGGCAGCGAAACAGCCTCTGCCCAAAAGAATGATCAAGGCACTGGGAGATGTGTTCGTTCCTATTCTTCCTGCTATTGTGGCTTCTGGACTGATGATGGGCCTGGTGGAAGCGCTGGGAAAGGCTCTGCCTGCATTTGCAGCCAGTGACTGGTATGGGATCCTTGATCTGTTGGCCAACACGGCGTTTGTATTTCTGCCGGTTCTGATCGCGGTATCATCGGCACGAGTGTTTGGCGGAAATATTTTCCTGGGTGCAGTCATTGGTATGATCATGATCCATCCAAACCTGATCAATGCCTGGTCGGTGGGAAGCATGAACCCGGCAGATATCCCGGTTTGGAACCTGTTTGGATTTTCCATTCGTCAGGTAGGTTATCAGGGGCATGTGATCCCTGTGATCATCGCTGTGTGGGTAATGTGCCTGGTTGAGCGCTGGCTTCACAAGCATGTGCCGGAGATGATCGACTTATTTGTAACACCTTTATGTACCGTAATCTTTACCGCCTTTTTAACCCTGGGAATCATTGGACCGATTTTCTCAACAGCAGAGAATTATGTGCTCAGCTTTGCTCAGTGGATCATTACAGTAGGACACGGCGTAGGCGCTATGCTGATGGGAGCGCTGTATCCGCTGACGGTAGTCTGCGGCATTCACCATATGTACAATGTAATTGAGGCAGGCCTGCTGTCTGCAGAGGGCGGCTTAAATATCTGGATGCCTATCGCATCTGCAGCAAATTTTGCACAGGGAGCTGCCTGTCTGGCAGTTGGTTTAAAGGCCAGAAGCAATAAGACAAAGGCCGTGGCCATTCCTTCTTCTCTTTCAGCAGCCCTGGGAATTACAGAACCGGCGATCTTCGGTGTCAATCTTCGTTTTGTGAAGCCGCTGGCCTGTGGTATGATTGGCGGAGCAGTTGGTTCTCTGCTGGCATCCATGTTCCACATCGGTGCAACCTCTTACGGTGTAACTGGTATTCCAGGTTTTCTGATCACTATGGATTATACTCTTCAGTATGCTATCGTGTTGGCAGTATCCTTTGTTGTTTCCTTTGCATTAACCTGGGCCGTGTGGAAGGAAGAGGAGCCGGAGAATGGCGGTAAAGCAGAAGGAAACGCTGAAAAAGAGGCTGCGGATCCGGTCAGCAGCCAGCAGATGAATCCAGCTGGCGGAGAAAACGAAAAGCTTGTGATGCCAAAAGCAGTGGAGGCAAAAACATTATATGCTCCATTAAAGGGCAATGTGATTCCAAGAGATGCGATCCCGGATGAAACCTTTGCATCTGGTGTGCTGGGAGATGGTGTGGGCATCGAGCCGGAAGTCGGTGTTGTGGTAGCGCCCTGTGACGGCGAGATTGCATCCTTGGTGGACAGCCGTCATGCAGTAGGCATGGTAAATGCTGACGGCA
The DNA here is from genome assembly GCA_030537215.1 of Lachnospiraceae bacterium. Taxonomy (GTDB): domain Bacteria; phylum Bacillota; class Clostridia; order Lachnospirales; family Lachnospiraceae; genus Caccovicinus. Next base: position 9,406 of record JAUNOF010000124.1, read on the forward strand.
TGGAGATCCTGATTCATGTAGGTGTAGATACAGTAAACATGAAGGGAGAGGGATTTGAAGTATTTGTTTCCATGGGAGAGAAGGTTAAGGCAGGGCAGAAGCTGCTGACCTTTGATATGGATAAGATCAAAGCAGCGGGCTATAGCACCACCACGGCTGTTCTAGTGGCAAACAGTTTTATGTTCCCTGGATTTAAGGTGGAAAAGCAGGGAAAGACGGAACTGATGGAGCGGCTGATCTCTGCAGAATGATGAAAATAGAACGGATAAAATGAAAACATGATTGAAATATGGATGGGCGTTGTAAAATAGATGAGTAATCATCTATAGAGCAACGCTCTCTTTTTCTGCACGAAATATAGAAAAGCATTTATCCCTATAGGGCTGTTTCACGAAGAAATACAAAAATAGAATAAAGCTTTTTAAAAAGCC
>JAUNOF010000125.1 GCA_030537215.1 Lachnospiraceae bacterium
GATAAGAAAAAGTAGTGTCAGGCAAAAGCATACAGAAAGCTGCCGGTTGATGAGAGGCGCATGGAAAGCCGGACATGAATACATCTTTGAGCTTCACACCGAATTCTGCATGGTATCTGATGCGGACAGTAGGCTGTGACGGAGTCCTGCACCCGTTATCGTGCTAGAGTATCGATCAATTGGTACTCGATAAGGTAGACAGCGTGAGCTGTTTATGAATGTAAGGTGGTAACACGAGCGTATGCCTCGTCCTTCGGCTGATGCGGAGGGCGGGGTTTTTTATTTCATAGAAAGCGCGTCCTATGAAACAAAAAAAACGTTCCGCCAGGATCCCACTGTGAATATCGGCTTCTTTGAAAAATACAAGATTTGGGAAGAAAAGGAGAATGACTATGCAGATTTATGAGGAACTGGTAGCCCGGGGCCTGATTGCCCAGGTTACAAATGAAGACGAAATCAGAAAGATGGTAAATGAAGGAAAGGCTGTATTTTACATTGGCTTTGACCCTACGGCAGACAGCCTTCATGTAGGACATTTTATGGCGCTGTGCCTGATGAAGCGCCTGCAGATGGCAGGCAATAAGCCTATCGCGCTGATCGGAGGCGGCACTGCCATGATTGGCGACCCCTCCGGACGTTCCGATATGCGCCAGATGATGACCCAGGAAACCATCCAGCATAATGTAGACTGCTTTAAGAAGCAGATGAGCCGCTTTATTGATTTTTCTGATGACAAGGCACTGTTAGTGAACAATGCAGACTGGCTGCTGGGCTTAAATTATGTGGAGGTGCTTCGGGATATCGGACCACATTTCTCTGTAAACCGCATGCTGACAGCTGAGTGCTACAAGCAGCGTATGGAAAAGGGCTTAAGCTTCCTGGAGTTTAACTACATGATCATGCAGAGCTTTGACTTCTACGAGCTGTTCCGCCGCTATGGTTGCAATATGCAGTTTGGCGGGGATGATCAGTGGAGCAACATGCTGGGCGGCACCGAGCTGATCCGCAGAAAGCTGGGCAAGGACGCACATGCCATGACCATCACATTATTGTTAAATTCCGAGGGCAAGAAGATGGGCAAGACCCAGTCCGGCGCAGTATGGCTGGATCCGAATAAGACCTCCCCATTTGAATTTTACCAGTACTGGAGAAATGTGGCTGACGCGGATGTGCTTAAATGCCTGCGGATGCTGACCTTCCTGCCTCTGGAGCAGATCGATGAGATGGATAAATGGGAGGGCAGCCAGTTAAATCAGGCAAAGGAGATTCTGGCATTTGAGCTGACCAAGCTGGTTCACGGCGAGGAAGAGGCGTCCAAGGCGCAGCAGGCATCCAAGGCGCTGTTTGCAGGCGGCGGAGATGCCACCCATATGCCAAGCTACGCATTAAAGGATGAAGATTTCCGTGATGGAGTCATCGATATTTTAGGTGTGCTGACAGCGTCTGGTCTGGCCGGCAGCCGTTCCGAGGCAAGAAGAAATGTGGAGCAGGGCGGCGTATCCGTAGATGGCGTGCAGGAAAAGGATGCGAAAAAATCCTTCACAAAGGAAGATTTTGCAGGAGAAGGCAAAGTAGTAAAGCGGGGCAAGAAGAACTTCATGAGAGTGTATGCGGAATAAGCAGGACAGCTTCAGCAAGATGACCGAAAATTTTTGTTAGGGGTATCAGGCCGCCGCAGTTTAGGATGAAGCACAACGGAGGAATTCAGTTGAAATATTTTAAGAAAAAAGCCATGGCAGCAGCCCTGGGAGCGGCAGCTGCTGTGATGATCAGTTTCCCGGCTCTGGCCGGATGGAATCAGGATGAGAAAGGCTGGAGCTACACCGATGATTCTGGTAATCCGATGATTAATACCTGGCTGGAGCAGCCGGACGAGTGGTATTTTCTGGATGAACAGGGCTATATGGTTTCTAACTGCTACCGGAAGATCGGAGCCATTTACTATGGATTTGATAAGCAGGGGGCGTGGACCGGGGATATTTTTCCTGATATTGAGGCTGGTGCATGGAATGGCAGAACCTATGTTAATTCCTGGTCTGGTCTTACCATGACGGTTCCGGAAAGTGCCCTGGTGTTTTCTGCATCTCAGATGGGAATCATTGGGAAGAGCAGCATGTTCCAGGAGTTTGGATTGAAGGTGAACGACGGAACCAATGCAGTGGTGCAGCTGGGATATGAGTATTCGGGAAACCTGGACAGCGGTTCTGAAACCACCATTGAAGCATACGGAAATCTGGCCGCGGTTCAGCTGTACGAGCGGGGCTATGTTCCCGTTTCCTTCCGCCCGGTTAACCTTCAGGGAAGAGATTACTATAAGCTGTCGGCAACCAAGGGCGGTGTGGAGTACTGTGATCTGTACATCCGCAAAACGGAGGGATATTTTGAAGTGCTTTCCGCTTCTTATGGGATCGGGAGTGTGAACCAGGTGGATAAGATTCTGGCGGGTGTCCGGTAAATCTGCACGCCGCCTAATCGGCGGCAAAACTTTCATGGAAAGTAGGTGTTTTATGAAAAATGGGAAGAACTGGGGAACTAAGGCGAAAGCTGCAAAAAAGATAACGGCTGCCGCGCTGGCAGCCCTCCTGACTCTGGGCGGCAGCCTGACTGCCTACGGAGCCGGCTGGCAGCAGGATACCGCCGGATGGTGGTATGAGAGGGAAGATGGAACCTACCCGGTGAGCACCTGGTATGAGGACACAGACGGCTCCTGGTATTTCTTTAATGAGCAGGGCTATATGGTGTCCAACTGCTACCAGCTGATAGATGGAAATTTCTATGCCTTTGGAAGCGACGGCAGGTGGACCGGCGTTATGTTCTCCGACATTTTTCCAGGAGTATGGAATGGAACCAGCTACAGCAATGAATGGTCTGGCTTCCATATGAATGTACCTGCCGGATATGAGATCGTCCCGGCTTCCGCCACTGGAACCATCGGAACCAGCAAAAACTTCGTGGAATTTGTGGTCCGCACTCCGGACGGCACCGGCTCTGCTATGGAGTTGGAATACGCAGATGCCTACGATTTCACCAATGGAGCTGCCACAACTCCAGAATACCTGGTGTCCATGTACAGCGTTATGCTGGCTCTGAGCGGCTACACCATAGAAAGCGTCACCACCGTCAACCTGGGCGGAAAGACCTACATCAAACTGGCCGCCGACGGCGCCGGCATGATCAAACGAGATTTTTACTGCCGCAAGGCAGGAGACCATTACTTTGAGTGCCTGAGCGTTATGTACTGGCTGGCCAGCAAGCCTGCAGTAGATACGATGCTGGGAGGAATCTACTAGTATGACCCGCACCAATTAACCATATGTTTCACTTGTCTAAATTTCCCTCTGCTTCGTTGTCGTCGGTCAACGATGCCACCGCATCGCCTCCCTCCTCCGCCTTGCAGGATGAAAATTTATCCTACGCGAAACATAATGGTAATTGGTGGTAACAGTTCAGATAGGTCTGCGCACTCGCTGCGCTGACCGTAAGAAAGCGTAGTGGCCGAAGGGCATCTGCCCCATCGCGCAGCGATTCTTATGGGCAGATGCTGTAACAGTTCAAGGTATCTGAACTGTTACAATTGGTGTGGGTCATACTGGCTGCTTTTTGAGAAAAATTCTTGACACCTCCCTCTATTTCCGCTAAAATGTTCACAGATAAGGGAGTAGTTAGCACAGCTGGTGTAATAGAGTCAACATACTGATAGGCGACTATCTGGCTTTATTTTAAATGATGAGACTTATCTGCAGAGGAAAATTCTGCAGGTAGGTCTTTTTTTTGCGATTCTTTTTTATTCCCAGCTGCACATAACAATTACCATAATCATGATTGCTGGAGCAGAAAATGGAGGAAATGAATTATGACATTGCTGGAGTTATTTATTATTGCGGTAGGGTTATCCATGGACGCGTTTGCCGTCTCTGTCTGTAAGGGGCTGTCCCTGCAGCGGATGCGCTGGAAACATGCCATCCTGGCCGGCGTTTACTTTGGAGGTTTTCAGGCGGTGATGCCGTCTCTGGGCTATCTGCTGGGCGTTCAGTTCCAGAATACCATTACCTCCATTGACCACTGGATCGCTTTTATCCTTCTCGGTGTTATCGGTGCCAATATGGTGAAGGAGGCGCTGAGCAAGGAGGAAGAGGAGGTAGATCCTTCCTTTGATGTAAAGACGATGCTGCTTTTAGCGGTAGCTACCAGCATTGATGCCCTGGCGGTGGGCGTGACCTTTGCCTTTTTAAAGGTACAGATTATCCCGGCCGTCATTTTTATCGGAGGAACCACCTTCTGCCTGTCCATCATCGGCGTGAAGGTGGGCAATGTGTTTGGCAGCCGCTACAAGGCAAAGGCGGAGCTGATCGGCGGCTTAATTTTAATTGGAATGGGGATCAAAATTCTTCTGGAACACACGATTTTGGCCTAAGAATCAAAGTTCTCTGCCTGGGACTTCTGGAATTTGTGCATTTTTTGGCTTGCAAAGAAATGTCCGGTGTGCTATTATATTTGCAATTCGGTATCAAAAAGGCTGATACAGCAAGGAATTTGGCCTTTTGGTGCTGGTAAAGATGAATGGCAGCAGGAAAGTGACCAAAACTGCTGGCAGGAATGAAACAGCGAAGAAGGAGACTCCGGCCGTACAGAATGTGACAGGAAGATGATGCCGCCGACTGAGAGCGTCATCATGCAGGAAGCGGCATGCGGGAACACTCTGGAGCTGGTGTGCTGAGCGTTTTTCAGGATTAGAAGCAGGTAGGCACATCCGGGGCACACGTTACATGCGAAATGAGCGGAGACAGAGCATTCAGGCTGTCTCAATGCGGGTGGTACCGCGGGCACAGGATTCAAAAGAATTTGCCCGTCCCGGAATCAATGTATTCCAGGGGCGGGTTTTTTTGTTACATAGAAACTCCGTCTCCTATGTAACAAAAAACGCTCCCCGTGGATCGCACTGCGGAGCAGGATTCTTTTTTAATTGTCCCTGACAGAAGGAAAGGAGAACCGCCATGGCAAATATCATCAGTGATGAGACCATCGAGTATGTAGGCATTCTGGCCAAGCTGGAGCTTTCGAAGGAAGAAAAGGAAGCGGCTAAGAAGGATATGGGCCGCATGCTGGATTATATTGATAAGTTAAATGAGCTGGACACCAGCGGAGTGGAGCCCATGTCCCATGTATTTCCGGTGCACAATGTGTTCCGGGAGGATGTGGTGGTAAATGGGGATGACCGGGAAAACATTCTGGCCAATGCACCGGAGCAGAAGGACGGCGCCTTCGTGGTTCCAAAGACAGTTGAGTGATGCGGGAGGAGATTGGTATGAGTATATTAGAATTGACTGCCGTAGAGCTGGGAAAAAAGATCAAGGCAGGGGAAGTGACAGCTGTGGAGGCCGCAAAGGCAGCTCTGGCTCAGATCAGGGCCGCAGAAGGTCAGGTGAACGCATTTGTTACCATCGATGAGGAAGGCGCCTTAAAGCGGGCGGAGGAAGTACAGAAGCAGATTGAAGCAGGGATATTACGTGGGCCGCTGGCCGGTGTCCCGGTTGCGATCAAGGACAATATGTGCACCAAAGGGATGCTGACCACCTGCAGCTCGAAGATTTTATATAATTTTGTTCCAACCTACACGGCAGAGGCGGTTTTAAATCTGGAAAAGGCGGGAGCAGTGATTCTGGGAAAGACGAATATGGATGAATTCGCCATGGGCAGCACCACAGAGACCTCTGCTTATGGCGAGACCAGAAATCCATGGAACTTAGACCATGTTCCCGGCGGCTCCTCCGGCGGCTCTTGCGCGGCGGTAGCTGCCAACGAGTGCTTTTATGCATTAGGCTCCGACACCGGCGGTTCCATCCGCCAGCCAAGCTCCTTCTGCGGCGTAACTGGGATCAAGCCCACCTACGGTACCGTGTCGCGGTACGGGCTGATTGCCTATGGCTCCTCCTTAGATCAGATCGGACCGGTGGCAAAGGATGTGACAGACTGTGCCGCGATCCTGGAGGCCATCGCTTCCTATGACCCAAAGGATTCCACCTCCATTCGGCGGGAAGACACCGATTTTACCAGTGCGCTGGTAGATGATGTGAAGGGAATGCGGATCGGAATTCCAAGAGATTATTTTGGAGATGGTTTGAATCCAGAAGTAAAGGCTTCTATTCTGGCCGCTGTGGAGGTGTTAAAATCCAAGGGAGCCATCGTGGAGGAATTTGATCTCAGCCTGGTAGAATATGCCATCCCGGCTTACTATGTAATTGCATCCGCAGAGGCAAGCTCCAATTTATCCCGGTTTGACGGCGTAAAATACGGATACCGGGCGGAAAATCATGATGGGCTGCACAGCATGTATAAGAGAAGCCGCTCGGAAGGCTTCGGACCGGAGGTAAAGAGGAGGATCATGCTTGGCTCCTTCGTGTTAAGCTCCGGCTACTATGACGCTTATTACCTGAAGGCGCTGCGGACGAAGGCGCTGATCAAGCAGGCATTTGACAAAGCATTTGCAAGCTACGACCTGATCGTGGCTCCGGCATCCCCCGCCACAGCTCCCAGACTGGGCGAGTCTTTGTGCGACCCGATTCAGATGTATCTGGGTGATATCTACACCATCTCGGTAAATCTGGCTGGCCTTCCGGGGCTGACGGTTCCATGCGGCATCGATGGAAAGGGGCTGCCCATCGGAATGCAGCTGATCGGGGACTGCTTCCAGGAGAAGAAGCTGATCCGCGCTGGATTTTCCTTTGAACAAAGCCGGAAGTATCAGGGGCCGCCGCTGGCAAAGCAGTGGGAAGCCTCACTAAAATAGGAAAGGAGTAAGATCGATGAGCAAGCAGTATGAGACCGTCATCGGCCTGGAAGTTCATGTAGAACTAGCCACAAAGACGAAGATTTTCTGCTCCTGTTCCACTCAGTTTGGAGGAGCGCCAAATACCCACACCTGCCCGGTGTGCACCGGTATGCCAGGTTCTCTGCCTGTTTTAAATAAGCAGGTGGTAGAGTATGCTCTGGCAGTAGGATTGGCAACCAACTGTCAGATCAATCAGCATTGCAAATTTGACCGGAAGAATTATTTCTATCCGGATAACCCGCAGAATTACCAGATCTCTCAGCTTTATCTTCCCATCTGCCATGACGGGTATGTGGAGATCGAAACGGAGAATGGAACGAAGAAGGTGGGCATTCATGAGATCCATATGGAGGAGGATGCGGGAAAGCTGATCCATGATGAATGGGAGGACTGCTCCCTGGTGGACTATAACCGAAGCGGCGTGCCGCTGATCGAGATCGTGTCTGAGCCGGATATGCGAAGCGCAGACGAGGTGATTGCCTATTTGGAAAAGCTGCGGATGACCATCCAGTATCTGGGTGCTTCCGACTGCAAGCTGCAGGAAGGCTCTATGCGTGCCGATGTAAACCTGTCGGTTCGTGAGGTGGGAGCAGAAAAATTCGGCACCAGAACAGAGATGAAAAACCTGAATTCTTTTAAGGCCATTGCACGGGCCATTGAAGGAGAGCGAGAACGGCAGATTGATCTGTTAGAGTCTGGGGAAAAGGTGATCCAGGAGACCAGGCGGTGGGATGACAATAAAGGCGTTTCCAAGGCAATGCGCTCCAAGGAGGATGCTCAGGACTATCGGTATTTCCCGGACCCGGATCTGGTGCCGGTGGAAATCTCCGATGAGTGGATGGAGCGGGTCCGCGCTGCCCAGCCGGAGATGCGGGAGGAGAAGCTGGCACGTTACCAGCAGGAGTTCGGCCTGCCTTTGTACGACTCCCAGATCTTAACCGGTTCCAAGCATCTGGCAGATATCTTTGAGGAAACGGCGGCAATCTGCGGAAAGCCAAAGGAGGTTTCTAACTGGCTGATGGTAGAGGGAATGCGTCTGTTAAAGGATCAGGATATGGATGCAGATGATATGTCGTTCTCCCCGGAGAATCTGGCGAAGCTGATTGGCCTGGTGGAGAAAAGCGTGATCAACCGCACCGTGGCAAAGACCGTCTTTGAGGAGATCTTCAAATCCGATGTAGACCCGGAGCAGTATGTGGAGGAGAAAGGGCTTAAGGTAGTCAATGACGCAGGTGCCCTGCGCTCCACAATTGAAGAAATTATCGCAGCTAATCCCCAGTCTGTTCAGGATTATAAGAATGGAAAAGAGAAGGCCGCAGGTTTTATCGTAGGTCAGACCATGCGGGCTATGAAGGGCAAGGCAGACCCGGGAATGGTGAATCAGTTGGTAAGAGAGCTGCTGATGCAGGCATAACGGACATATATTGAGTTGTAGTAACAGTTATAACAGGAGAAGAAAGGAGAAATCTATGAAACCATATGCAGAAATGACCAAGGAGGAGCTGGAATCCTTACGGGAGCAGCTGAGCATCAAGTATAAGGAGTACCAGGGAAAGGGCTTAAGCCTTAACATGGCAAGAGGAAAGCCATGTACAGAGCAGCTGGACTTATCCATGGGTATGATGGATGTTTTAAGCAGTGACTGCGATCTGACCTGTGAGGATGGTACTGACTGCCGGAATTACGGTGTGCTGGATGGTATCCGGGAGGCAAAGGAACTGATCGGTGACATGATGGAGAACCCCATTGACAGCATTATCATCTATGGAAACTCCAGCTTAAATGTAATGTATGACACCATTTCCCGCTCCATGACCCACGGTGTTATGGGCAATACCCCATGGTGCAAGCTGGACAAAGTAAAATTCTTGTGCCCGGTTCCAGGTTATGACCGTCACTTTGCCATCACCGAATATTTTGGTATTGAGATGATCAATGTTCCAATGACTCCAACCGGACCGGATATGGATATGGTGGAAGAGCTGGTTGCTTCTGATGAGGCGATCAAGGGAATCTGGTGTGTACCCAAGTATTCCAATCCCCAGGGAATCTCATATTCTGATGATACTGTCCGCCGTTTTGCACGGTTAAAGCCGGCTGCAAAGGATTTCCGTATTTACTGGGATAATGCCTATGGCGTTCACCATTTATATGACCATGACCAGGATCATCTGATTGAGATTCTGGCAGAGTGCAAGCGGGCCGGTAATCCGGATCTGGTTTACAAGTTTGCTTCCACTTCTAAGATCAGCTTCCCAGGCTCCGGTATCGCTGCTATTGCAACCTCTCCTAACAACATGGAGGATATCAAGGGCCAGTTAAAGATCCAGACCATCGGACATGATAAGGTAAACCAGCTTCGTCACGTTCGTTTCTTCGGCAATATTCATGGCATGATCGAGCATATGAGACTTCATGCGGATATCCTGCGCCCTAAGTTTGAAATGGTAGTAAACACACTGGAAAATGAGCTGGGCGGTTTAGGCATTGGCGAGTGGACGAAGCCGAAGGGCGGCTATTTCGTATCCTTCGATTCCATGGATGGCTGCGCAAAAGCAATCGTAGCCAAGGCAAAGAAGGCTGGCGTGGTCATGACCGGCGCCGGAGCTACCTATCCTTATGGTAAGGATCCTCATGACAGCAATATCCGTATTGCGCCTACTTATCCGTCTTTGGAAGATTTGCAGACAGCAATGGAGATTTTTACCCTCTGTGTAAAGATTGTGTCCATTGATAAAATGCTGGGGAAGATCTGATGGCTGCATCCGGTTTTGAAAAAGAATAATGGATTGAGTATGAAAACCATATGCAGGCAGGTTTGTGTTTGTATATGGTTTTCTATATTAATGCTGAAGTATTGTTTTAAAAAAAGTTAAAAAAATGTTTTGAGACTCCTGTGAAATGCTTTTTTTGACACTTTTGTGATATACTCTTTGCAGGCAGTCAAAGGTGGCAGCATTTATTTGTAAACAAAGGTACACTTTGGTT
>JAUNOF010000126.1 GCA_030537215.1 Lachnospiraceae bacterium
CAGCCGTCCGTACCGGACAGCAGCACCGGCTCCTCCATCTCCTTGATCTTTGCCAGAGAAAATGCTCCGGAAAAGCCGCCCAGACCTCCCAGTACCTCCTGGCGCATGGTTTTCTTTACATGCTCCTTCATCAGTTCCACGGACTTGTAGCCCGCCTCGATATCTACTCCGGCTTTCTTATAATCCATAGTATCCTCCATCCTATCGGTGCATTCGATACAATGCACGGTCTCCGCCTGATAGAACAGGCGCTTTTATCCATATTTTATCCCGGCCAAATATGCCGATACAATGCCCGGACCGTTTCATAACGTCATTGCCTATTTCGCAGAAGCCAGATATTCCTTATATCCGATCTGCTCCAGCTTCTCAGCCTTCTTTACCACATCGTTTTTTAACTTTTCAGAATAAGCCTTTAACCGGCCCAGCAGCTCTGCATCAGAGGTTGCCAAAATCTTAGCTGCCAAAATGCCTGCATTGGCTCCGCCGTTAATGGCTACCGTTGCAACCGGAATACCGGAGGGCATCTGTACGATGGAGTACAGGGAATCGACGCCTCCTAAATCAGAGGTCTTCATAGGGATACCGATTACCGGCATAGGGAAGATCGCGGCACACATGCCTGGCAGATGAGCCGCCTTTCCTGCTCCTGCTATGATTACCTTAATGCCCTTCTCCTCTGCGGATTTCGCCCAGTTAAAAAAGATATCCGGCTCACGGTGAGCGGAAATGATGGTCATCTCATAATCCACTCCCAGTTCATCTAAAATCTCTGCAGCCTTTGCCATGATCGGCATATCCGAATCGCTTCCCATTACAATGCCAACTCTCGCCATTTCTTTTCTCCTTTCCTCTGTTTGCCCTGTTTTTGCGGGCATAAAGGGATACCCGAAGGGTGTTTCCTCTGTTCGCCCTGTTTCCTTGGGCATAAAGGGATACCCGGAGGGTATTTCCTCTGTTCGCCCTTAGATTTCATTTATTACTTCATTCTAGTCTGTTTATTAGTTATAGTTATAAGTATGGTTAATGAATATCGCCTTACTTATTAGTATCATACAGTCTTTTTTTCGTATCGTCAATCCCTTTTCGACAAATTCCGATTTTCCTATATCTTCCATCCATCTTCTTGCCCTTCGGACAAGAAGCATCCCTCTCTCTAAAGAGCTGGGTCAATTCCGATTTTTGCCCGGTTTAACTCTGTGATAAACGAGAAGTTATGATTCTATCCGTCTACAAAAGCTATACCCTTTTTTATAGAAAGATTGTTTTTCATAAAACCGATGCGCTTCTTTCCTATTAAGTCCGCTATTTACCACAATCGTTGAAATATTATTTTCATTTGCATATTTCTCTGCTTCTTGAATCAAGGCACTGCCGACTCCTTGACCTTGAAAATCATAAGCAACTGCTAACGCAATAATACGCATAATTTTTCCTGCAATTTCAAAAGCAAGACACATTTGCAATCCAATAAAGCCAATTATTTTTTCATTGTCAACCGCAACAAAAATCATGTAGTTTTTTTCTTCTTGCATTTGCAAAATACGTGTTTTCAAATCTTCGCAAAAAACATGATACCCCAACTCGGAATTGATTAGTCTGCAAACATCTAATGTATCATCCATACAAAAAGCCCTGATTTTCATCTTTCGTCTACCTCGCTAAATTTTCTGCCAATATGTCCATTTTACTGCCGGTTTATAGCCAATCTTCTTATAAAATTCATCCCCGCCCCCTGTCATATGAGTTGCACCTAATGTCTTCATTCTCCGATATAATTCGGACAGAGCTGCCGAAGCAAGTCCTCTATGCCGATATTCTGGAATTGTACAGAGCGGTTCCAGATACGCCAGTTTGTTTTCAGGCGTCCACCACATTCCTGCATAACAGGCATACTCGTCTTGATCATCAGCAATTGTAACTGCCAATTCCGGCGTTGCGTGCGGCGCTACCGCTAACAAATAGTTGCTCTGCTCGTATTGATAATTCCAAGGCCCTTCCTTTTGTTCATGATCAAATCCTTTCCAACAACACTTGCTTATCTTGTCCATATCATACTTCTCCGGTTTCACAAAATGAAAACCTTCCGGCAATGGATCATCCAACACATTATCAAAATCGAATTGCATGTCCCAACGTTCTGATTTTTGATAATATCCTAACTGCTCCGCGGCTCTTTTTAGCGCCTCCTGCCCCTCAAAAAGAATTAATTGTATTTTTCTTCCTTTCATTGGCATATTCGCATCTGCATACGCGATCATCTCTGAAGCCAATTCCTCATATCCAGGCTTCAAACTGAAATAAATATCTGTCACAGGCGCTTCGTAAAAGCAAAACGCAACGATCTTACCATTATCCTCCCAAATACGATTTTTATAAGAATATGTTATATCCATCCAATATGCAAACGACGAGAACGCATATTCAAAAAATGGAGCCGGCACACCATTTCTCCAATCCCTCTCATAAATATCCAGCATAAACTGATAGATTTTTACACAATCCGCTAACACACTGAATTGTCTTGTTGTTATATTTTCCATCTCTTATTTCCCCTAGTTTAAGTCATTTCCATATTTATCCACAAAAAAACGTCAAGTTGTATTATAGTGAATTATCAACTAATTCTTTCTATTGCTGGTCTGTCAATATACCTTTTAATACATTCATAGATTGCATATTTCAATAAAACATAATTTGGTACTTCTCCTAGCTTCCTGATAAATAGAAATTTTGGGTTTTCTATTTCACTGTAAAGCCAGTCCATTCTATATGGTTATATTGCATAACATCATCTGCTTTTTTCATACCAAGTTTCTCATAAAAAGGAACAGCGTTTTCATTTGCGATCAGATACACGGCAATATTCTTTTCACCGCCCGCTTTATCATGTGCAATTTTCATAAGTTGACTACCGATTCCTCGTCCTTCATAATCTCGGTCAACCCCTAAATCTGTCACATAAAGCCAATATGCATAGTCTGTTAATCCAAATAAAACACCAACGACCAAACCATACTGATTTCTTGCAACAAGGCTTATCGGGACATTCTTTACAAGCTTGGATATTCTTTCCACAAATCTCTCCTTTGGATATTGTGAGCCTAAATCCGTCCTTTTCAAAAAATCAATATATTCCTTAGCAGTTATTCGTTCTTCTTTTATTTCTATTTTTTCACACATAAGTGTTTCCTCCGCAAATTCCGAAACTGAAATTTAAAGGTTCATTCTTCGCTCATATTCATCAATCAACAATGGTTGTATGAATGGATATGTCCACTGGACAGGCAACCTATCAAATAACACCACTTGTTCCATCTCGCTGTGTAATTCATCTGCAAATGACTTGATATCTGCATAGTAAAGCATTCCATAAGTTTCTTCGCCTGTTGCATTTACTCTGTTTTTTCCTGTAACAGAATATACACATACAGGTTTTATTTCAAAATCAACAGCTCCTGTTTCTTCCTTTAGTTCTCTTTTGGCTGTGTCTTCTATGGCTTCCCCATCATCCCTATGTCCACCGGGGATTTCATATGTATCTCTTTCTTTATGCCTACAAAATACCCATTTCCCTTTTGACTTTGAAATAATGACCGCAAATTTCAGCAAGGAATCATCAATATTTTTATAAAATCTGACTTTCATAAACGCTCTCCTGCCTCCAAGTTAAAATTTGTCTAAGTATGCCCTTCCGTACCGTACTTGTCAATTTATTTTCTGAATTAATTTCTCTAATTTATTGGAATAAATTCCCATAACCTGTATCTCGCCGCTTGTCGGCGCAATAATGCCGGTCAGCATCTTCACCAATGTCGTTTAGAATTAACTCTAAAACAGCGGCAGGTTCTCTTTAATGCTTTTACCGCCATATCTACTAAATCAGTGATTTAATCAGTAAAATTATTGACTTTTTTACTGACATTTCATATACTGTAATAAAAGAGGTGATGTTTATGAGTTCCATCAGAAGCGCAATCGAAAATACAATTCCTATTTCTCTATTCAACCGTGGTCTGGCAGGTAAAATTTTTGACGAAGTAAAACGTTATGGTGCAAAAGTTGTCATGAAAAACAACACACCGGAATGTGTCCTTCTCTCTCCGGATGAATATATCCGACTTTTAGATGAAGTCAATGACGCGCGTCTTCTCGCTGTTGCCGCAGAGCGTATGTCTCATTTTAATCCCGCCACCTTAATCTCCCAGGAACAGGTGGATCAGGAATTGGGCTTCACTCCGTCCGATTATGAAAACGCGGACGATATTGAATTTGAATGAGCTGGAATGTAAAATACCTTCCGGAAACGCTGGATGATCTCCGGAAGCTGGATGGGAGCCAAAAAATCCTCATCCGTAAGGCAATCCAAAAAGTCTGCCAGAATCCCCTTCCCGAAACAGAAGGCGGCTATGGAAAACTCCTGGGAAATAAAGGCGGTACTAATCTCTCTGGCTTCTTAAAAATCAAACTGAGGGGTGCTGGTCTGCGGATCGTGTATCAGCTTATCCGTCAAGGTGATCACATGCTGGTAATCGTCATAGGTGCCCGCGAAGATGAACAAGTGTATGAAATTGCCCAAAAAAGGATTTCCAAACACAATCTATAATGGAAACCGCTTGTATTTCTATTGCACTTATTTCTAAGACTTCATATAATGGAAGTATGGAAAATGTTGCTGCTTACTGAAAGTGCGGGGTATAAATGATTCAGTATGTCAAATACTTCCAAATTTTGCTTGGCAACCACATTGCTATCTCTCATAATGAAAAAGAAATGGGTTACGATTCCGACAGTTCCAGATCCTCCGGCTCATCCGATCCCCGGATAAAAGTAATCGGGCTGTAATCCATCTCTTTCCACTGCGCCAGATATATTTGCATAATCTATCTGGACTAATTTTTTTCCATTAGGCAGCATATGCTCTAAAGTTCCGATTGGATAATAATCAATTTCACGCATTGCCTTCTCCAATGCCTGTACTTCCATCTGGTGATGTACTTGATCCAGACCATCAAACACATGCAGGTATGGGGAATCCGACACCCAGTTATCCTCCATATTGATCTGAATAATACATGAAACATACTTCGGCTTTGCCTGCCTGACTGCTTTCTGAAAGCACTCATATCCAATATACTCAATCAGAAGATTGGCAATGACCATCTCCGCTTTTGGTAACTTATCAGCGTCATCTATCAAATTGATGCGCAAACATTCCAGGAGCCCGTCCAACTCCGGATATCTTTGAACCACTTCCTCCAGATAAGAAGAATTGATGTCTACTCCGTATACTTTTTCAAATTTGTCTTTCTGTACATGTTCCAGACCATTACCGCCCGCAATCCCCAATATCATTACACAGGAAACAGGATAAGCAGAAAACTGTCCCTTCATCATTTCATTCATAGCCTGTAATTGCATAACAGAATCAAGCTTCATATGATTTTCATAATCAGTTAGCAGAATTTCCTCCCATGGATTTTTCATTTGTTACTCTCCTTAAATCAGATTCTGCATCAATCTATTAACCGTTCGAACGCAATGTCTCCACGAACATACTCATAATCATCTAATTTGGCTATTAAATGCAGCCTCTATTCCAGCGCCTCCAGCGGCCAGTTCAATTCCTCCGCTCCCGGCAGAACAAATCTTCCGTCCCGGATGATCGCCGCTGCCCATCCGTCATCGGAATATGCAGTAATGGACTCCAGCTCATCATAGGGAATGGTAATATCCGTGTGACAGCTAAAATATGCCTTGGATACATCCACCTTCCGCAGCGCAGATACTTCATTTTCCCGGGCGATCATCTCTTTTCCATCTGGATTGTACATGGGCGCATCCTCTGCCCAGCTGTAGCAGGTATCACCCACCGCAAAATGGGGCCCCATCTTCTCCACAATCAGGATCGGCAAACGGTCCACGATGCCGTATTTTCGTCCTACCGCGTAGGCAGTGGTATTGGTTCCAATGGCAAATTCACCCATGGGAAGGCTTTCGTGGTTCTTCAGGATCACCTGCTTCACCAGTTTCCGGCATTCTTCCGGATCTTCCAGATTTTCACAGGAGTAATCCTTCACCATGCCGTCTGCAAACTGCATTTTCAGATTCTTAAACTGGAAGTCACCGATATAGACGCTTCCCACATTTAAGGTACCTTCCGTTCCGGTCAGCTTCGGGGAGGTGAATACCTCGCCCAGAGGAATATTCACATCTGCCACACAGTTTTCAAATTTCGTTTCCTTCTCCGGGTCAGAAAGGGACTGCAGCCTTACCCGCAGATCCGTACCATTGTCTCCTTTTCCCTTGATCTCCACATAATCAGCCTGATCCAGGGCATCGATAATCACCTGCTGAATTTTCTTATAGACCTCATAATCCAAAGTATTGATCCGGATGATCTCCTGGAAGATCTCCTCATAAGGCTCTCCGATCTCCGGCCTTGGGAAGGCGATAATCGTAAAGCTGGTTTCTTCCTCCGGCACATACTGGTTCATCAACTGAGTGAATTCATTGTTAAAGCTTCTCACCACTTCCTCCTGGTGAGGAGACAGAGAGAAGCATTCCTCCTTATTCACTGGAGTAAATCCAGCTTCCCCGAAGGTTTCCACCACGGCAGGTCCTGCATACCAGGAAGCCTCCTCTCTGAAATCTTCAAATGCCGTCTTTAATACTGCCAGCTTCCGCTCCTTTACCGTATTTCCCATATACACAGCGCTGTCATAGCGGTGATCGTAATCATACTGCTTATTGGGAGAGGAGCTGTACCAGCCTACCCTCCGGTTCGGATTCCGGTTAATAACGGCAAGAGGGGCACGGCAGAAAAGGGGCTCCAGTCCAATCCGGCAAAAGCCCTCCACCGCACGGCGGATCATCCGTTCAAAGCCTATCTCATAGCGAACCAGAACCGTCTTTTTCTTCGACAGATCACGGCCCATCACCTCAAAGCCCTTTCGGTAGCCCTCCACATAGGTATCAGCCATGGCGCAGATGGTCTCTTCCGGCAGGGAATTTAAAAACTCCGCTACGGCGATTTCAGATGGGGAAATATACTCACCAAACCGATACAGATAGCGCAGATCGGAAAGGTCAGACTCCATAATAATATCCTTTGCAAAGCTCCATTCCGGATCAAACCGTTCCCACAGCCAGGAGCGCACCGTCTGATCGGCATAATCACTGACATACCAGTAGAGCACATCCTTCACTTCCTGCGCCTTTGGAACATGATTCTCAAACAGGTTATAGATTTCAATAAAGGCTTCATTGGCTGCCGTGATCTCCGGAAGTTTTCCTTCATAAGCGTAAGCGATCTCATTCCGGATCTCGGCATACAGAAAGGAAAGCAGCGGCCCGAATTCCTTTCCCATCACTTTCGACGCGCAGGCAGGATTTCCGTAGCTGGTATGGTAATTCTCCGGCAGGATATCCTGATACATCCGGTGATTCAGCTGCTTCAACTCCTCCAATGACGCCCGCTCCAGACTTCCGTCCTGAAGCTTCTCAATCAATTCCCGGATTTCCCCAATAAAGCAGGCAGTATTCTGAAAAAAGCCGCGGTACGCCTCTGCTACCGTTTCCTCAGACGGAATCTCCATAATCCGTTCCATAGAAAGCTGATAACGCTCTGCTACCCGATCATTATCTTCCTTCCAAAACTCCCAAACGTTCATAATTTCAGTCCTTTCTGTTGTTGCTGCAACGTTGCTGTTCACAGCTGGTAAGCTGCTTCATCTCTTCACCGTTGCGAGAATTCCAGTTTTATCCAGTTCTCAATTCAGATGATACCATTCTCTCTTTATCCAATTCTCAATCCAATAATAATCATAATAATCCAGATCAGAATCATAATTCCATCCAAAATGATGGACAGCTTCGCTAAAATGTAATTTTTTTCCTTCTCAAACAATGCCCAGACGCCATATCCCAATCCGCAGCAGGAAAACAACAAGCTGGAAAATGCCATAGCGCCCACATTTAAAGGCACATTTCCCTGGGATTTCACTGCCAGCCCTACCACAGAGCCTAACAGCACAAAACCCACTGCTGTGATCCCCAACGCATAAAAGCCACGCTTCGCCAAGGGCTTTCGGATATAATTCACATAGTTGATCTTCTTATTGCTTTCTGGCACGATGTCTCCTCCATATGCGGGCCCGCTGCACCATCCGGTACAGAATGTAACCCAACCCGGCTCCCGCCGTATTTAAAATCATATCATCCACATCAAAGCTTCCCACCTGAAATACCAGCTGGACCGTCTCCACAAACAAGCTGAAGCCAGCTCCGATCAGCACGGTATTGTACCATTTCTTGCTTCTGCGGCTGACAACGGGAAGAAAGAATCCTCCCGGCATAAATCCTACTACATTTCCTACTATATTTAACAGGAAGGCCCGCATTCCCAGCCTGTCCCGGTATATCCAAAATCGCTTTATCTCCTTCAATGGTGTCAGATTGTACGAGTATCCGGACCTGACACTGTCCGTCCTCCCAAAGGATTCGGCAAAAAACAGAAAATACACCAGCAGAGCCAGGTAAAGCAGGAACAGCACCCAGCCCATCTTCTGGTGTTTGGTTGTATTTCGTATCATATATGCTCCAGACAGCAGAGGTTTCTGCTGTTAAAATTCTATTTCCGATTTTCTTTTTAACAGGATCGCCCCGGTAATGATGGAAATCACTCCCACAGTCACTCCGATAGTGGCAACCACAATTCCCATGGCGATGGTGCCTGCTCCTGCATTCCGCATGGTCTTATAGATCCGTTCCATATTCATAATATCGCTCCTTCTCACCTTAATCCATTACTATGAAAGTTCTGCCGCCGATCAGGCGGCGTAAATTCAGGGATGCCAAATGCGCCCGCCAAAACCATCATGTGCGGCGGCGCGTCTGCCTGCCGGGCGCATGATGGTTTGCTATGAAAGTTCAGCCCTCCCGGGCTGAACTGCGCGAAAACGGGTCACGAAGTGACAATTCCCGTTTTCTGCGCATCCCCCGGATTGTTACCTTGCTCCGTACTGAGCATAATATGCATCGATTGCTGCCTTGATGTCATCATTGATTACAATCTGGCCCTGGCACTCACGGTTGTAAAGGTACTCCGTAACCTCCGCCATATTTACAATCGCAGCAGTTGGGAAGCCATACAGATCCTTGATCTCCTCCAGCGCGCTCTTATCACCCTTGCCCCGCTCCATGCGGTTTAAGGATACGATCAGGCCCTTGATCTCCACATCTGCCTGTGCCTTCAGGATCGGGAAGGTTTCCTCAATGGACTTTCCGGAGGTGGTAACATCCTCAATGATCATTACACGGTCGCCGTCCTTAAGCTTGCTTCCTAAAAGGATACCCGTATCGCCGTGATCCTTGACCTCCTTCCGGTTGGAGCAGTAACGGATGTCCTTTCCGTACAGCTCACTGATTGCCATGGTGGTTGCCACGGACAGCGGGATCCCCTTGTAGGCTGGTCCGAATAATACGTCAAAATCAAGACCGAAATTGTCATGAATCGCCTTCGCATAATACTCACCCAGCTTTCTTAACTGGGTTCCGGTTACATATGCACCTGCGTTCATGAAAAATGGGGATTTTCTCCCGCTCTTTAATGTGAAGTCGCCGAACTTTAAAACCTGGCTCTCCACCATAAATTCGATAAATTCCTGCTTATAACATTCCATGCTGCATACTCCTTTCATCTGTCTGCCCTGTATTTCGGGCATAAAGGGATACCCGGAGGGTGTTTCATCTATTTGCCCTGCCTCACATCTTACTTCACTGCACCGATCAGGGTATTG
>JAUNOF010000127.1 GCA_030537215.1 Lachnospiraceae bacterium
GCCTTATCCTTGTTCTGGAACTGGGAGCGCTCATTCTGGCAAGTCACCACGATTCCAGTTGGAATATGGGTAATTCGGATCGCCGAAGAGGTCTTATTGATATGCTGGCCGCCGGCGCCGCTGGAACGGTAGGTATCGATCCGCAGGTCATCCATATTGATCTCTACATCCAGATCCTCTTCAATATCCGGCATCACATCACAGGACACAAAGGAGGTCTGACGCTTTCCAGCTGCATTAAACGGCGAGATCCGCACCAGGCGGTGTACGCCTCTCTCGGACTTCAGATAGCCGAATACATTTTCTCCGTTGATCTGAATCGTAACCGACTTGATGCCTGCCTCGTCACCGTCCAGGAA
Organism: Lachnospiraceae bacterium; assembly: GCA_030537215.1. Taxonomy (GTDB): domain Bacteria; phylum Bacillota; class Clostridia; order Lachnospirales; family Lachnospiraceae; genus Caccovicinus. Next base: position 360 of record JAUNOF010000127.1, read on the forward strand.
ATCCAGTACCTGAGTAGTAAAGCCCCGACTGTCCGCCCAGCGGCAGTACATCCGGTACAGCATACTGCACCAGTCACAGGACTCGGTTCCGCCTGCACCAGCATTAAGGCGGAGAATGGCGTTGCAGTTATCGTACTCACCGGTCAACAGCGTGCCAATCCGCATCTTCTCCAGCTTTGTTGTAAAATCATCCAGCATCTCCTGGATCTCCGGGATAACGGTCGGATCATTCTCCTCATAGCCCATCTCGATCATCAGGCCGATCTCCTCATGAGCCGTCTCCAGTGCCCGGTAGCCTTCCACGATATCCTTCAGATTCTTTGCTTCCTTTAAAAGCCTGGTGGATTTTTCTGCATCGTCCCAGAATCCAGGCTCCTCCATACTTTTATCTAGCTCGTCGATCCGCCTTAACTTGTTATCCAAGTCAAAGTGAATCCCTCACTTCCACTAATGGTTTTTCATACGTTGACAACGTATATTTGAACTGATCTAATTCAACCACAAGCTTCACCCGCTTTCTTATATAAAATTTGGCCGGCATTTTCAGACTGCCGACGTTATCATCATACATGAAAATCCCGGTAGAATCAAGGGATTTCCGGGATTTATGGAAACTGCCTGTCCCCGGATTATTCCAGACAGACAGGCAGCTGTATTATCTTTATACGTTTCTTTTACAAATGCGCTCTATGCCTTTGCCAGCGGCTTCCTTCCGCAGCACTGCTTATATTTCTTGCCGCTTCCGCATGGGCATGGATCGTTTGGATAGATCTTCTGTGCATCCCGCTTCTTGGGTGCTCTGGCTGCGCTGTCATCCTTGTTGGTTCCGGTAACCTTTGCGGCAGGCTCACGCTCTACCTTCTGTTCTACACGGACATGGAACAGGATGCGGACCGTCTCCTCACGGATAGCGGCAGTCATGCCGTCAAACATCTCAAAGGCATTCATCTTATATTCCACAACCGGATCGCGCTGGCCGTATGCCTGCAGGCCGATGCCTTCGCGGAGCTGATCCATATCATCGATATGGGCCATCCACTTGTTGTCGATCACCTTCAGAAGGATAACGCGCTCGATCTCACGCATCTGCTCTGCCTCAGGGAACTCGGCCTCCTTGGCTTCGTAAAGCTTGATTGCCTGCTCCTTCAGCATATGCTTCAGCTCGTTCTTCTTCATGGACTTCAGCTCATCGGTCATTGCAATAGGCTTTAATGGAATTACCGGAAGCAGAAGAGAATTTAATTCCTTCAGATCCCAGCCGTCCTGACCTGCCTCGTCGGAGATGGACATATCCACCGCATTCTCCACAATGTCGGTTACCATCTTTAAAATCACATCCCGCATGTTGTCGCCGTCCAGCACCTTCCGGCGCTCTGCGTAGATCACCTCGCGCTGCTCATTATTGACCTCATCATACTTTAACAGGTTTTCACGGATGCCGTAGTTGTTGGTCTCGATCTTCATCTGCGCCTTCTCAATGGCATTGGAAAGCATCTTGTGCTCGATCTGCTCGCCTTCCGGAACTCCCAGCGCCTCAAACATCTTCATCAGCCGCTCAGAGCCGAACAAACGCATCAGATCATCCTCTAAGGACAGATAGAAGCGGGATTCTCCCGGGTCGCCCTGACGGCCGGAACGGCCGCGGAGCTGGTTGTCGATTCGGCGGGACTCATGACGCTCTGTGCCGATCACCTTAAGACCGCCCAGCGCCTTTGCCTCGTCATCCAGCTTGATATCCGTACCACGACCTGCCATGTTGGTAGCGATGGTAACAGCTCCGTGGATACCGGCATCGGCTACGATCTCAGCCTCCAGCTCGTGGAACTTTGCATTCAACACTTTATGAGGAATGCCCTTCTTGCGGAGCATCTTGCTTAACATCTCAGAGGTCTCAATGGTGATGGTACCTACCAGCACCGGCTGTCCCTTCTCATGGGCCTTGGCGATCTCCTCCACAACGGCATTAAACTTCTCTCTCTTGGACTTATAAACGGCATCATCTAAATCCACACGGGCAATCGGCTTATTCGTAGGAATGGCGATAACGTCCATAGCGTAGATATTCCGGAACTCCTTCTCCTCTGTCAAAGCAGTACCGGTCATGCCCGCCTTCTTAACAAACTTATTAAAGAAGTTCTGGAAGGTGATGGTGGCCAGCGTGCGGCTCTCGCGGCGCACATTTACATGCTCCTTCGCCTCGATCGCCTGATGAAGTCCGTCAGAATAACGGCGGCCCGGCATAATACGGCCGGTAAATTCGTCTACGATCAGAACCTCATCATCCTTCACCACATAATCCTTATCACGGTGCATCAGGTTGTTGGCACGAAGAGCCAGGATAATATTGTGCTGGATCTCCAGATTCTCCGGATCCGCCAGGTTTTCGATGTGGAAGAACTCCTCCACCTTCTTTACGCCCTGCTCGGTTAAGTTTACTACTTTATCCTTTTCATTCACAATGAAATCCCCGGTCTCCTCGATCTCCTCGCCTAAGATGGCATTCATCTTGGAAAATTCTGCGGATTCCTCGCCTCGCTCTAACTGACGCGCTAAAATGTCGCACACCTCATAAAGCTTGGTGGACTTTCCGCTCTGTCCGGAAATGATCAGAGGTGTACGCGCCTCATCGATGAGCACAGAGTCCACCTCGTCGATAATGGCAAACTCAAGGCCCCGCAGCACCATCTGCTCCTTGTAGATCGCCATGTTGTCTCTCAGATAATCAAAGCCCAATTCATTATTGGTAACATAGGTAATGTCACATGCGTAAGCGGCCTTTCTCTGCTCAGAGGTCATATCATTTAATACCACGCCTACGGTCAGACCCAGGAAACGATGCACCTGCCCCATCCACTCCGCATCACGCTTTGCCAGATAGTCATTGACTGTTACAATATGAACGCCTTTGCCTGCCAGTGCATTTAAATAAGCCGGCGCAGTGGATACCAGGGTCTTTCCTTCACCGGTACGCATCTCTGCAATACGTCCCTGATGCAGGACGATGCCGCCGATCAGCTGTACGCGGAAATGCTCCATATTTAAAGTTCTCTTTGCTGCCTCCCGGACTGCGGCAAATGCCTCCGGAAGAATATCATCCAGGGTCTCCCCCTTCGCCAGTCGTTCCTTGAAAATCCGTGTCTTATCCCGTAACTCCTCATCCGATAATGCTTGCATCTGGGGACGCAGGCTTTCAATCTTATCCACAATCGGATAAATCAGCTTCAGCTCCCGATCACTATGGGTTCCAAACACTTTTTCAATAATGTTCATCGGTAATCTCCTAACTTCTTTCCTGCATATCATCGCACTTCTTCGATATTCGATCCTTGTGCGGTTAAACCTTTTATAACTGCCCACTGTTTGTTGATACAGCTATAACCATTCTACAATCTTTTCTATTGTATCACTAAGTTTTATTTTATTCAACGTGTTCATAAAAAATTAACATTCCAATCAGCGGAAGAAAATTAGAACAGGGACGAATCATAACCAGCCCAGTTACCATAACTTGTCGAATTATGGTTAACTGGTCATGTTGCACAAAAACTATGTTCGATTTTTGACTTATCCACATTATCCACATTTTTTGTGCACAGTTTTCCCTTGAATTTCCCCATTGAAAAACTTTGATTTTTCGGCAAATGTAAGTTATACACCGAGTTATCCACATTATCCACATTTTTTTGCCCTTTTATATCCCAAAACCAGATTTTTATAAAAAAAAGAAAAAATTTGTACAGAAGTCATAAAGTTACAAATTCCGACTTTATTTTCCCTGTTTCCCCTTGACTTTTTTTCTCAAAATCTGTAGTTTTTCAATTCCGTTTCCTTTTCAATCAAATAAAAAATTTATAAAAAATTAAGCACAGTTGTCTTCGCAATTAGCGACTATTCCTTGTACTTTTCTAAAAAATATGCTATACTTAAGGCATCTCAAAAAAAGGAGCTGATTATATGCGTTATACAATCGTTGGAAGAAATATTGAAGTGACCCCTGGATTAAGAGATGCCGTTGAGGAGAAGATTGGTAAGCTGGACCGCTACTTTACTCCTGATACCGAAGTAAATGTTACCTTAAGCGTGCAGAAAGAGCGTCAGAACATTGAGGTAACTATCCCGATCAAAGGAACCATTATCCGTGCAGAAGAGTCCAGCAGCGACATGTACGTGTCCATTGATTTAGTGGAGGAGATCATTGAACGTCAGATTTTAAAATACAAGAGAAAGCTGGTTGACCGCAAGCAGTCCACTCCTTCCTTCTCGGAAGCCTTCATTCAGGAGGAAACACCGATCACAGAGGAAGAGATCAAGATCGTTAAGACAAAGAAGTTTGCAGTAAAGCCCATGGACCCGGAGGAGGCCTGCTTACAGATGGAGCTTCTGGGCCACAGCTTCTATGTATTCCTGAACGCAGAAAACGATCAGGTATGCGTAGTATATAAGAGAAAAGGCGGAACTTACGGCTTGATTGAACCAGAATTCTAAACAATAAAAAGAATCCTGCTCGGCAGGATTCTTTTTTCGTTTCTATCTCTTTTTTTCTGCTTCCGGTTTCCTCAATGACAACAGGATCACCGCAGTAAAAATCATAAAAAATCCCAGTATATCCATCTGCTCCATTCTGGTCTTCAGCCAAACCACCGAGATTACCAATGCCGCCACCGGCTCTACACTGGCGATCAAGCCGCCCTTTAAAGGCCCCACCAGGCTGACTCCCATTAGATATAGTCCATATGCACCGGCAGAACCAAGGATAATGGCGCCGGCCAGCGACAGGATCAAGGGAGGGGTCCAGCAAATGGAATACGTCCACGGCTGCACCACAGGCAGCATCAGAGCACCGCCCAGCACCATGCCGTAGCCCAATACCTGGCAGACCCCGTATCTGGTGATCAGCTGCCCTGGAAGCATGGTGTAGAGAACACCTGCTGCTGCAGACAGAAGCCCATACACCAGCGCTTCCTTTGCAAGATGAAGCTGAGTAACATCTCCATGGGTCCCCAGAACAAATGTTCCTGCCAGGGATAAAAGGATGGCGCCTGTCTCAGACGGCTTTGGGCCTCGTATCTCCCTGGCGCAGACAATGATCAGGATCAAGCTGGGGTAAAGATATTGCAGGATCGTGGCAGTCCCTGCATTGGATGCCTGTACGGTCATAAAGTATGTATACTGGCTCATGGTGACTCCGCACACAGCAAACAACGCCATTCGAAACACATCATTGCGTTTTTTCCAGATCTGAAGCTGGCCTCTGCCATCCTTGATAAAGCCGATGATAATCAGGATCAGACCAGCCAGAAGAAGCCTCATATTCACCAGCCACTTGGCATCCACCCATTGATGCTGAAACATAAATTGTCCGCAGCAGCCGGAAAACCCCCAGAAAATTCCTCCCAAGAGGGTCATCAGCATCCCCGCTCTTTGCTTTTTTCTTTCTCTCGTCTCCATTTCATTTACCCAGTTCATCTGTTTCTATCCGTTAAAAATGAAATGCAATTCCTACATCACGTCTGCCGCAATCCACATCCAGCGTCCTGGCGGAGTGGTCCACACCTCACGGTAGGTGGCGATGTTTGCTGGCGGCCAGTAAGGAAGATCCTCGTTTCTTCTGGTCTGGACACCTACCGGCATCTCGCCGACGGTCTCACCCAGCAGCGCCGTATATTCCTGTCCATAATTATCGCCCTCTCCGTACATCAGAGACTGGTTGAATGGGTTCTTGCCAAGGGTCCAGTAGATCTGCTCCCGCCCGATCTCAATCAGCTCCCGGTCATTGAAATACTGTCCCAGAATCGCTGCCGCCTTGCCCATGGAAAGCTGGATTGCAGAGTTGCCTCTGTAGGAGAACCATACCGGGAACATGCGGATATAATAGCCATCGCCTAATGAAATTCCATTTTCCAACTGCTCGATATAATTCAGACGATCCACCGGGAAATCTGCATGAGGATGGATCACCTCAAAAGTCTCCTCATCATCCGCCTCGGAAATATGATAAATGCCGGCAGGAAGCATTCCGTATGGCGCGGAATAGGTTTTCAGCTTCTTTAAATAAGAAGCATGAAGCTTCATCGCCTGCTCCCAGGATGCCTTCTTCGGATGATCCTTAAGATCTTTGCAGACCTCTGCCAGCGCCATTACAAATATCTGATCTCTCGCCTGATGAGAGAAGTGTACGATATGCTTCTTCTCCTCATCCCGATAGAAGAAACCGTTCATCGGAGCCTTGTCTCCTGTCTCCTGGCATGCAGTCATCTTATCTGCATATTCTTCTGCAAAGGCGGCAAACCGGTCTTCCCCAGTCATCCGATACAGCCTTGCTGCTGCCCAGGCTGCTGCTGCATAATACTGAGAACGGCTGGCTCCGGAGGTATGCTCTACCATATGAGGCGCTTCTACCCCTACCTTGCGGAAACGTTCATCAGCAAACATGAAGTCCTCCTTCGCTGTATCCAGGCACTTCCACGCCAGTTCCGGGTCCATCTCTCCAAAGCTCTCTGCTGCACCAGCCTCTACTGCGGCAAAGACAAAGTTTTCAAAGGAACGGTTGTTAACATCCGCCTCCTCATCATCCATGTTTCCGATCAGCTGATCCGTCCACCGTCTTAAGGCAGCATGATTGGCACGATAGCCGTCGCCGAAACGCATTCTTAAAATAAAGTCCAGCCCCCAGTTGGCCTCCTCCATCATTCTTAAGGAAAGCATCTCATCGTATTTCTTTGCTTCCCTGGCCGCCTGCAGGATTCCATCCAGCACCTCCGCGCTCTGCATGGTCTGCTGAGACACGTCCGCCGCATCATGCCAGCCTCCGGCATACACCAGCTTCAGGCCGTTATGCTCTGCCAGGACATCATGATGGCAGGTACCGTGGCAGTTGGGAACCGGATAACCGCACCGCTCGCAGTACAAAAAGTTGATCAGCTTCCACAGTCCGGGCACCAGAATATCCATACCAATTCGGAAGCTTCCGGTCAAGGTATTTCCAAATTTGATCCGATACTCACCCTCAGCCTTTAAGTCGGTAAAATCCATGACCCCAAATTCGCCGAAGGAATTCTTGACTCTCTTGATCTCGCCGGAATATACCGCCTTGCTGTCAGTCCCATTCACGATTTCAAAGGAATCCGCATCTGTATTGGCAATAGCGATCTTATCCCCATCTGTAAAATATCCGGTGGTGGAATAAGCCGCGCCTTCCTTCCGGCACTGCCAGCCATGTACCACATTCGGCTCCACCTCCTGCAGGCAGATATCCTTCAGTTCAAAATACATGTTGTCGCCAGTGGTAACATCCTGGCCGTAGCGGTGGATATTGAAGGAGATCTCCTCCAGCTTATCATGTGCGATGGAGTCGATTTCCCAGCTGCATTCATTCCACTGATGATTCTTTAAGTTCATGGCATGGAAGCCTTCTCTGGAGTAGGCATCCGGAATCTTGATGGCGCCGTTGTTGATGAATCCCACTCTCACGATGGGGCAGCGGTTTCCCTCACACTCCGGCTTGATTTTAAAATAGATCCGGTTTCCGGAAGATACATTCAGCTTGCTGATATCCAGCTTTGCAATATAGCTTCCGAAAGTAGCGTATGCACCGGCCGATGCATTCAGCGCCCGCACCTCTGTATCCGGCCAATGGTCCGCCCTGGACCAGGTGTGCAGATTCAAAGTACCCTTTTCCCCCACTGATACCTCGCCATCGCCCTCAAAGCTCCAGCAGTCCAGGCTTTCCCCATCCCACAGCGGGACAGATGACTTTACTTCCTTCTGCAGATTCTTCGTCTCAATGCTTCGGTCCTCTTCCGGCTTCAATGGAAAATGTACAAACAATGATTCTCTTATGCTTTTTTGAAATTTTTCGTTCATTTTTCTGGCCTCCAAAATTTCGCTTCCTCGTTAAAAATTACGCTTCAATTTCAAAAATTCCTTCGATCTCCACCGGGATATTTCCAGGAAGCACATTCATGCCTACTGCGGAACGAGTAGGAAGATTCTCTTCTCCAAACAGCTCGCCCAGCAGTGCGCTTGCCCCGTTTGCCACCATCGGCTGCTCAGTAAAATCATCGGTGCTTGCCACAAAGACCAGGATCTTGACCGCCTTCTTTACCTTATTCAGATCTCCTACCTCCCGTTCAAGGACCGCCAGAACATTCAGCATGGAGTTTCTGGCCCATGCCATCCCTTCCTCTGTGGTATATTCCTTCCCCAGCTTGCCACATGCATTCTGATCACCGATGATCGGGCCGCAGCCGGACACGTACACCAGATTTCCTGCAAACCGCATGCATGGAGAATATAATCCACCCTTAGCCGGCGCCTGGGGCAATGTTAAATTCAGTTCCTTTAATTTCTCATAAATATTCATAATCTTCATTTCCTTTCTATATGCAATCGTTTATGATGTTCTGCTGAAATTCCCTCAGCCCGTTGTATAGCTGTCCGCCACACTCCTAACCCGGATCTGTTCCTGCAGAGCTTCGCAGCTTACCAGCTCTGGATGAACTCCTTCTCCCCCAAAGCTGCCAGCGACATTTCGCAGTTCAGCCTTTGGCAGCACCACAGTCACACCTTCAGGGGATGTGATGTCAAAATAATTATCAGAGAAGGTTCCATCCAGCTTCCTCAGATCCAGTTCTACATATTGTGCAAAGGTCTGGCATTTTGTACAGATCTCAAACGTGTTTTCCATTTCCCTTACCTGCACCTGGTACTGCGGCTTCCGGTAATGGAAATGCTTTGGCTTCACAAAAAGTGTGGTCTGCTCTGAAATGCACTTACCTCCTATAGTCAGCCTTACTCTGGCAAACACTTCAGCCCGCTTCTCTTCCGATGGGATCCAGTTTCCATAGTCCGCCTCCATACACTGGCTGACAGACATCGGCTCTGCAGTCACCTGTCTGGCATCTGTCCACAGTATCTGAAAATCCCGGTCAATAAGAGCCGCCTCCACTGTTCCATTTATTGGTTCCAGCGTGTCATTGTTCACATAATAGCGGATCCTTGCAGACAGCTCCTCCTCCTCACAGGCGGAGACCATAACTGGAGCATAAAATCTTCTGGCTCCGTAATGAAGCGCCTTCCATCTGCCATAGTAATCAATGCTTGCCCAGGAAGCCACTGGCCAGGAGTCATTAAGCTGCCAGTAAAGAGAGCCCATACAGCGCCCCCGGTTTCTCCGCCAATGCTCCACCCCGTACTGAATGGCCTTTAGCTGAAGCACCTGGGAAATATAAGCCAGATCCGACAGCGATTTAGGATAGAGAAAATAATCTGCAATATATCCCAGGATCTTTCCGTTTGCCGTTCCATTCTTCTGATGAGACTCCATCACCTGGCTGAAAATATTCCGATCCTCCGGCAAGGTAAAGCTTTCAATGGTTTTCATGCC
>JAUNOF010000128.1:0-2121 GCA_030537215.1 Lachnospiraceae bacterium
GATTCCACATCTCTATCAGCAATAAAACTCCATGGGATAAGTCAGATGCTCGATCTCGTCCAGTTCATCCATCGTAACCAGGCCAGCCGGTGCCCGCAGTACACTTGGAATCCGGTTTACAATGGTGGCACAGGTATGCTCCACCGTCGCCGGCTTCACCACATGGAACTCCGTATCCGGCTCGCCGGTGATCTTCCAGTCACACATATCTCCGTCATCCGGTCCGTAAACCTTTCCGATACACTGGGTCTCAATGATCGGGCCCTGGAAGGTCTCTGTGGTTACTACGGCTGCCATGCCAATACAGTTGCCCTGAGGGATATCCTCTCCAAGGGTGGAGGAGTAAAGGGTGGAATCGTAGAAATACGGAACACATTTCTGGGTCTGGCTCTTAATGGTCCATCCCATCTTTGCTGCCAGAGCCTCGTTGGAATTCCATACATATGCCGGCTCCAAAACCTCCGGATGAGCAATCTGCTTCTCAAACTCCTCCGGTGTCAGGCCAACGCCGTGAGCCTTGGCCAGTGCCAGACCGTAATCCTCTACATTGTAGCTGACTGCTCCCTCGATCTTGGTAATCGTATTGCAGCTTCCTGCTACCATGCCAACCATATTTACCCAGAAGGTGTCCTCCATACCGCTTCCCACGAAGGTACAGTTGTTTTCCTTTGCAATCACATCCAGCTTATTAGCCCGTACCGGATCGGTGGTCCAGCAGTAGGTTGCTTCCTCACAGGTGGTGATCACGCTGATGCCGCGGCTTAAGCATTTTACATAGTGCTCGTAGCAGTCGCTTACCAGACTGAACAGGGTCACAACTGCAATATCCGGGTCGGTGGAATCCAGAACCTCATCTGCATTGTCACTGATCAATACACCGGTCTTTACGCCTAAACCTGCATAATCACCGATATCCATGCCGACTACTGCCGGGTTCACATCAATAGCACCTACGATCTGTGCGCCGTGCTCATACAGATAACGCAGGATGTATTTACTCATCTTACCGCATCCATACTGTACTACCTTAATTTTTCTCATAGATAAAAGCCTCCTTCTCATTGTGATTCCTGCCATCCAGCATTATGCTTAACAGCAATAATTATTTCCAGTTCGCTTTTGCTGATTTTATTGTACAGCCTCAGTGCGGATGAGAGTCAAGAGGATTTTTGAGATTTTTTTAACAAGCTTTCAGCGGAACTTCAGCGGCACCTGAAGCCGCAGGAACATGGACCGCTTTTCACTATCAAACACATTAAATTCGGTCAGCACCTCGCAGATATAGTCGCCGCAGATGGTGTAATTATGGGAATTGCAATAGTCCAGCAGACGGCCGGCATATTCCAGCTCGTCATCAAAGTTGTCCAGATAAATACAGGCATACATGCCGCTGTCAATACGCCGCACTGATGAATTTTCCGGAAACTGATCATCTACAAAAACGAAAATTTCATTGGAAACAAACCGCTTATTCAGGAAATTTTCCATAGGCAGGATGGTTCCCGCATTGCAGTAATAGATCTGCGGCAGCGCCTGATCCACGATGGTTCCCTTTAAATCAGCAAGGATCTGCTCATATACAGAAATATCGTGTTCATAAAAGTTGATATCCGTATGCATGGCAAAGATTTTCCGGTGAGGAATGTATTCAATGGTGATCATACCGCAGTCCGGCGCCTTTCGGAACCGCTCCACGCTCTCGATGGTCCTGGTCAGAGCATTCAGACGCATTTCCAGATGACTGATCTGCTCCTTCACCTGCCGTTTCTTGCTGATCAAAGTGGATTCAATCAGCTGGATATCACCGGTTTCCAGGATCTGCCGGATCTCTGTCAGGCTCATGCCCAGCTCCTTCATATACTGGATCATGTCCAGTCTGGCTGTCTGGTAAATGCTGTAATACCGATAATTGGTCACCGGGTCGGTGCAGCAGGGTTTTAGAAGTCCCATCTCATCATAAAGCCGCAAGGTGGGGATGGAAACCTTGCTCATCCTGGCCATTTCGCCAATTTTCATCTTCATTTTATCCATTCAAGCGCCTCCAAAACTCTCAGGTAGGAAGAGAGTTTTTCTGCATGTTACAAACAATTGGTGTGGGGCATACTAGAATTCTGCTTCCTC
>JAUNOF010000128.1:2221-5889 GCA_030537215.1 Lachnospiraceae bacterium
CAGGTGATATTCCGATATCCTTCGGTGCGCAGCTCTGCCATATAATCATTCTCATAGATCTGCTCTACTGCACGCTCTGCATCTTTCTCCAACTGATCAATCGTTTCAGAAACCTTCACCTCCAGAAGAAAGGCTCTTCCCCGCAGAGACGGACTCTTCACCATAATATCCGACTGGCCATTTCCAGATTCCCGATTTGACTTTACCAGATAATTCTCACTTTGACTTAAAATTCCTGCCAGAAAACCATGATAAAAATTTTCTGCACTATCATAGAAGCTGATGGTAGACAAAAGCTGTTCTCCCAGTATCTCTCCCATTTTCACCGCATTTCCATCCTCCATGGCTTGATAAAGCTCATGAAAATTTCTTTTCTTTATGGACTCCCGAAACCAGTTCAAAATCGCGTTCTGATATACGCTTTTTACCTCTGTATTCGGAATCCGCACCTTCAGATAAATGGATGACTCCCTGAAATACTCCCGTTCCTTTGTCAAACACCCTGTAAAATAAAGGAAATTTCAAAGATTCTCTCCGGTTTCATCCAAATCCCCATAGGTGATCTCCTCATGTATCTGGATATCCATAGTCTCTCCCTTAAGAAGCGATTCGATCTTCCCCTTCATTTCCCGGTCGGCTCTGCCGATCATATTCTTAATAATTGCATTGGAGCTGGTATTGATCCAGTATGGGCGTGGAAATGCATCTGGATCTGTGTTCAGATCATCCATAAATTTGATCACACTCCAAGGATTATAAATATCCGTATTTCCAAAGGTATAGCCGTCATACCATGTTTTCATATCTGCAAATCTCTCTTCACGCTGGTAAAAAGCCATCATCCTGCGGACTTCCCTTTCTGTAAATCCAAAATGTTCACTGTACTTCTTATCCAAAACGGATATGATATTCAAATGGTTCAGACCAGTAAAGATACTTTCCTTTGAAATTCTCAAGCATCCGGTGATCACCCCAAACTGCAGTGCTTCATTCGTCTTTAAGGCAGATTCAAACAGAGATCGGATAAACTCGATCATCTCCTCATAAAATCCGGCAAAATAAGCATTTTCCAAGGGCACATCATACTCGTCAATCAAAATGATTGACTTTTTTCCCGTTGCTTTGTAGATGCATTGGCTTAAAAACTGCAAAGAATCAGCATATTCCTTATAGTTAGCTTTCCGTTCTGCTATTCTTGTAAATTTATCCCAATCGTTTTCTGAAAGAGTTTGTTTTCCCTGGGCAATTTGATTCTTATGTCTCTGATATTCTGAGGAAATAGCCCCCTGAATCATATAAGATGCCGTATCAAACTCTCTCTGTCTTGCAGATTTCAGCGTCAGGTTGATAATCGGAAACTGCCCCATATAGCTGGTATAAGCTTCGCCCTCATCCATGATCCTTAAGCCGTTGAAAAGTGCCCGATTTGATTCATTTTTTACGGAATCTCCCGTATCTTCGAAAAAGCAGCGAAGCATACTTAAGTTCAAGGTTTTTCCGAAACGTCTGGGGCGGATAAGCAGATTTACCTCCCCCAGGAAATCCAAAAGATCCTTAATATAAAGCGTCTTATCAACATAATAGTAGCCATCTGTAATCAGCTTTTCGAAATTATCGATACCAATAGGCAATGGTTTTTTCATCTTGTTCTGCCTCCACGCTGTTTTCGCCCTTTATGATTCTTTTTTCTTCCAAATATGACAAAAACCGTAACCGCCTAAACGCGCCTGGCAGTTCCGACTTCTATCATTATATCACTTTCTTTGCCCATATTCTATATGATTACCTTTTTTGTTCCGATGGGCGACGATCAGTAGTTACTGTTCATGTGCGTTCACAGCAACCGGCTCCGTTACATTTGCATCCAACAGACTGCTGTTATAACAGCAAATCCTTTCACGACCAAAAAGAACCGATGCAGCAGGGAATCAATCCCTCTGCATCGGTTCACTTTCCTTAATGTAAGGCTGCTTTAGTTACTGCTGGTCTGCATCCTCATCTCCATCCGCTTCCGCGTTCTGAGAATCCTCGTCTGCGTCAGTTTCCTCATCTGGAGTCTGGGAATCATCTTCTGCTTCTTCCCCGTCAGATTCTTCCTCTCCATCCCCTGCTTCCAGCTCTTCGGCATCGCCATCTTCATCGGCTTCGTCCTCCGGATCTTGGATATCATCTTTCAGATCATCCTTCTCCTCTAAGCTGCTGTCATCGTTTTCCGGCTTCTGGGAATTCTGGTCTTCATCTTCCTGATCCTGAGAATTCTGATCGCTGTCTTCCGGCTCTTTATCCTCATTGGATTCTTCGCCAGTCTTCTCATCTTCCTCAGTTTCTTCGCCTTCCTCTGGCTTCTGGCCCTCTTCCGTTTCTGTGCCTTCCTCTGGCTTCTCGTCTTCCTCAGGCGCTTCAGTTTCGCCAGCTTCTGGTTTTCCGGCATAATCCGTTTCATCCTTGGCGTCATCCTCTTCCTGACCATAGGAAGCAGATGTAAGCAATGTTTCCTCCTCATCATCGCTTTCCTTTTCTACTTCAAACGTCAGATCTTCATAGCCTTCCACCTGGATGACAATCTCATTTACATCTGCGGTAAATCCGTCCTCTGTAAGATCAAGGTATACGGACTCTCCATACGGATTTGACGAAATCACATAGGACATTTCGCTTCCGAATAAGCTGACAGCCGGTTCATAAGCCTGTCCATTTACAGTAACAGCGGCAATCTCCGTATCCTTCAGCTTCTTCAAGTAAGTTTCTAACTCTTCCGTGCTGATGCCGGTAAAGGTTACACGGTAGTAGGAACCAAATAATACATTGTAGGCATAACTGATTTCATCTGCCTCCGGCGCTTTCAGAAGCTCCTCTGCTCCGTCATCCGGATCAACAATCGATGCAATCCGTCCTTCTACTTTAATGGCAATCGTCAGCTCTTCATAGCCTTCTGCCTGGATGACAATGGTGTTCACGCCTTCCTCAAACGCATCTTCCGTGAAATCAAGATACCGATCTTTTCCACCATAAGAAGAATCTTTGCTTACAGTATACTTGGAAGTATCGTTCCAGAAGGAATATTTATACTCATACTCCGTTCCATTTACCTGAACAGAAACGTTCTTTTGATCATCTGCCAGTACAGCCAGGTACGCGGCTACTGCTTCCTCATCGCCCTCAAAGGATACCCGGTAAATCTTGTCGCCAAATATCGGTGCCTGATACTCGGCTTCTGATGCCTGAGGCGCTGCCAGAGTCTCCACTTCATCTCCGCCTTCGTCAGAGCCGTCGCCAATGCTTGCATCCGTTCCTGTTACCTTGATGATGATCGTCTGATCCTCATAGCCTTCTGCCTGGATAACGATGGTGTTCTCGCCTTCCGCAAACTGATTGGAGGTAAAGTTCAGGAACTTATCCGGTCCTCCAAAGGATGGATCATTATCTGTGGTGTACTTGTTCTCGTCCCGCCAGAAGGAACTGGTGTAGGTGTACTCCGTTCCATTTACCTGTACGTTTACTTCCTTTTCACTGTCTGCCAGTACAGCAAGGTATGCTGCTACCGCTTCCTCATCGCCCTCAAAGGATACCTGATAATACGTACCGCCGAGAACCGGGGTCTGATATTCAACCCCTGATGCCTGAGGCGCTGCCAGAGTCTCCACTTCATCTCCGCCTTCGTCAGAGCC
>JAUNOF010000128.1:5989-9179 GCA_030537215.1 Lachnospiraceae bacterium
TCCTCATAGCCTTCTGCCTGGATAACGATGGTGTTCTCGCCTTCCGCAAACTGATCTGTGGTAAAGTTCAGGAACTTATCGCTTCCTCCGAAATCTGGATCATTGGCCGTAGTGTACTTGTTCTCATCCTGCCAGAAGGAACCGGTGTAGGTGTACTCTGTTCCATTTACCTGTACGCTTACTTCCTTTTCACGGTCTGCCAGCACTGCCAGGTATGCCGCTACTGCTTCTTCATCGCCGTCAAAGGATACCTGATAATACCTGTTGCCGATAATCGGGGTCTTGTATTCCACTCCGGACGCCTTCGGTGCTGTCAGAGTTTCGGTTTCCTCTCCGCCGTCATCCGGGTTTTCTTTGCCTTCCTCAATGGTAAATTCCAGAATCTTAGGCGTATATTCGTCTGCCCATGCAGTTAAGATATAATTGCCTGCTTCCTTAAAGAGTCCCTTCTGAAGTACAAAGCCGAACTCATTTGCAATGTAATTATCATCTCCGAAAATACTTCCTTCTGTTGTGGAATTAATCTTGTGAGTTGTTCCGTCCGGATACTTCATTTCGATTCCCGTTAAGTGCTTCATGAAGTCGCCGCGCAGAGCTGCCTGCTCCTCATCATCTGCACCACACGCTGCATTCACATACACATCCTGTCCGGTATAATATACAGAAGGATCTTCTGCCGTTTCTCCTGCCGCTGGATTCGGGTCTTCCAGACTTAATTCAAAGACTTCCAGAGAACGAGTTACATTAAGGGTTATGGTTGCTGTCTGATAGCCTTCTGACTCGATCTGAAGCTTGTGCGTACCAGAAGTCAGCAGAACATCTCCTCCTGCCGTTCCCTTTGTTCTGGAATAAATCGTAATGGTATTGTTTTCACTATTGTAGCTGTACTGGCTTAAGTAATCATCATTCCGCAGAGGAGTCAGCACACCATCCAGATACAGCTTGACATCTGCATTCAGGTAAAGAGGATCTGTGCTGCAGCTGAGAACAATGTCCTCTCCATACGCTGCATCTGTACCATCAAGCTGCGGCGCTTTCTTTCCAATGGCATCGGAGAACTGGAAGAACGTTCCTAATAATCCATCCTCAAGCACTCGTTTTACCTGATACGGCCGGCTGGCAGTCTGACCTACCTCCAGCTCTTTGTACTGCTGGAAGGAAAGGTATGTTCCGGATTCCAGTCTTGCATCCTTCACCGTGTTCAGATATGTTACAAAGTCATACATAACCTCTGCAGTTTCATCTGCAACAGAAACCGGCTTCTGGTCATACCAGCGCTCCAGCACAGCGTCTGCGTCTGCATTTGTCAGTCCGATTTCTTCCAGAATCAAAGCGTTAGCAATCAGGTCATGGTCAAAAATCAGGTACGCATTAACGCTTCCGCCGCCGGAAGAACCAGAACCGCCGGAGGAACCAGATCCGCCAAGGGAAGCGCTGGACATTGCATCAATTCCCTCGTCCATTTCTTCCACATCATCTGCAGTCATGGTCTTTCCGTCCTTGATCTCCACCATCTTGGACATGGTCTGATAGCCGTTTGCATATACGGTAACGGTATAAACACCGCTTTCTTCTGTAATAACTTCTCCGTCTGTATTCGTGCCGCAGATATGAAGCAGGCTGCCGATCTCATACCAGTCCGTTACTTCTGTTAAGGTTCTGGTGGTTCCAGACGGCATGGTTAAATCAACCCGATAAATAGGCGACAGAATCTCATTGCCAAAACTGCTTCCATTCTTTCCTACGATTTCAAATGCAAAGCACTCGCCTGGTTTCGGATTCAAATTCAACGTGTTAAGCTGTAATGTGTATTCCTGATCATCTACCAGCTGAATCGGAACGGTCATCGTTGCCTTGCTGTAAGATGATGCCAGATTTAACCGATACCAGCCTCTGGAGACCAGATTCGTCTGCGGAAGCTGAATGGTAATTACTCCCGTTCTGCCATATGTATTTTCTATGGATTTCTTAAACGGAAGCTGCCGGTTGAGAATATTATTATCCTCATTCAGCGCCTTGATTGTGGTTAAGCCTTCAAACCAGGATTCCTGTGCATCTGTCTTTAAGGAGAACTTAACTACGATCTCCCCGCTTCCGGTCTGCTGGTCAATCATAACATCAGGAGCATAATATTCCGTTGGTATCTCCTCTTCTGCTTCATCTCGGATACCGCTTAAGTCATAGGTTGTCCGCTCCGGTGCAACCCGCACATTTCCGTCCTTATCATATACATCCAGATAATAGTCAAATACAGAAACCGCTCCGTTGGTCAGGATCATATCCGGTGCAGAATCTGCGCTGCCTGCATCTGGAGCCTCTGCTCCCTGGGAGCTGCTGAGAGTTACGGTCTGCTCCTTCTGGTCGCTGTTTCTGGTAACGGTTACTGCCCCCGGCTTTAAAACCGTGCTTTCCCACTTTACAATCGTTCCGGCATCGTCAACATTTGTCAGGCTGCCAGTGATATCCGTTCCATCTACTGTGAAGGTATAATCCTCTGCAGAACCTTGTGCAAGAGTAATTACTGCATATTGAACCCAGCCCAGATCTACCAGCTTGGTCTTTTCCTCGTTGACAAACGCTTCTGTTTCTTCCTCATCACCCGGTTCATCTGTCTCCACCGGCTCTACGAATATATCAACCGTCTCTTCCGTTCCGGCTTCCACTGTAATTGTGTCGCTTTCGCCTTCTGCAAGTTTATATTCTACATCGTTTACTTTAGGAAGAACAAAATTGCCTTCGCCTAATACGAAATCTACTGTCGTTCCGGCTTCGCTCTTCTTGTGCAGATATACGGTTCCTACGGATGCTCCGTCTGCAAGCCAGTAGTTAACGGTTACGGAAGTTTCCACCAGCTCCACCGGGGGTTCGCTTTCTACTGGTCTTACTACCAGAGTATGGCCTCCGGTCGTTCCTGCCATCATCTCGATGGTGGTAGTCTGACCTTCCACTACCTCATACTCTACGTCATTTACTGTTGGAATAATGAAGTCGCCTTCGCCTAACACAAAGACTACATCTTTTCCGGCTTCGCTCTTCTTGTGCAGATGTACGGTTCCCACGGATGTTCCGTCTGCAAGCTGGTAGTTAACCGTTAAAGAGGTTTCCACCATTTCTACCGGAGTTTCAGTTTCCACCGGTCTTACTACCAGAGTATGGCCTCCGGTCGTTCCTGCCATCATCTCGATGGTGG
>JAUNOF010000128.1:9279-9714 GCA_030537215.1 Lachnospiraceae bacterium
TCTTGTGCAGATGTACGGTTCCCACGGATGTTCCGTCTGCAAGCTGGTAGTTAACTGTTAAGGAGGTTTCCACCATTTCTACCGGAGTTTCGGTTTCCACCGGTCTTACTACCAGAGTATGACCTCCGGTTGCTCCTGCCGGCATCTCGATGGTGGTAGTCTGACCTTCCACTACCTCATATGCTACGTCATTTACTGTCGGAATAATGAAGCCGTCCTCGCCTAACACAAAGACTACATCTTTTCCGGCCTCGCTCTCCTTATGCAGATATACCGTTCCAATCGGCGTTCCGTCTGCAAGCTCGTAGTTAACTGTTAAGGAGGTTTCCACCATTTCTACCGGGGTTTCGGTTTCCACTGGTCTTACTACCAGAGTATGGCCTCCGGTTGCTCCTGCCGGCATCTCGATGGTGGTAGTCTGACCTTCCACTACCT
>JAUNOF010000129.1 GCA_030537215.1 Lachnospiraceae bacterium
CCAATGGAAGCCACGGCTGTATCAACCTGCCGGTGAAGAAGGCGGCAGAGCTGTACCCGCTTTTGGAGAAGGGGATGCCGATCATCTGCCATAATTGACCGGACTGGCGAGTGTTGGGAAGCTTTAAAAGGAAGACCGGATTCTGGAAAAAATCCGCTTGTATACGAGGAAATGCTTGCTTCATGATCTGAGGCTGTGTTATAGTATATAGCATATTAAGTGTTAGCATGTTAGCACGTAAGGCAGTAAAAATGAAGGGTCAAAGAGAGCGAATGGAAAGAAAATCAATACAGACACTGGTTTATGAAGAATTGAAACGGAATATTATGTCCATGAGGCTGGAGCCGGGACAGGCTATGAGCACCCAGGAAATCGCCACGAAGCTGAATGTAAGCCGAACGCCGGTGCGGGAAGCGTTTCTGCACCTGCAGGAGGAAGGGCTGGTGGAGATGATACCTCAGCGGGAGACAATCGTATCCAGAATCGATTTAAAGCGGGTGGATCAGGAAAAGTTTATTCGAGAATGTCTGGAGCTTGGGGTGATCAATAAGTTTCTGGTGAAAAAGAACGGGGAAGCGATCCAGAAGATGTCCAAGTTTATTGAGGTTCAGAAACAGTGTGACGAGAAACGGGATTTTGTCGGCTTTCTGGATGCGGATGATCAGTTTCACAAGGTTCTGTTTGATGTGACAGACCAGCAGATGGCCTGGGCGACCATCGCCGGCAGAAATGGTCATTATAACCGGCTTCGCATTTTGTTTATCCAGAAGGATACGGTGATGGAGGATTCTATTCAGCAGCATGCAGATATTGTAAGACTTTTGGAAATGGGAGATGAAGAGCGCCTCAGCAAGGCTTTGACATCTCATATCCAGAGACTGGATGTGGGTAAGACCGGATTGGCTGCTGCATATCCGGATTATTTTGATACTGGGAATGAGGGCAGCCGGGATCGGCGGATCAGGATGCTTTAAGGCGTAAAAAGAATTAATTGAGTGTGGGAATATAAAAGGAGTTTTGAGATACACAGAAAATCGTGTATCCCAAAACTCCTTTTTTCAATATAGAAAATATATACAAAAAAACAATAAATAATTTATGCAAAATATCAATCTTGACACTGATATGTTAGTATGCTATTATGTCAGTACAGCGAAATGCTAACATGTCAGTAAAACAATAAGGAGGAAAAGAAGATGAAAAAGACATTAGCTGTATTACTTGCCGGTGCAATGGCTGCGTCCCTTACTGCTTGCGGAGGTTCTGGAGCATCGACAGCTCAGACAACTGCCGCTGCTGCTGCAGACTCAAAAAATGAGGCGGCTCCAGCATCCAGTGGAAGCGGTTCCTATACGCTGAAGGTAAACACTGCTTTAAGTGAAACCGACCCGCTGTTCATTGCACTGACTGATGTTTTCGAAAAGAACGTGGAAGAGAAGACAAATGGGGATGTTCAGATCGAGGTATATTCCGGAAGTCAGTTAGGCAATGATGAGGATGTTCTTGAGCAGGCTATCGTAGGCGCAGGCGTTGGTGTTATCACCGATCCGGGACGTTTGAGCAACTACGTATATGATATCGGAGTCCTGCAGGCTCCCTATATTGCAGAGAGCTATGATGAAGCTTTGAAATTGTTTGAAACTGAGACTTACAAAAAGATGGAGACAGAAGTAGAGAACTGCGGTTTCCAGATTCTTTCCTTTAACTACTATCAGGGCGAGCGTGAGCTTTTCACCAAGAACCCGGTCAAGGGTCCGGCAGACTTAAAGGGTCAGAGAATCCGTTCTTCAGGATCTCAGGTGGTTACAAGCACCCTGGAGGCTATGGGGGCAAATACTTCTGTTCTTGCATGGTCTGAGGCTTATCAGGCGCTGCAGCAGCAAGTAATCGAAGGTGTTGAGGTGCATCTGTCTGCAGCAGTTGGATCTTCCATGCAGGAGGTTACCAAGTATCTGGCATTTACCGGACATCAGCAGCTTCTGACTGGTCTTGTTATCTCCCAGAGCTGGTACAGCAAGCTTCCGGAAGAGTATCAGACCATCTTAAAGGAGGCAAGCTATGAGGCAGGCAAATCTGCATCTGAGAATGTAATTGCCAAGAATGACGAGTATCTGAAGACTCTGACAGACGGCGGCATCCAGGTTGTTGAGTGTGATAAGGAAGCATTTAAAACTGCCTGCGATAAGGTTTATGATGAGATGAAATATTCTGAGGTTAAGGCTGCAATTGACGCAGAGCTTGGCCGGTAGGATGAAGATGCTGGCGGCAGCATTGCTGATAAAACTGCTGCCTGAGTAGAACGTTACAATAGGAGGTCATCTATGTTAAAGACATTAGAAGCGGGACTGAATAAGGTAGAAACCTTACTGGTCTGCGCAGGATTGCTGGTGCTGATCTTTACCGTATTTGCGGCAGCTGTGCTCCGTTTCTTCGGAGTTGACATGTCTGTTTCCACCGATCTGGCACAGCTGGTATTTGCCTGGGTCAGCTTTATCGGTGCGGACCTGGCTATGAGAAAGGATAAGCACATGGGCGTGGATATGCTGATCACAAAGTTCCCGCTGCCGGTTCTCAATGGAATTTATCTGTTTAATTATATCCTGATTCTGTTTTTCCTGCTGTTTGCGGTGCGTTACGGAATTGACCTGTGTATCGTAAATTCAGCAAGAAAGTATCAGACCTTGTATATCAGTTATTCTTTCGCCACTGCAAGCTGCCCGGTTGGCTGCGGACTGATGTGCATCTCATCGGTAAAGCACATTGTTCAGTACATCCGCAATATCATCCGTCATGATTACAGCAGTCTGGTAAAGGAGGAGGTTGCAGCATGATTATTCTTGGAATTACATTTATTGTCCTTTTGGCAATCGGACTTCCGGTTGCATTTACCGTAGGCCTTTCCGCACTTTCCTTTTTTGTAACCGAGCAGGTGCCGGTTCAGATCGTTGTTCAGAAGATGGTCAGCAGTACCCAGTCCTTCTCCCTTCTGGCAGTACCGTTCTTCGTGCTGGCAGGTAATCTGATGAATGAGACAGGCATCACATCTCGTCTGATCAAGTTCTGTAATCTTGTGACCGGCCACATGAGAGGCGGATTGGCACAGGTATCCGTACTCTTATCCTGTCTGATGGGCGGTATCTCTGGATCTGCTACCGCAGATGCGGCGATGGAAAGCCGTATCCTGGGACCAGATATGGAAAAGCGCGGTTATTCCAAGGGATTTACTGCAGCAATCCTGGCTATGGGCGGTCTGATTACCTCCACGATCCCGCCGTCTCTGGGATTGATCCTGTATGGTGTTACCGGTGAGGTATCCATCGGCCGTCTGTTCCTTGCAGGTTTAGTTCCTGGCATTTTGATGACCATTGTCCTGATGGCTGCTGTTGCCATGATTTCCAAAAAGAGGGATTATAAGCCGGAGCATGATAAGTTTCCTTCCATCGGTGAAGTGCTGAAGGGACTGGTTGAAAATATCTGGGCGCTGATGTTCCCGGTGATCCTGATCGTAGGAATCCGTTTCGGTATCTTTACCCCATCTGAGGCCGGAGCGTTTGCAGTAGTATATGCACTGATCGTTGGTCTTTTTATCTACCGCGAGCTTACGGTTGCAAAGCTGATGGAGTGCCTGGCTACCACTGCAGTGGATCTGGCAGTTATTATGTTTATCATCATCTGCTCCAACGCATTTGGTTATGCAATCGTAACCGGACAGCTTCCTCAGACTCTGGCGCGTATGATCACTGCGGTATCTGACAACAAGTACATCATTCTGCTGATCGTAATGCTGTTTGTATTCTTCGTTGGTATGTTCATGGAGGCAACCGCTAACGTACTGCTGCTGACCCCGATCTTCCTGCCGATCATTACTTCTTATGGCTTTGATCCGGTACATTTCGGTGTTATGTACATGATCTTGATTACCATGGGTGGTATGACACCGCCGATTGGCGTAACGATGTACACCACCTGTTCGATCCTGGGATGCCCCATCGAGGTATACACGAAGGAATCCATACCCTTTGTTGCATCAATTATTATATTATTGGTACTTCTGGCGGTATTCCCGCAGCTGGTACTATTCCTGCCTAATCTGGTGTACGGTGCAGCTGTATAAAGTAAAAACAGCAGTTTGGCGGACCTGCTGAGCCGTTACGTTCCCACAATTAAAACAATAAGGAGATTATTATGAGATTATCATTTGAAGAGATCCAGAGCGAGATCAAACGCGTATTTATGAAATATGGTTTAACCGAAGAAAAGGCTGATACCTGTGCAAGAATCCACACAGAGTCAACCTATGACGGCATTTATTCTCATGGCACCAACCGTGTGGCACGTTTTGTAGACTATATCCAGAAGGGCTGGGTAGATGTGAATGCAGATCCTACCATCGAGAAGGACTGCGGCGCCATGAAGATCATCAACGGAAACATGGGACCTGGTATTCTGAATGCACTGTATTCCGCAGATCAGGCAATGGAAATGGCAGACCAATACGGCATCGGTATGGTTGGCTTAAAGAACACCACCCACTGGATGCGCGGCGGCACCTACGGCCTGTATGTGGCAAGAAAGGGCTATGTAGGGATTATGTGGACCAATACGGAGGCTTGTATGCCGCCGTGGGGTGCGAAAGAGTGCCGTCTGGGCAATAACCCATTCGTAATGGCATGCCCCGGTCCTGACGGCGGTCCGGCTATGCAGTTGGATATGGCAATCAGCCAGTATGCATATGGTAAGCTGCAGGTGACCCGTCTGGCAGGCAAGAAGCTTCCATTCCCAGGCGGTTTTGACAAGGACGGCAATATTACCGATGATCCAGGTGCAATTGAAGAGTCCATGCGTATCATGCCCATCGGCTACTGGAAAGGCTCCAGCTTCTCCTTCATGCTGGATATCCTGGGCTCCATCCTGACGGACGGTGTAGGTGCTGTTGACTTAAATGCAGCTACCAAGGGCTCCTGCGGCGGCTGCTCTCAGGTAATGATCGTGATCGACCCGAAAAAGATCATCGATGGGGACAAGATGAGCGAGACTATCCGCCGTGCCATCGAGTATTTAAAGAGTGCAGAGCTGGCAGAGCGCAGCAATGGCATCATGGCGCCTGGTGAAGACTATGTACAGTTTAACAAGGATCATGACGCAAATGGCATCTTTGTAGATGATTCCGTGTGGGAAGAGATCAAATCTCTGTAATCCTGTTGGAAATACTGGTTCAGAACCCCTTGGGCGTTTTATGATACATAACCGGAGGAATTAACATGATTGTAGATAATATCAAAAACTGTGGCCGTTATCTGGGCGGCCACAGGAATATAGCGGTTGCGCTGCAGTATATCGGGGACCATGCAGATGATCCCAACCTTCAGGATGGAAGCTACCCCATTATTCCGGGAGAGGTGATCGTCCATGTGCTGACCAAGGACACCCATGCTCGTGAGGAGGCGAAGATGGAGATCCATAAGAATTTCATGGACATCCATTATATCATCCGAGGCGCTGAGCGGTGCGGGATCGCGCCTCTGGCTGCGGAGTCGGAAATTGATTATAACCCAGAAACGGATAATGGCTTTTGGGATTGTAAGGACAGCTACGATGTGATGATCGGAGAAGGCGAATTTTATGCGGTATGGCCCATGGAGCCTCACTGCCCGCTGTGCAATGCAGCTGGCCAGGCGGAAACGATCCGCAAGATCATCTGCAAGGTAAAGGTGGATTGAAGAAACCGTGAAGCCATCTGCGCTGTTACGGATTAAGAGAGGAAGAGTGAGATGAAAGCTGTAAAAATTGTAAAACCTAATGATCTCCAGGTCATCGACATGGAAAAACCGGTCATTGACGCAAAAAATAATGTGCTGGTGAAGATTCGGGCAGCCGGTATCTGCGGTTCTGACGTAGGTATTTATCACGGAAAAAATGCAGCAGCTACCTATCCACGTGTAATTGGCCATGAGATGGTAGGAGATGTGGTAGAAGTAGGAGAGAATGTGACGAAATACCAGGTGGGCGACCGGGTGATTATCGATCAGGTAACTGCCTGCGGCCACTGCTATGCCTGCCGCAAGGGCCGTCCTAATGTCTGCGCCAGCTTACAGGTCCGCGGCGTCCATATCGACGGCGGTTATCGTGAGTTTATGGCAGTTCCGGAGAGCGATTGCTACCGTCTTCCGGACAGTCTGTCCTATGAGGATGCCGTTATGATCGAGCCTACCACCATTGCAGTACAGGCATGCAGCCGGGCACAGGTAGAGTTTCAGGACAATGTGATGATTATCGGTGCCGGAGCGTTGGGAAGCAGTATTCTCCGCATTGTACGCCTTTATCACCCCAGGAGAATTATTATGGTGGACATCGATGATGGGAAGCTGCAGGAGTCTCTGCAGCACGGCGCTACTGACGTGATCAACAGCCGCACAGAGGATGTAGTTGCCCGGGCCCATGAGCTGACAGATGGATATGGCCCTACTGTTGTGATCGATGCCGCCTGCTTTAAGGGAAGCTTCCTGACTGCCTGCAAATGTGCAGGAAATGCAGGACGGGTGATCACCATGGGCTTCGGCGTAGATCCGGATGATATCAATCAGTTTGTGATCACGTCCAAGGAGCTGGATGTAAGAGGCAGCCGCCTGCAGAACCGGAAGTTCCAGACTGTCATTGACCTGATCAATCAGGGACAGATAGACTTAAGCGGCAGCATCAGCCACCGCTTTTACTTCCAGGATGCCCAGAAGGCATTCGATTTTAATGATACTCACGATCCGTCGATTCGTAAGATTGTTCTCACATTTGACTGATCGTCAGAGACAGGAGGAAATGCAATATGCCTATGCAAATGGGATTTCGCTGGTATGGCGAAGGAAATGACATGATCAAGCTTTCCGATATCCGACAGATCCCCGGCGTGACCAGTATCGTCTGGGCACTGCACTACAAGCAGCCGGGCCAGGTGTGGGAGAAGGAAGAGATCGCCAAGGTACAGAAGCAGCTGGAGCCATATGGCTTTAACATGGATGTGGTTGAATCGGTGAATGTCCATGATGATATCAAGATCGGCCTTCCAACCAGAGATCAGTATATCGAGAATTATATCCAGACCATCCGCAATCTGGCGGAGTTTGGAGTTAAGGTAATCTGTTATAATTTCATGCCGGTATTTGACTGGACCAGAACCGATCTGTTCCATCCGGTAGGAGACGGTTCTACCGCCATGTTTTATGAAACCAGCAGGATTCATGATGATCCGAAGGAGATGGCAGATTACATCCTGAATAACGCCAACGGCCTCACGTTCCCGGGATGGGAGCCGGAGCGTATGGCGAAGCTGGATGAGTTGTTTGAAGCATATCGTCCGGTTACCAAAGAAAAGTTGTGGGACAACCTGAAATATTTCCTGGAGGCACTGATGCCGGTATGCAGAGAGACTGGAATCAAGATGGCGATCCATCAGGACGATCCGCCGTGGGATATCTTCGGACTGCCCAGGCTGCTAGTGGATGAGGAATCCATTGACCGTTTCCTGAAAATGGTGGATGACCCTCACAACTGCCTGACTCTGTGCTCCGGCAGCATCAGCTCCAATCCCAAGAACAGCGTTGCAGCGATCGTGCGCAGGCACTGTGACCGCATTGCATTTGCCCATATCCGCAACGTTCATCATTTCCCCAATGGAGACTTTATCGAGGCAAGTCATCGTGACTGTGACGGAGAGACCGGTATCCTGGATATTATGCAGGCCTACCATGAAGGCGGCTTTGAGGGATATATCCGTCCAGACCATGGCCGTCAGCTGTGGACTGAGGGACCGGGTAATGTGCGCCCTGGTTACGGCCTGTATGACCGTGCATTGGGGATCATGTACCTCTGGGGTATCTGGGATATGCTGGAGAAACAGAAGGCTGAGAAGGGAGAGGCGTGACCGATGAAACTTTCTGATATTAAAAATGGCATAGCAGTAGATTGGAAGGAAAAAGGTTATGAGATGCCGGCCTTCGACATCCAGGCTGTTCGGACAAAGACATATGAGGAACCCACCTGGGTACACTTTGGCGCAGGCAATATCTTCCGCGCATTTCCGGCAGCGGTGCTGCAGGAAACCCTGGATTCCGGCAGGTATGACCGCGGTGTGATCGTGGCAGAGGGATTTGATTATGAGATCATTGATAAAGCATATCGTCCCTATGATAATCTGAGCCTTCTGGTAGTGCTGCAGTCTGATGGAAGCATCCGCAAGAAAGTGGTTGCTTCTGTAACAGAAAGCCTGAAGGCAGACATGGCGTTTGCCCAGGACTGGAGCCGGCTGGCAGAGATTTTTGTCAATCCCTCCCTGCAGATGATCAGCTTTACGATCACAGAGAAGGGCTATGCAGTATCGCAGGCGGATCTGGAAAAGGGCCTGCAGCCTGGCCTTATTATGGGCAAGGTGACCGCGCTTCTGTTAGAGCGTTTTAAAGCAGGAGCATATCCGCTGACCGTACAAAGTATGGATAACTGCAGCCATAATGGCGACAAGGTAAAGCAGGCAGTGGTTGCCTACGCAAAGCAATGGGCAGAGCAGGGGCTGGTTCCTGAAGAATTTCTGGCATATGTACAGGATGAGGCTAAGATCTCCTATCCATGGAGCATGATCGATAAGATCACTCCACGTCCGGATGCCAAGGTACAGGAAATGCTGAAGGCAGATGGCTTTGAGGACACCGAGACCATCATCACAGAGCGCAGAACCTATACCGCACCCTTTGTTAATGCAGAGGAAACGGAGTATTTAGTGATTGAGGATCAGTACATCAACGGACGTCCGCCGTTAGAACTGGGCGGCGTGCTTTACACCGATCAGGAAACCGTGGACAAAGTAGAACGGATGAAAGTATGCACCTGCCTGAATCCGCTGCATACAGCGATGTCCATCTACGGCTGTCTGCTGGGATATGACCGGATCTCTGCGGAGATGAAGGATGAAGATATCCGCGGCTTGATCACGAAGATCGGTTACATTGAGGCCATGCCGGTGGTAGTAGATCCAGGTGTGTTAAAGCCAGCAGATTTTATTGCAGCTGTTCTTGAGCGCCGCCTGCCCAACCCATTTATGCCGGATGCACCCCAGCGTATCGCTACCGACACCTCCCAGAAGCTGCCGATCCGCTTCGGCGAGACCATCAAGGGCTATAAGAAGCAGGGACTGAATCTGGATGACCTGGTGCTGATCCCGCTGGTTCTGGCTGGATATTCCCGGTATTTAAAGGGCATTGATGATGAAGGAAATGCGTTTGAGCCATCGCCAGACCCACTGCTGGAGGAGTTGCAGCCGATTGTTGCCGGATTGGAAATAAAAGACGGTGCACAAGACTTCTCCTGCCTGGAAAAGCTGTACAGCAGAAAGGACATTTTCGGGGTGGACTTATATGAGATCGGCCTTGGAAAACGGATCGAAGGAATGGCAGCCGAATTGTATTCCGGAATCGGAGCAGTGCGGAAGACACTTCACAAATATGTGGAGAACCGTTAATAAAAAGTGTTTTACTTTTTCAGCTCCCTGCAGCGTAAGCTGCGGGGAGCTGTTAGACGTTAAGGATTGCAATTTTCGGTGTTATCTGCAAAAGAGAGCTTTACATCCTTGCGTTTTCGTGCTAGAATATGTCAGTATTTACATATTTAATACGTCCAAAATGGGCGATACATGAAAAAG
>JAUNOF010000130.1 GCA_030537215.1 Lachnospiraceae bacterium
GATAATCAGGTCGTAAAGTATGCTCATATTACCTCCCTGTTTTACAATTTTCTTCGTAACTGTTCAGTACCCTCACAGTTACGAGCAAAAATCCATTGAAAATCGCCTGCGGCGATGGGATTTTTGCCTGCTATTCCACGTTTTCTTACGGTCAGCGCAGCAAGTACCCTCGCTTCGCTGGGGCAGACCCTGCGCAGACCTACTGAACAGTTACTTTTCTTCCTGTCTTTTTATGTTTTACTTTTTTCTTTTTTTGCTTTTTTAGTATAACATATTTTTGAAGATTAATCCGGATTTATTTCTTACAATTCTGTTACATAAAAAATTGCAGGTTTCTTTCATTTGCAGGCTGATTGCTCTCAAAGTATTTTTTTATTTACAGCCTGACCGCTTTTTTGGGACATTGGTCCATGCATTTCATGCAGAGAATACACTCCGTTCCATTCTTCCGTCGATAGGAATTATCGGTAACATCAACGTTCATCGGGCAAACCCTTTTGCACGCTCCGCAGGAAACGCAAAGCCTGGGATCCACGGTGATCCGCATACGGGCAAAATAGCTGGCAGGTTTTAAAAATACGGTGATGGGGCAGATGTACTTGCAGAAAGCGCGGTTATCCCTGCATCGAAAGGCAAGCAGGAGCCCTGCGGCATAGTATGCCAGATTCCCGATGAGAAAGCTCCTGAACATGATTTTCTCTTTGTCGGCAATGTGAAACACAAACAGCGCTCCTACAAACAGAAGCGACAGAGAAAAGGTGATATATCGAATCCAGCCAAATTTCTTTCTGGGAGTCCTGGGCTGCTTATAGGGCAGCAGGTCAAGGATCATGGCCGTCCAGCAGGCATATCCGCACCAGCCTCTGCCAAATAAAAGGGGGCCCGCAATCTTGGCCACTGCATAGTGAATGACAGCGGCCTCAAATACACCGGAAAACAGGTAATACCAGAAGCCCTCGATCTGCATATTCTCCCGGCTTATGATTCCCAGATATACCAGCATATATAATCCCACGCCGAATTGTACCACCAATCTTGCGTGCCGGTATTTTCGGATATATAAAAACAATCCAAGGGCGATGCATCCGCCTATATATGTAAAATTGAAAAGATAAAAGGGATTATCCAGAGAAAACCACAGAGTAACTGCTATGATTTCAAAAACTATCAGCATGAGGATTGGAGACGAGTATTTTTTTAATTTTGTCAGCATAGTTTTCCCTCCACGGCTGTGCAGAACCTGATCCGATGATTACCTGTCTGCTGTCATCTATCTGCATTGTATCAGATCGCCTGCTGTTTTTCAATTTAAAGCGGAAAAAGCTGGGCCGTTGATTCCGTTTCCAGGTTATGCTATACTAAAAAACATACCGCTTTTGGCGGTATTAACAGCGTGTTTATGCAAAAGGAGTTTTTATTATGACATTGCAGCAAAAAAAGACGGTTCTGGTGACAGGCGCCTCCCGTGGGATCGGGAAGGAAATTGCCTTAAAATTTGCCGCAGAAGGCTGGCAGGTGGCGATCACCTGTCTGAACAATAAGAAAAAGCTGGAAGCTGTTCAGCGCCAGATCCAGGCCCTTGGCGTTCCCTGTCTGGCATTTACCGGAAATATGGGCGATATGGCAGACTGCAAACGGCTGTTTGGGGAAATCCTGAATACCTTCGGCTCCTTAGATACCCTGATCAATAATGCCGGCGTTTCCCATATTGGGCTTTTTCAGGATATGTCTATGGAGGACTGGAACCGATTGATCACCTGTGATCTGACCTCTGTTTTCTGCTGCTGCAAGCTGGCTGTGCCGGAAATGCTGAAGCACCAACAGGGAAAAATCATTAATATTTCCTCCGTCTGGGGCGTCTGCGGCGCCTCCTGCGAGGTAGCTTATTCTGCTGCCAAGGGCGGAGTCAACGCACTGACAAAGGCGCTGGCAAAGGAACTGGCTCCCAGCAACATCCAGGTAAATGCCATTGCCTGCGGAGCGATTGATACGGAGATGAACCAGTGGCTGGAGCCAGAAGAAAAAGAAGCCCTGCTGGAAGAGATTCCAGCAGGGCGTATGGGACAGCCATCTGAGGTGGCTGAGCTTGCTTTTCAATTAGCGAACGGTCATTCCTACCTGACTGGTCAGGTGATCCAACTGGACGGTGGGTGGATCTGATCCGCAGCTGTCGGAAAATTAATGGCAGCTATGGCCTTCTGGGCCATGACCGTGGCAGCTGTGGCCTTCCTCATGGCTGTGATGACTGCATACCGTATCTGGATTGTAAGCCAGGTTTCCGGCTAAAAATGCCTTTATCTGCTGATCGGCATCTCCGGATGCACCTGGGTAAAGCTGAATTCCAGCCTGTGCCAGAGCATTTCTCGCGCCTCCGCCGATGCCGCCGCAGATCAGCACCGATACGCCTAACTGCTGCAGAAAACCCGCTAATGCACCGTGACCGAAGCCATCGGTATCTACTACCTGCTCCGCCTTGATCGCTCCATCCTCTACCTCATACACCTTAAACTGCTCTGTGTGTCCAAAATGCTGGAACACCTGACCATTCTCATACGTTACTGCTACTTTCATCGAAATCCCTTCCCCTCTCTCATATTTCATGGAAGCCAATAAATTTTCCTTATCAGTTCTCTCGTTTTTCAAGCCAAAACCCGCCTGGCAGCCCGCCCTCCGGCAGCTGCTGCAGCCCGCTTCCCCATAAAGCTGATAGCTGCCTCCGCCGATATCCAAATCGGCGCCTTCCACCAGGAAACGGGCCAGCTTTCTCCTGGCATCTGCATACATGCTTTGAACGGTAGCCCGGGCAACGCCCATCTGAACTGCGCATTCCTCCTGAGACATTCCCAAATAATCCATCAGGCGGATGGTTTCATACTCCTCCACAAGCAGCGTGATCTGATGTCCGGCCTTCTGTCCGTCTGTTCGTTCCGGGCAAAACCGGAAGCAGCCTGGGAGCCGACATACCTGCTTTGCTTTCTGTGGTCTTGGCATATGACTCCTCCTTATTCGCCTTATTTATTGACATATGCTAATTATAGTCCATAACAGAAGGTTCTGCAAGTGTTTTTTGATTCCTTCTCCATAATCGAATCAGCCTGTAAATTGCTTCCAGGCAAAAGCTGCCGCCTGGCTACCTCCACCAGTTCCGGATCCTCCATGCCTTGAAAGTCAAGAACCAGAATTTCCTTCTCCGTCTTCAGCACATAGACAGTATATCCTCGTTGGCCTGATTCCAAATCCTCCATGGAATGAGCCGCCTCATAAAGGTAACGCCGTATTTCATACTCCTTCTCCTCAAAAAGGAGTTCCTCCTTCACAGAAAACATGTTTCCCCTGTCCGGCCTGATCTGCTTCTGCAGATAATTTACCACCCAGGGATACTCTGACCGATAACAGCAGATGGAAACCAAGGCTCCTGTTTCCGGCTTTCCATAAACCGCCCCCTGCCTGGATGCAAGAAAGCTTCCCTCCCGAAACACGGCGTACTGCTCCTCATGCCGGTATCCAAGCTCCTCCAAGGAAATGGGAAGCTCCAAGTCCATTTCTGAAATGTCTGTTTCCTGCTCCGGTTCCATTCCCAATCCCAAGGATCCAGCTGCCGTATAGATCCCATTTTCTAATATAACAACGCAGATCACCAGAAAGATCACAAGGGCACGCCTGTCTTCCGCCTTCGTACCGCTGCTTACAGAGCGGATCCAATTCCTCACCCGGGGCTCCAGCCAGCATATCAGGGCTATGCAGGCCGTCGTACATGCCAGAAACAGCAGCCGGAAACCTTTCGTCTGTCTCAAAATCAGCAGCAACAGACCTGCCCCCACCAGAACCGCCGAAAACCAGCTTTCCCGCCATACCTGCTTCAGGGAAACTGGCTGCAGGACACCCCCTTTGGCAAGCTGACGGACAGACCTGCGGTACCAGCCAAACACATGCAAAAGATACGCGGCCAGAGCAGCCCAAGCCAGACTGACCGCCCCGATTTCCGCTATCGCCGTCAAATGAAACAGCCAGGCATCCCACCGCCTTGCCAAAATCACAATTCCGGCAAGCAGAATCAAAAGCAGAATTCCATATCCCGGAACCTGTTTTTTCCACACGGTTTCCCGGTAAATATCCAGCCGAAGGGCATCATCCGTTTCCAAAGGCGGAGCATCCTTCTGCTCCGTCCAGAACAATTGAAGCAATCCGTAGGTTCCGTAATAATTCCAGCCAAATTCCTGACAAAGCTGGCACAATTCCTGAAGTCTTTTGTCCGATCCGGTGTCCCACTCTGACGCTCCGTCTAAAAGAACAGCCGCAAAACGCCGATCCGCCTTCTCCCCCTTTTTCCAGATCTGAAAGCCTCCCGTTCCCGAAAAGGAACGGCATTGCAGATACCAGCCTTTTCGGGCCTGGAGTTCCAAATACTGAGCCAGCGCCTCCCCCTCGTGGAACTGAAATGTCAGCATGGTACACTTATATTTCATCTAACCCACCTTCCTTTCCATCTTCTGCCATCCGCCTCAGCCTCCCATATTCCTCCTGCAGCCGCTTCCTGCCGGAGGCCGTGATTTTATAATATCTCCGTCGGCCTTCTGCCCTGGTTTCCCGAATCATCCCGCATTGCTGAAACCGTTCCAGAAGGGCATATAAGGTTCCCGGCCCAATCACCAGCCGTCCATCCGTCTGATCCGACACCCTCTGAACGATCTCCACACCGCAGCGTTCCATCAGCAGCGCCAGTAAAATATAATACATTTGTTCCGTCAGCGACTGAAATTCATCTCTTGGCATCTGTGCCCTCCTCTCCATAAATATCGAATATCGATATTGTTATTACTTTTATTATATTATCGATATTCGATATTATCAACCTGATTTTATTTACGGATCCCTTACAGTTTTCTTACTCAGGTTTTTTGCGGTTTTCCCTGCACTTCACTTACACAAAAAGCACCTGGCTGGATATCGGCTGCGGACAGCAGCTCTTACTTCCGTCCCTGCTCCTGCCGGATCTTGTCTTCAGAGATTCGGTTAGCCTCTGCCTTCAGCGCCTTCATATAATCGGAGAAGGCTACCTCCCTGGCTCCATAATTCATCTGCAGGTCATATTCCAGGGGCAGCCAGGTGGAGATGTCCGCTTCATTGTGCTGAATCACTGCCTCCATCTTATCCAGCGCCTTGTAAATCTTCGCTTCCAATGTCTCCAAAGCCTCCATCTCCTGAAACAATTCTGCAAGTTCTTTTGCAAAAGGCTCCGGAAGACCAGACACCCACTGGGAAATCCGGTCCCGTTCCACATTGGAATCCTGCTCTGTTTTCAGAAAAGCCGGAATATCCCCGGTAAAGGCTTCCCCAAAATCGTGGAGGATGCACATGCGGATCACCTTATCCATATCTGCCTGGGGAAACTCATCCTTTACAAAATAGGCCATCAGCGTCAGCCGCCAGCTGTGCTCTGCCACACTCTCATGCCTTCCTGCAGAAGTCCAGGAATGGCGTGTATGATTTTTCAGCCGCTCCGATAAATCCATTAATTCCATAAACCTCTGTATTTCCATTTCATTTCCTCCTAACGTCGTATCTCCGCTCCCCGTCTATCCGGTGGGCAGCCGGCCGCAGATCCGCCAAAGTTCCTATGCAATAATCTGCTTCCGGCTCCATTTTCCTGTCAAATACCAGCAGAAGGAAATCAGGAAGTTCATGGTCCAGCCCATAGGAACCGCATACCACACCGCCTGAACACCCCAAATTGGCGCGCACAGATTGGCCACCAGCACCCGAATTCCTAAATTCACCAGATTGGCTGCCATATACACATTGACATCGCCTGCTCCCCGAAGGGCACCGTCCGTAGCCCCTTTAAAGCCGATCATCACAAAGAACCAGCTGATAAAGGACACATACGCATTCCCTGTAGCAAATGCCTCCGCTCCGCTTTCCATGTCAATAAAGGCAGAAATAATCTGATTATGAAACAGGTTCAGCACCACACAGATGATCACCCCAAAGGCCAGGATAATCATAAAACTGCTCTTCAGCCCCTGACGCACCCGCTCCGGCTGCTTGGCTCCCAGATTTTGCGCCGTAAACGTAGAAACGGCATTTCCCGTTGCAATCATGGGAACAATACAGATGGATTCCACTCTGGTTCCGGCCGAATATCCCGCCAGCACAGAAGATCCGAATCCATTCACCACGGACTGAACCAGCAGCATACCGATGCTGACAATCGACTGCTGGATAATCGATGGGATAGCGATCTGCGTTCCCCTCACCAGCATTTCCCTGTCATAAAGCCGGACTGCCTGTCCTTCTGCCGGATACTTTTTCAGCTCTTTCATCAGCACCAGGAAGGAGATCACCGCTGACAAGCCCTGGGCAATCACCGTTGCAATGGCAACTCCGGCAACTCCCAAATGCCAGCCCAGCACCATCCAAAGATCCAGAAACACATTCAAGACAGAAGAAAAAATCAAAAAATACAGCGGTATCCTGGATTTTCCCAGAGCATTAAAGGTAGAAGACAGAATATTATACATAAATAAAAAAGGAAGCCCGGTAAAATAAATCTGCAGATACAATACGGCATCATCAAACACATTTTCCGGCGTTTTCAGCGCCCGCATGATCGCAGGATTAAAGCAGAAGCCAAAGGCAGCCAGCAAAATACTAAGTATCAGAAAATTAATCAGCGCCGTGTAGGCCGAGGTCCGCATCCTTCCATAATCCTTCGCCCCCAGATACTGGCTGGTAAGTACGGAAGCGCCCAGCCCGCCGCCGATGGCCACCATAATAAACACATTGGTAAAGGAGTAGGAGGCCCCCACAGCCGCCAGTGCATCCTCCCCCACAAACCGCCCTACGATGATGGTATCCACCATATTATAAAACTGCTGAAACAGATTCCCGATAATCATCGGAAGTGCAAAGAAAAATAAGGATTTTCCTGGTTTTCCGGTGAGCATATCATTTGATTTCATACTTCCATTCCTCTCTTCCTTCTCATTAACATAACCGCTGCGCAGAGCGTAACTGTCTCCGCCGCCCCAAAGGACAGCCAGATTCCCTTCATTCCCAAAAAACTGGATAGTAAAACTGCAAATAACAGAATACAGAAAAATCCTCTCAGCAATGCCACGAAAAGAGAGGCTCCCGGCTGTTCGGTAGCGCTGAAATATGACGCAGTCACAATGTTCAGGCCGGCGCATAAAAATCCCGGAAAATATAGCCGCAGCCCCTGCTCTGCCATGACGGCCAGCCGAAGATCACCCTGCTGATTAAACAGCCCCACCAAAGGCGCTGTAAACAGCCATGCACCTGCCGTTAAAAGTCCTCCGATCCCCATAGCACATAGGATCGAATCGTGAAGCAGCTGTTTCTGCTCTATGCGGTTCCCTTTTCCGTAGGCCTCACTGAAAAGAGGCTGGCTTCCCTGTGCAATCCCGGTAAATAACGCAACCGCCACCAACGCCAGGTTTGCCACTACACCATAAGCAGCAACGCCAATGTCTCCTTCCATCTGAAGAATCAGAAGATTAAACACGATCAGCACCACCGCAGAAGAAACCTCATTGATCAGAGAAGCCATACCCAATCCAAAAATACTGCCCAGATCCCGCAGCCGGATCGCCCCAAGTCCGTTCCAGCCTGCAAAATGAAAAGTATTCTGCTTGTTCCAAAAATGAGGGCTCATCACAATCAAACTAACTGCCGGCGACATGCAGGTAGCGAAGGCGGCGCCAAACATTCCCAGATCCAGCGGAAACAGCATCACATAATCCATTACAATATTAAAAAAGCTTCCGCTTAACATTCCTGCCATGGCCCGGGACGGTCTTCCGTCATTTCGGATAAATGCAATCAGCAGATTATTCATAAGAAACAGCGGCGCAAACCAGTACATGGTACGCATATACACCGCCGTCATCGGCCGAATCCCGGCAGAAGCTCCCAGCATTCCGGCCAGCCAATCTGATCCCAGCATCCCTGCAGCGAAAAAAACAAGACTAAACAAAAGAGCCAGCAAAAAGGCTGTGGTAAAAATCTGGTTCGCCTCCTTCTCAGCATGTCTGGAGCGTAAAATTGCAAACCGTGTGGCAGCGCCTACCCCGATCATCAGCCCCACGCCGTTCATGACACTGTAGGCGGGAATTGCCAGATTTAAAGCAGTCAAACCTTCTGCTCCTAATTTCGCTGCAATAAAGTAAGTATCGGCTAAAATGTAACAGGATAACCCCAGCATTCCCCAGATATTAGCCGATACATATCGAATAAATCGTTTCCGCATTTGATTTTCCATGATCTTCTCCTTACCATTTCCAGTTTTGTCCCATCTCATTCTGATTCGCAACAGTTCCGTACCTTCACTCAGATCTACTGAATCGTTAAATATAAAAACGCCTGCCCTCATCCCCTTTAAGACCCAACGGAATGAGTTCAGGCATTCTCCTCCTTTACCTGACGGCAAAAAAGATGCTTTGCGGTGTACTTCCGAATCATCTGGCCGCTGCGTCTGCGGCCGTGTTCCATTATTCGTATCCTGGGACTAATTGGATGGTCATGGTCAGATATTTTACAATCTCACCCTTGGCCAGCTCCAGATCCTCCACATGACTTACCTCCGGCAGATCATTTCCCTCATCCATCTCTACCAGAATCCAGTCAGTTGCCGCTTCTCTGGCATGATCCGCCGCATCCTCCAGTTCCGGACCTTCTGCTACACAGCCGTCCAGATCCGGGAAATATGCCTGGTATCCCTTTCCATCTTCTTTTTTTGAAAAAATCGCTGGATATACAATCTTCATAGCGTCCTCCAATCATCTCAATGGTTCTATTATACTGAAAACTTGAGAAAATTCAACCCGGTTTTCATCGGATAGTCAGGCTTTTTAAGAAGCAATTTCTGTAAATACAACTGCATAGGATCACTGCCCAACCGATGATCTGGCTACAGTTCATGGTAATACGGGCAGATATCCTCATAATGCCCATCCTTCATCCGAAAACCGCCTGGGATCACTCCAAGCTGCTGAAAGCCCAGCTTTTCATATAAGTGTCTGGCTGATGTGTTGGTGCGCACAACCGCGTTAAACTGCAAGACCCGGAATCCATGAGCTTTGCCCTGCTCTAAGCAGTCCGTCACAAGCAGTTCACCGATATGGCGGCCGCGCAGCGCCTTGCCTACTGCATAACTGGCATTGCAGATATGGCCGCAGCGCCCTACATTGTTGGGATGCAGAATATAAAGACCGCAGATCTCCTCCGTTTCCTTATCCTGCGCCACCCCTGTATAGGTCTGACTTCCAAAAAACTCCCGCCCGGTCTCCAGAGTCAACAGTTCTTCCTGGGGAAATGCAATTCCATCCTCCACAACCTCATTCCAGATCCTGATCATCTCTGGTAAATCCTTCTCCTCAAATTTTCTTACTTGCAGCTTCATCTTGTCTGATTTCCTCCTGTCTTTTCTCTGTCTTGTGTCTGCATTTTACCGGCCTTATTCCGGCATCTTATCTGGCTTGCTCCTGCATGTTATCCGACTTTGCGCCGGCATCTTATCCGGCTTGCTTCTGCGCCTTATCGACTTTCCGCTGCCGCTCTGTCTGGCTTGCTCCTGCGCTCTATCAGCATTACCTCCGCATCCCATGAGCCTCACTCCTCATCCCTGCGGCGGAT
>JAUNOF010000255.1 GCA_030537215.1 Lachnospiraceae bacterium
TTGGCTGCGATTATGCCAATGTACAGCCGCATTCCGGCGCACAGGCCAATATGGCGGTATTTATTGCCATGCTGGAGCCAGGCGATACGGTTATGGGCATGAGCTTAGACTGCGGCGGCCATCTGACCCATGGCTCACCAGTGAATTTCTCCGGAAAATATTTTAACATCGTTCCCTATGGTGTGAATGCAGAAGGCTATATTGATTACGATGAAGTAGAGAAGCTGGCAATGGAGCATAAGCCGAAGCTGATCGTGGCAGGCGCCAGCGCATATGCCAGAGTTATTGACTTTAAGCGGTTCCGTGAGATCGCAGATCAGTGCGGCGCTTACCTGATGGTAGATATGGCTCATATCGCCGGTCTGGTTGCAGCAGGACTTCATCCAAGCCCAATCCCATATGCCCATGTGGTAACTACAACCACCCACAAGACCTTAAGAGGACCCAGAGGCGGCTTGATTCTGGCAAATAAGGAGGCGGCAGAGAAGTTTAACTTCAATAAAGCCATCTTCCCCGGAACCCAGGGCGGCCCCTTAGAACACATTATTGCAGGCAAGGCAGTTTGCTTCGGCGAGGCATTAAAGCCGGAGTTCAAGACCTATCAGGAG
This sequence comes from Lachnospiraceae bacterium, assembly GCA_030537215.1. Classification (GTDB taxonomy): domain Bacteria; phylum Bacillota; class Clostridia; order Lachnospirales; family Lachnospiraceae; genus Caccovicinus. The sequence goes on from JAUNOF010000255.1 coordinate 609, forward strand.
CAGGTGGTAAAGAATGCAAAGGCACTGGCAGCAGCGCTGGAGAAGCAGGGCTTTAAGATTCTCACCGGCGGCACAGACAATCACCTGATGCTGGTTGACCTGCGCGGCATGGAGGTATCTGGTAAGGAGCTGCAGAACCGCTGTGACGAGGTATTCATCACTCTGAATAAGAATACCGTTCCTAACGATCCGAGAAGCCCCTTCGTAACCTCCGGCGTTCGCATCGGCACCCCGGCTGTTACCACCAGAGGTCTGGTAGAAGAGGATATGGAAAAGATTGCCGAGTGTATCTGGCTGGCAGCTACTGATTTTGAGGCGAAGGCTGATTATATCCGCGGTGAGGTGGAGAAGATCTGCGCAAAGTACCCGCTGTATGAGTAATGGTTCATCTTTCTCAATCCGTTTTGTCAAAAAATATTCCGTGTGTATACATCGGGACAGCAGAAATGTGCTGTCCCTTTTTTCTACCTGGGAATTTCTGCGGCACTTATTTTTAGGAAAGCACAACCGCCTCTCCGCTGCTGCTAATCTGCTGAAGCTGTCCATCCTGAATCAGGTAAGCTTCCCCAAAAAGAACCGTTTCTCCATCCTGCACCAGCACGAAGCTGCCGTCCACCAGGGCAAAAAAGTGATTTCCAAAGCTGTCTCCATAGGTGATATCCTCAAACAGCCGCTTTCCGTCCAGCCAGTAATCCTTAACCTGCTGATAATGAGGCAGAACGTTGACATCAGTCAGACCCAGGCCCGGCAGATAGCGCTGGTAATCCGGGTCGATGGATTCACCCTCCAGCTCCGGCTGAGCGTATACGGTATCAGCGCAATTCATGGTTCCGGCACTGATGCCCATTACAATGCCTGGAAAATCCTGGATCAGGTCACGCAGTCCGATCCGCTGAAAAAATGCATTTTGGGTGGGAACGTGGCCGCCTGCCAGTACGATGATATCGCTTTCCGCGATTAGCTCCGGTGCATTTTCTTCATTTCTGGAATCGCAGACTGCAATATCAGATATGGTTAATCCATGAAAATTGAAAGCACCGTAAAAGGTGGCGATCATCTCATCATTCAGGTCAAAATTATCAGGGTTGGAACTGATGAACAAGCACTGGGA
>JAUNOF010000131.1 GCA_030537215.1 Lachnospiraceae bacterium
TACAGAATTGATCGTTGCAGTTTATGTAGCAGTTAGAATGAAACAGGATACAAATCAGTTACCAAAAGAAAGGGTGGGTTCTCATGAATAGAATTATTACTGTGGGAAGAGAATTTGGAAGCGGAGGACGTGAGTTTGGAAGGCGGCTTGCTGAAATTCTGGGAATTGCTTATTATGATCAGGAAATCATTATGGAGATTGTGAATCAGACAAAATTTTCTGAGCAGTACGTTCGTAATATTATCGAGCAAAAACCTGCCATTTCCTTTCCAATCCACGCTGGAAGGACATTTAACATGATTGGAAATACTATGGTTGAACAAAGCCGAATGGTCTATCAGAAGCAGTGTAAGGTGATCCGTGAAATGGCAGAGAAATCGGATTGCGTGATTGTGGGACGGTGTGCGGATTATATTCTGCGCGAAATGCGCCCATACCGTATTTTTCTTTATGCGGAAATGGAAAGCAAAATAAAACGGTGCCGTATCAATGAACCGGAACACGAAAACCTGACAGATAAAGAACTCCAGAGGAAAATAAAAGAGGTTGATAAGCAGAGGGCCCGCTATTACGAGTTTTATACGGGACAGGTCTGGGGTGTGCGGATCAATTATGATTTGTGTATTAATTCTACAAACTGGACAGTTAAGGAAAGTGCGGAGGCCGTTGCGAGGTTTTTTATGGACCACTATAAAGAATAAATGAGAAGGTTTGGAATATTATGAAGATTGAAATCTGGTGCCGGATGGATTCCTTTGGATGACCGGAAAAGAAGATGTGAATTATTTGTGAAAACGCGATTTGAATATTTTGACATTTCATTGACTTTATCCGGGGGATATGTTACCATAGTTGGGTAATTAGCTATGCCAATATAGGTTTGGATGTCTGGCCCAAACGTTTCTACCGCACGCCTGAAGTTGCGACTATTGGTACTATAATAGACGTGTATTGGCAGCAGGCTTAAGAAATTAAGTCTGTTTTCTCTTTTGTGGGCCGTATCAGAAGATGTAATGATTCATGCAATCCAAGGGAACAAAACGTTTGCTGTTTCATTACACAAAAACGGAGGTATGAAAAAAATGAAGATGAGAAAGTTTCTTGCACTTGCGCTGACAGCAACCACGGTTCTGTCCATGAGCGCACTGACCGGATGTTCTTCCGGTTCCGCAGACAGCACCACTGCTGCTGCAACAGAGGCTGCCAAGGCAGAAGAAACGAAGGAAGAGGGGGCAGAGGAGACTGCTGCCCAGACTGCAGCAGCGGCTGACATTAAGGTTGGTTTTATTTTCCTGCATGATGAAAACTCCACCTATGACAAGAATTTCATTGACGCTGCTAAGGCGGCCAAGGAAGCTCTTGGCCTGACCGATGATCAGGTGATCTTTAAGATGAATATTCCGGAGAGCAGCGAGTGCTATGAGGCGGCTGCCGATCTGGCGGACCGTGGCTGCAACATTGTATTTGCGGACAGCTTCGGCCATGAGCAGTATATGGCGCAGGCTGCAGAGGAGTTCCCGGATGTTCAGTTCTGCCATGCAACCGGAACTACTGCACATACCGCAGGCCTGGACAACTTCCATAATGCATTTGCTTCCATCTATGAGGGGCGCTACCTGGCAGGTATCGCGGCAGGCATGAAGTTAAATGAGATGATTGCTGACGGCCAGTTTACTGAGGACGAGGCTAAGATCGGCTATGTAGGCGCTTATACATACGCTGAGGTTATTTCCGGTTACACCTCCTTCTACCTGGGAGCAAGATCTGTATGCCCAAGTGCTACCATGGAAATACAGTTTACCGGAAGCTGGTATGATGAGACTGCTGAGAAGGAAGCTGCCAATACTCTGATCAGCCGCGGCTGCAAGTTAATCAGCCAGCATGCAGACTCCATGGGTGCGCCTACCGCATGTGAGAGCGCCGGTGTTCCTAACGTTTCCTATAACGGAAGCACGGTATCCGCCTGCCCCAACACCTTTATTGTATCCTCCAAGATCGATTGGGCGCCGTATTTCGAGTACATGGTGAACTGTGTGGCAAACGGCGAAGCAATCGCCGCTGACTGGTGCAAGGGCCTGGAAGAGGGTTCAGTCGTCCTGTCTGAGCTGAATGACAAGGCGGCAGCAGAGGGAACTGCTGATGCCATTGCAGAGGCTGAGAAGAAGCTGATTTCCGGCGAGCTGCATGTGTTTGATACCTCTGTCTTTACCGTAGACGGAGCTGCCGTAGAGTCCTACATGGCAGATGTGGACACGGATCCGGCTTACACACCAGATACTGAGGTGGTTTCTGACGGATATTTCCATGAGTCTGAGATGCGGTCCGCTCCATACTTTGACCTGCGTATTGATGGAATTACCACGTTGAACGAGATGTTCTAATCCTTAGAAATCCAGATTTATTACTTCACCCAACCGGGCGGGGCATCAACTGCCCCGCCTTTTCCATTATAAGACGTAACTGTTCAGTACCCTCACAGTTACGATAAGACTTGCAATAACGATCAGTACACAGGAGGATTTATGGAGGAACGAAAAAATGCGGCGATTGAACTGCGCAATATTACTAAAACCTTTGGAAAGGTAGTTGCGAATAAGAATATCAGCCTTTGTGTGAACCGCGGTGAGATCCTTTCCATTCTGGGGGAAAACGGCAGCGGCAAGACAACGCTGATGAATATGATTTCCGGTATTTATTTCCCGGATTCAGGGCAGATCCTGATCAACGGCAAGGAGGTGGTGATCAGCTCGCCTAAGGATGCCTTTGATTACAAGATCGGCATGATCCATCAGCATTTTAAACTGGTGGATGTGTTTTCTGCCGCCGAGAACATCGTACTGGGCTTTCAGGAGCAGGAGGGCTTCAGCATCCGCCGTTCTGCTGAACGGATCCGCAGCATCAGTGAGCAGTACGGCTTTCATCTGGATCCTATGAAGAAGGTATATGAAATGTCGGTTTCGGAAAAACAGATGGTGGAGATCATCAAGGTGCTGTACCGGGGGGCGGATATCCTGATCCTGGATGAGCCTACCGCCGTTCTGACTCCCCAGGAGACACGGAATCTGTTTGATATCCTGCGGCGCATGCGGGAGGATGGAAAGGCCATTGTTATTATTACCCATAAGCTCCACGAGGTGCTTTCCCTGTCCGACCGGGTGGCGGTTCTGCGGAAGGGAGAGTACATCGGAACGGTGGAAACGGCAAAGACCAACGAGTCGGAGCTTACCGAGATGATGGTAGGAAAAAAGATTTCCCTGAACATTGAGCGAAGTCTGCCAAAGGAGCCGAAGGATCGTCTGGCAGTGAAGCATGTAAGCTACAAGGATCGGAATGGGGTGCAGGTGTTAAAGGATGTTTCCTTCACGGCGCGCTCCGGTGAGATCCTGGGCATTGCCGGTATCGCAGGAAGCGGGCAGAGGGAGCTTCTGGAGGCTATCGCCGGACTGCTGGAGCTTCAGGAAGGAGAGATTCTTTATTACGCCCCGGAGGACGGGAAGGAGAGCAATTTAAGAGATAAGACACCGCTGCAGATCCGAAATCTTGGAGTGCGGCTGTCCTTCGTACCGGAGGACCGCTTAGGCATGGGTCTGGTGGGCAATATGGATATCACCGACAATATGATGCTGCGCAGCTACCGCAGCGGCAAATCGGTATTTGTAAAGCGCAGGCCGCCCAAGGAGCTGGCGGAGCATGTGATCCGGCAGCTTGATGTGGTGACGCCGGGAACTGCCACGCCGGTGCGCCGCCTGTCAGGAGGCAATGTGCAGAAGGTGCTGGTGGGACGTGAAATCGCCTCGTCGCCTACGGTGCTGATGGCGGCTTATCCGGCCAGAGGACTGGATATTAATTCCTCGTATCTGATTTATAATCTGCTGAACCAGCAGAAACAGGCAGGAGTTGCCGTGATCTTCGTGGGCGAGGATCTGGATGTGCTGCTGGAGCTGTGCGACCGGATCATGGTACTCAGTTCCGGCAGAGTCACCGGCATGGTAGACGGAAGAACGGCAGCGAAGGAACAGATCGGTATTCTGATGACAAAGACAGATGGAGGGAAGACACATGAGCAGTAGGAAGAAGCATGAGCCCAAGTTTCACATTGCCAAAAGAGACGCCCTTGCCTGGTGGCAGTCCTGGCTGATCCGGATCGCTGCAGTTTTGGCTGCCCTGATCGTATGCGCACTGGTGACGGTGGTGCTTACCGGAGAGAATCCGGTTCAGGTATATCTCAAAATGTTTGACGGAGCCTTCGGCACCAAGCGGAGGATCTGGAGTCTGGCGCAGAATACTGCCATGCTGCTCTGCGTGTCGCTGGCAGTGACACCGGCCTTTAAGATGCGGTTCTGGAACATCGGAGCCGAGGGACAGGTGCTGATGGGCGGACTTGCCACAGCAGCCTGTATGATCCTGTTTGGGGAGTCGCTTTCTGGTCCGGCGCTGTACCTGGTGATGATCGTCACCAGCTGTCTGGCCGGTGCGGTCTGGGCGGTGATTCCGGCCTTTTTCAAGGCTAACTGGAAGACAAATGAAACGCTGTTTACGCTGATGATGAATTACATTGCCATTCAGCTGGTATCGTATTATACCTATATCTGGTCCGTGCCCAAGGGCTCCGGCCAGATCGGCGTGATCAACCGTGCAACCAAAAGCGGCTGGCTGCCATCCTTAGGCGGACATGATTATCTGCTGAATATTCTGATCGTGGCGGCTTTGACCGTATTTATGTTTATTTATCTGCGCAGCAGCAAGCAGGGCTATGAAATCGCGGTGGTAGGAGAAAGCGAAAATACCGCCCGGTATGTAGGGATTGATGTGAAGAAGGTCATTATCCGCACTCTGATTCTTTCCGGCGCCATCTGCGGTATTGCAGGGCTTCTTTTAGTCAGCGGAACCGACCATACCATTACCAGGGATACGGCTGCCGGAAGAGGATTTACGGCAATCATGGTTTCCTGGCTGGCCAAGTTTAATCCGCTGTATATGATCCTGACGTCCTTCCTCCTTGTTTTCTTCCAGAAGGGAGCCATTGAGATCTCTACTACCTTCGGGCTGAACGACTCGTTTTCCGATATCCTCACAGGTATCATTATTTTCTTTATTATCGGCAGCGAGTTTTTTATCAACTATACCATTAAAGTCCATAATGCTAAGAAAGGGGAGAAATAATCATGATAGCATCCTTTATTCAACGTGCAGTTGTCCAGGGGATCCCGCTGTTATTCGGGTCCACCGGAGAGATCATTACAGAGAAATCCGGCAATTTAAATCTTGGAATTCCCGGCATCATGTATGTAGGCGGCATCAGCGGCGTAATCGGAGCCTTCCTGTATGAGCAGTCGCTTCCGGATGTGTCAGCTATCAATCCGGTTCTGGCAGTGCTGATCCCCCTTCTGGCTTCCATGCTGGGCTCCTTGTTTATGGGACTGATTTATTCCCTTCTGACGGTGACCCTTCGCGCCAACCAGAATGTAACAGGTCTTGCCCTTACCACCTTTGGAACCGGCTTCGGCAACTTTTTCGGCGGTTCTCTGATCAAGCTGGTGAAAAGCGATATGCCTTCTATCAGCCTGACCGCCACCAGCAACTGCTTCCGCAAAACTCTGCCCTTTGCCAATGATTTTGGCGGGATAGGCCAAGTGCTCTTCTCCTACAGCTTTCTGGCATATACGGCCATTGTGCTGGCGCTGATCACTTCCTATGTGCTGAACCGGACCAGAGTAGGGCTTCATCTGCGGGCAGTGGGTGAGAATCCAGCCACGGCGGATGCAGCCGGCATTGATGTAAACCGCTATAAATATGCAGCGACCTGCATCGGCAGCGTGATTGCAGGTCTGGGGGGCTTGTATTATGTTATGGATTATGCCTGCGGCGTCTGGTCCAATAATGGCTTCGGCGACCGGGGCTGGCTGGCCATCGCCCTTGTTATTTTCGCAGTCTGGAGACCGAATGTGAGCATTCTGGGTTCCATTCTGTTCGGCGGATTGTTCATCGTGTATAACTATATCCCCAATCTGGGAATGAGTGACCAGGAGCTGTTCAAGATGCTTCCCTATGTGGTGACTATCATTGTACTGATCATCATCAGCATCCGGGAAAGCCGGGAAACACAGCCGCCGGCACATCTGGGCGTATCCTATTTCCGAGAGGAGAGATAAGAGATAAGACGTCAAGCGGTTTTCTTCACAAAATCATCATATTTTCTGGTTATAATTCAGAAGATGGAAATGAAAGGAAGTCAAGTAAGGAGAGAACCGCTATGGAATACACAGATGAGAAGTATTACGGGACTTATTTTATGAAGCTGCGCCGCGCCCAGGATCAGATGCTTGCCACCATTTATCAGCTTCTGGAGGAAATTACGAAGGATGCCGAGCATGCGCCTGTGGAACACATCCGAAGCAGGATCAAAAGCATGGACAGCACCAGGGAAAAGCTTAGCAAGCTTGGTTATTCCCAAGATGTCCGAAGCGCGCTGATTTTCTTGTCTGATATTGTCGGGGTGCGAATTGTAACTCATTTTGTAGGGGATGTTTATTCTATTTTAGATAAGCTGCAGAAGGACAGCGGATGGAAGATCGCCATAATAAAGGACTATATCTCGAATCCAAAACCAAACGGATACCGAAGTCTCCATGTGATCCTTGAAATTCCCTTTGAGGATGAAGAAATCCCATCTATTATGACAGAAATTCAGCTTCGCACAATCGCCATGGATTGCTGGGCAAGCCTGGAGCATCAGATGAAATATAAAAAGAATATTTCCAATGAGGCGCTGATCGAGTCGGAGCTGAAACGATGCGCGGATGAGATCGCGTCAACAGATCTGTCCATGGAGACGATTCGGGAAATGCTTCTTGAGCAATAAGAAGGAGGGAGCAATGAGAATCTTATATGCAGAAGATGAAAAAGCCCTCTCTCATGCGGTTGCTGAAATATTAAGGATGGAGCAATATGAGGTGGACGCTGTATATGACGGCCTGCAGGCATGGGAGCAGTTGACAAAGGTGCATTACGATGCAGTTGTGCTTGATATTATGATGCCGAAGCTGGACGGGATACAGGTGCTTAAGAGGATGCGGGAGAAGGAAGATTTTACGCCGACTCTCCTTCTGACGGCAAGATCCGCCCTGGAAGACAGGATCGAGGGGCTGACGGCGGGAGCAGACGATTACCTGCCCAAGCCCTTCGAGATGGGAGAATTGCTTGCAAGAATCGATTCCATGATCCGGCGGGCAACAAGGTACAAGGTGCAGAGTGTGAAATGCGGCAATATTGCGTTGGATTGTGAAACCTATGAGCTGAAATCAGACAGGGGCAGCCTGCGGCTGAGCAGCAGGGAGGCAGGGATTTTGGAGCTTCTGATGAAAAACACAGGCGTTCCCTTCAGCCAGGATCAGATCGGGGAGAAACTGGAGCAGAAGGAGGATATGGAACAGGCTGTAATGCTGTATCTCTCATTTTTGAAGAATAAACTGTGCCAGATTCATTCCAATATGGAAATCGTCCGGATTCATGACAGCTTTATGCTGAAGGAGCGTGGGATCGATGAGTAAACTCAGAAGCAGGCTGATTAAGATCGTATTGCTTTGCGTTGTCGGTGTTTTTTTGCTTATGGCTCTGATTCTGCATCTGTCATTAAGCTTTCACAATATCCGTCAGGCGGATTTGATGACGCAGATCATCTGTGATAATAACGGAATTGTTCCTCCTTTCGAAGACGATCCCATCCGGTTTCATTCCTACCCTATGGGGTTTAGCGAGGAATCTCCTTACAGAACCAGATACTTTATTGTATATGTGAATCAAAATATGCAGGTGCTGGATATCGACAGGAATCATATTGCGTCCGTTACGGAGGAGGACGCCGTCAGTATGGCGGAACGTGTGCTGGAGTCAGAAAAAAAAGTGGGATTTGAAGGAAAGTACCGGTATCGGATCTCCTCCTCCGAAGGAACCATCCAATATATTGTTTTTTTAGATTACTCGGAAAGCCGATCCGCTGTGGAGTCGTATCTGCGGAACATGGGAGTGGTGTTCCTTGGCTTTACTCTGCTGATATCCGTGGTTTTTGTGATTTGCTCAAAATTTGTCTTAAAACCCTTTGAGGAAAATTCACGGCGGCAGAAGCAGTTTGTGACAGACGCCAGCCATGATCTGAAAACGCCCCTTGCTGTTATTTCGGCCAATGCCCAGGTGCTGGAGTATAAAAATGGAAAAAATGAATGGACCCAGGCGATTCGGGAGGAAATAAAGCATATGGGGGAACTGATTGACGATCTGCTTACCCTTTCAAAGCTTGAGGAAGCGGAGCAAACGCTTCCCATGGAAGCAGTGGATTTCTCACAGATTGTACTGGAGGTAACGGAAAAATTCCATGAGGTGATCATGAAAAAAGACTGCAGCTTCCAGGTAACGGTACAGCCGGGAATCAAGGTGTATGGAAACCAGGAGCAGCTGTTGCGGCTGGTTTCTGTTCTGATGGAAAACGGGGCCAAGTATGTGACAGAGAACGGGCGGGTGGAGGCGGAATTATATGCTTCCGGCAGAACGGTGAATCTGAAAATTTTTAATACGGCAGTTTTAGCGGAAGATTTCGAATGCAGCAAATTATTTGAACGGTTTTACCGGGCAGACAATTCCCGCTCCTCCTCTACCGGAGGACATGGGATAGGATTGTCTATTGCGAAGCGAATTGCAGATTCTCACAACGGAACGATCCGGGCCAGTAAAAAGGAGGATGGAATCCTGTTTTTTGTTTCCCTGCCCCGAAGTTCGAAAGAAAAAAAGGAATAAAACAGCGGCAGACTCCTGCGGGGACCTGCCGCTGTTTTTCATTTTGGTCAGTCTATACCGCCTGGATCACCCCGCATCCGATCTTCATTCCGGAATCTCCAGAGGGCTGAGTGGTAAAATCATCCCGGTTTGCATGGATGATTACAGAACGTCCGATGATATCAGAAACCCGGAACCGCTTATCATAGAATGCGGACCAGGCGTAGCCCTGATTTCCCAGGAGAGGCAGCAGATCCCCGGCGTGGTAGGGATGGGGCTGCATGGCAGGATTATAATGCTCGCCGGTGCGGGTAAAATTCTGGGAGCAGTCACCGAATTGGTGGATGTGAAGGGCATAGAAATCACTAGAACCGGGAACCGAGATGTCCGGGAGACCGAACACCTCAGCTTCGATCAGAACCCCTTCATAGGGAGTATCATAAAATTTCACCAGGCCGCTTAAGCTGGGAGCTGCGCTTCCTCCTGTCACCCAGGCCATGGCCTGAGGCGTATTCTGGGTCAGAAGCTGGGTAAACGAGAGGCGGGGAGTGGTTTGCTGCGTCTGCATCATGATTTGCCATTCCTTTATGAAATTTGCTCTTGACTTAGCATATGCGGCAGCCGCCTGAAGGTGCAGGGGAGTAACAGTTCAAGGTATCTGAACGGTTACACAGAGGACTTACCGTGTGGTATTTCCGATTAT
>JAUNOF010000132.1 GCA_030537215.1 Lachnospiraceae bacterium
CTTTCCTGTTTATCAGTTTTTACATCCATTTATGTGCAAGGGAATGCAGCTCAACTGTTCTTGCAGAAAACATATTGTTTTTCATCTGATAATTCCTGCTGGTACACATAGCCTAACCGGTTAAAAGCCTTGATGTCCTCCAGATTCTCAATCTGATTCTCTGCCATGAATCGGACCATCTCTCCTCTTGCCATCTTCGCCTCGGTTGCTTTCACCTTGACTTTAAATTTACCCTTTTGATCCTTTTCCAGCATACCGAATACACAGGTAAGGTACCTGTCTTCTGACTTCAGGTATGGCTCTATCGCTTTTGAATATTCTTTTGAGGCCAGATTTAAAATTTCTGTTCTTTCTGGTTCTGTTAAAGCCTGATATAAGGTGTCCTTCCAAAATGAATACAAGGTGTCTGCCGTTTTTACTTCTGCCGTCCCATTCACGTTTGAGGATGTCATTGGGAAATGCCCCTTAGCCTGCATTTCCAGCCGGTAAGGTACAACACCGTCAGCAGGGCGCAAAATACCATAAAAGCCAGATAAAATCCGCAAATGTCGTGACACATACTCCCATTGATCGCGTTCAAAAACAAACGGTGCCATATACTGGTATTGAATGCCTTCATAAGCAAGCAATGCAGGAGTCAGACAGCTTCGCAGTTCCATGTTCTGAAAGCGCTGATAATTTAATTCAGTCAGCTTTTCATTGCACTGCCACATCTTCGCCGCCTCTTCCCTGCTCAGGCTTCGGATATACTGCTGCAAGCATTCCGCCTGTTCCACATAGATTGGGAGCTCCCATTCCCCTGACCAGTCATCATGCACATTCATCTTCTTGGCTGGTGATATTATAATTCTCATTTCTGCACCCTTTCCTTTTTTAAATATAGTAATTATTGCTTCTAATCCATCTGAATTCTGCTGTAATTTTCCGGATTTACCCGATATTCCACGCTTTTCACAAACTCCTCCTGATAATCCCGAAGCTCACGCTCTTTCAAACCAGCAAGGATCTGATCCTTATACTTCATAAAATGTTCCATTCCATTATCAAAGCATTCCAGATTGAGACGAATCCTGAGATCCCCTTCGTCATCTTTTTGTGCAATCATAACCGGGCTGCACAGCTCTGAATTATATGTCACCGCAATCTCAACCGTATCTTTCGGGATATCCTCAAGCCGGCGAATCACACAAGGTTCTCCTCCCAGAAATCGGTCTGTCCAGATCTGCCCGATTTCCTCCGGCGTAAACTGATATGTAAAAAGTTCTGTTTTAAAAGAATCCTCCGGCGAAGTTACTGTCTGATAAGAAAAACTAGAAAAGTCAGCAAATGCGATCCCGGTGCCCACACCGCCGGTCAGCACACCGATACAGAACAATCCTGCCATAATCACTCTTAATCTTGTTCGTTTACTCATGATGCTTCCTCCAAAAAAATGTACAGCTTAGAACGGCGAGAGAACTGAAACACAGCACGGCCCCCAAGCATCCTATGACGATTCCTGCTAATGGATAGCCCTGGGCCCACAGCACAGTCAGCGTTCCAAGTAAAAAGAGAAATACCAGCCCTGCACAAATGGAACACGCTGATGCCAGCAGTACACAACAGTTCCAAGCAATGCGGCAGCACCAGAGTCCTGCAGTCACAGACCAGTGAATCATTCGGTGGATTCCACGAAAAATCGTCCGTCCGCTTTGTTTACATGCCCCGATAATTACTGGGAGCCCTCTGCTGCCCTTCTCTCCTCTTGCTTTCCATCTGCCAGCCTTCCGCAATGGTTTGACGCCAGAAGTACCTGTAAGCGTTCCCTCAGTTTGCTGAATTCCTTCTTCTATTAAAATATGATCGATTTCCTCTCCATTTCTAGGTCCGGCATTTCCAGCAATTTTTTCATTCTCTTCCATTTCCGCCCATGCCGCTTCTTGATCCGCTTCCTGTTGCTTTATCCTCCATCTTCCCCAAAGGTGTCTGCCCTTTCGAAAAGGCATTACCAAAAACCACAGCATTCTGCTAATGCAAACCCCCGCCAGATGACTGCTGTGCCTGCCAACGCTTTTGAAAAACATCCAAACTTGCCGAGGCCTTCCATCCAGTCGGTTGTTACCCTCCTGTTCTTTGGCTGTGCTGTCTGAACAGGTAGTCTGCCGAATCATCTTTTTCTGATTTTCCTGCTCATACTCCGGCTTTACATGATATGCCTCCAGAATTTCTCCAGCTAAAGCGTGAATCGATCCAAAATCTTTAATCGCCTCCTCCTCGCTTAAGCCATTAGCCATCTTCATCTCAATATGCTGAGAATACTCGTCTATGATATCTTCCTGTTCTTCATCCTGCAGCACCTTGAGATAGCGCTTCAGTTCATCTAAAAACTCCTGTTTCTTCATCCGATCCTCCATTCTTTTCCATCAAAAATCCGCATACTCTGGCCTGCAGCTCCATCCATTCTTCCTCCAGCGCATCCCGATATAACACACCGGCAGCTGTCAGGTGATAATATTTCCTGGGAGGCCCTTCCTTTGATTCCCGCAGATAGGTTTCAAAATAATGCTCATTGGTCAAACGTTTTAAAAGAGGATATATGGTTCCTTCATTTACATCGATCACCTTTGACACCTCTTCCACCAGTTCATATCCATACATATCCCGCTTTCGGACAGATTCCAGGACGATCAGCTCCAGTACACCTTTCTTTAACTGTGCATTCATACCAGCCCTCCTTGCACCTCCCCAGATATCCAGCCGGGGGCTGCCTTTTATGAGAATCTGCTTGCGCAGCTTCTCATAAGCTATATTACCGGAACCGCTGCGCGAACCCGGTAATCCGATTGACGGCGCAAAATGCGCGCCTTTTATGAGAATCTGCTTATGCAGCTTCTCACAAGCTATACTATACCAACTACCTTGTATTGTCAAGTACTATGAATAATAAAATAGTCTTTCTGTTTTGATGGACCCACATCCAACCAAACAGAAAGACTATATCAGCGATTACTGCTGCTTTTGATTTGAAAAAGGCGCCAGCTCCAGCCGAATAAAATATCCTTTATCATGGTCACACACCGGGCATTTCTCCGGAACCTGCTCCCCTTCCATAATGTGACCGCAGTTTAAACACATCCAGCCGGTTTTGACATTTGATACAAATAGTCTGTTTTCTTCCAAAAGCTGTGCAAACATGCCGAACCGGTCGCCATGAAATTTTTCAATCTCTGCAATCATATAAAAGGAATAAGCTACCTTCAAAAAACCTTCTTCCTTTGCCTTATCCCCAAACGCCTTGTACACCGGGTCATGCTCCTCGTACTCATTGTGCTGTGCCTTGCGGAGCAATTCCAGCATATCATTGCTTATGTCAACCGGATAAGCGCCATCAATATGAATATTTTCTCCTGCTAATTCTTTCAAATGATTGTAAAAGATCTCTGCATGTTCCTTTTCCTGATCTGCTGTAAATCGAAAGACCGCTTCGATTACCTGGAGCTTCTGCTCCTTCGCCTGCTCCGCCGCAAAGGTGTAGCGGTTTCTCGCCTGACTTTCTCCGGCGAATGCACGCATCAGATTGTCTTTTGTCTCGCTGCTTTTAAAATCAACTGCCATATGATAGCATCTCCTTCCAAATTTGTTTTTGATACCTATAGTATGGCTTATCAGAAGATACTAATGCATCTTTTTCGATAAAAGGCGCGCATTTTGCGATGTTAATCGGCTTGCCGCCGCTTAAGGCCCTCACCGTTGCCGCATTTTCACATATGATAATCGTAATGAATGAAAGCCGAGAGTCTATATGAATCATTTCAGCCACGTTACAAACGCTTATCTGGCAGAATATCAATCCATTCTCAATGAAATGATCCGGGGGATGTCCAGCGCTGCTCTGACAGACAGCATCTCTCACAATTTTATCGTCCAAATGATCCCCCATCACCGAGCCGCCATACAAATGTCCCAAAATATTTTAAAATACACCACAAATCTCCCGCTCCAGGCAATTGCTGAGAATATTATCTCTGAGCAGACCAAAAGCATTGCCAATATGGAGACGATCCTTGCTGCCTGCGGAGCACAGTCCAATACGCCCCAGGAGGTTTCCGTCTACCAATCAGCGGTCAGTCAGATCATACAGATCATGTTTTTCCAAATGTCCCACGCTCAGGCTACCAATCAAATCAATGCAGATTTCATTCGGGAAATGATTCCTCATCACGAAGGGGCGGTCCGCATGTCTGAAAATGTACTTCAATTCCCTATCTGCCCTCAGCTAAAGCCAGTGGTGGAGGCTATTCTGGTATCCCAAAAGCGTGGAATCCGGCAAATGCAGTATCTGCTGGAGTGTATTTGCGGGTGCTGATCGCCAGTTCAGATGTTGAAGCACGGAGCCATAAAAACAAAAAGCCGGAAGCCATGATAATCAAAGCTTCCGGCAGCGATCCCACACCTTTGTTACAGTCAACCTATTATAAATCATGGAGGAGCTCATATCTGCCATAATAATTTCCCACGATCCCATCACGCTTCACTAATATCCCGGCCCCTTCCTTTCCACAATAGGACAATCGCTCACCAGCCCTTACCGGCAGACAGTATGTGGTAAAGTCATAACAGTAATATGTTCCCTTATATCGATAAATACGGTCCTTTGCAATCAGCAGTTCTTTGTTTAAAGATGAAAAAACACAGTAGTTTCCCTCCCTCATTTCCCGCATCGAATCAATCCGAGTGTGAGGAAACAGCAAGGTAAAAGGCTCCTGGCTCTCCTCCTGACTGTCTAATGCATGAATCTTAGGCAGCTGATCATAATAACCAAACTGAATCGTCCCCTTTTCAAAAATCAAGTAATTGATCTGCTGCCATCGTTTCATGCTGTTTCCGCCGTCTATGCTGATTACATTTGACTTATGATTCCAATACGGATTTACGGAAATCACACAGTCACTGTAATTGCTCACCGGCCAATGGCCCACCACTACCGTCTTTTTAAAACAATACGGTTGGCGGCCAAATTCCGGCGCTGTCATACAATACTCCGGGTCCTGTTTCCTTAAATCACCTGGCCTGATCCCGGCATGTACAAAAACTGCCAGTTCACTTTCAATAACCTGAGGCAGACTCTGTAAAAATTCAATCTCCTCCCGAAAAGCTTCTCCCAGAACTGCTTTCAGCCGCTTTATGTCCTCCGCAGTTTCATATTTCATCTCTAATTCCATGGCCATATCCAGAATTAAACTGTTTTTTCTCCCATTCACATATCTGCAAATATCCTCATCCGAAATTCTTCCGGCATACCAGTCAATAAAAACCGCATCGTTATTGCCTTCTACCGCATATACATTGCCCGCCTTTGCGTATTGCAGCACCATTCGCAGTAATTCCAGAGAATGTGCGCCCCGTTCTATCAGATCGCCTACAAGCACCAATCCATCCTCATAAGAAAAATGCACCTGCTGCAGCATCCCGGCCAATCCATCCTTATCGCCATGAATATCACTGGTTACGATCACTCGCTTATAATGGTCTAACCGAACCCGCTTCACCACGGCGTTCTCCCTGCTTCCCTGCATCATACTCAATTTCATTCTCCCTAAACACATCCATCTATAAAAACTGCCCCATCATTTCATATGGGCCTGCAGCCGCCGCTCACAGCCTCTCAAGGCAAATGATATTTTCCATTATAGCATGCAGAAGCAGCGAAATCCAAAGCTTTGTGATAAAATCACAGAAGTTCTTGAAAATATATGGTAAGATAAACCCATAAAACAAAAGAACACAAGGAGGATTCCAATATGTCTGCTATCCATATTAACAAAAATAATTTTCAGGAAGAAGTACTCAACTCTGATAAACCGGTTCTGCTGGACTTTTGGGCTGGCTGGTGCGGCCCCTGCCGGATGGTAAGCCCTATTGTGGATGAAATCGCTGCTGCCCGAAGTGACATCAAGGTAGGCAAAATCAATGTAGATGAGCAGATGGAGCTGGCCAGCCAATTTCAGATCATGAGCATTCCAACCTTGATTGTAATAAAAAACGGCAGGATCGTTAATCAGGCAGTAGGCGCAAGATCTAAGTCTCAGATTCTTTCCATGTTGTAAGGGAGGCGCCAAATGAGTTTCTTTTCTTTTTTTAAGGGTCCCGATATCAATCAAGGAGTGACGGAGTGCAGATCCACACCCGGCGCCGTTCTTCTGGATGTCCGCACTCCTTCAGAATACCGGGAGGGTCATATATCCGGCAGCAAAAATGTGCCGTTGCAAACCATTAGAACCGTTAAATCGGTGATCCCCGGACTGGAGGTACCGCTGTATGTGTATTGTCACAGCGGAGCAAGAAGTCGTCAGGCAACAGCTGCGCTGCAAAAGATGGGATACACAAATGTAACAAATATTGGCGGCATTGCCGCCTGGACTGGAAAGGTGGAAAATTAATATGAAAGTTGTGATTGTAGGCGGCGTGGCAGGCGGAGCTACCGCAGCGGCCAGAATCCGCAGATTAGATGAACAGGCTGAAATCGTGGTGTTTGAGCGCTCTGGATATATTTCCTACGCCAACTGCGGACTGCCCTATTACATAGGAGACATCATTACCGATCCGGAGGCGTTGACACTGCAAAGTCCAGAAAACTTTTTTTCCCGTTTTCGAGTAACTATGAAGGTGCACCATGAGGTTACGGCCATTCATCCCAATCAGAAATGCGTCTCGGTAAAAAATCTGGAAACCGGAGAGGAATTTGAAGAGTCATTTGATAAGCTGCTGCTTTCTCCCGGAGCCAAGCCAACGCAGCCCCGGCTTTCCGGCATGGGACTGGATCAGGTGTTTACACTTCGAACAGTAGAGGACACCTTCCGAATCAAGGAATACATCCGAAAAAAACGGCCGAAATCTGTTGTTCTAGCTGGCGGCGGCTTTATCAGCCTGGAACTGGCAGAGAATCTTCGGAAACTGGGAATGGAAGTCACCATTGTCCAGCAGCCTCTGCAGCTTATGACTCCTTTTGATCCGGATATGGCAGCCTTTCTCCATGCAGAGGCCCGTAAGCACGGCATAAAGCTGGCACTGGGCCACACCGTAGAAGGCTTTGCAGAAAAAGGCGGCAGCATAGAGGTACTGTTAAAAGATAAATCTTCTCTCCAGGCTGATATGGTGGTACTGTCCATCGGTGTGACACCAGATACCCACCTTGCAAAGGAGGCCGGTCTGGAGCTTGGCATCAAGGGCAGCATTGTAGTCAATGACCGGATGGAAACCTCGATTCCGGATATTTACGCCGTAGGTGATGCAGTCCAGATCAAGCATTTTGTTACTGGGCAGGAAGCACTGATCGCCCTGGCAGGTCCTGCCAACAAGCAGGGACGTATCGCAGCCGATAATATCTGCGGCGACCACAGCCGATACACCGGTTCCCAGGGCAGCTCTATTATTAAAATCTTTGATCTGACTGCGGCTGTCACCGGACTCAACGAAACCGGCGCAAGCAAGGCCGGCCTCGACGCAGATAAGGTATTTCTCTCTCCCATGAGTCACGCAGGCTATTATCCCGGCGGCCGGGTGATGACCATGAAAGTAATCTTTGAAAAGAAAACCTTCCGTCTGCTGGGCGCTCAGATCATAGGGTATGAGGGTGTTGACAAACGTATTGACGTACTGGCCACTGCCATCCGCGCAGGCGTCAGAGCCACTGAACTGAAAGATCTGGATCTGGCCTATGCGCCGCCCTATTCCTCTGCAAAGGACCCGGTAAACATGGCAGGTTTTCTCATTGACAATATTGCGGAAGGTCTGCTGAAACAGTGGCATCTGGAGGATATTCCAACTTTGCCCCGGGATGGAAGCGCAACGCTTCTGGATACCCGGACGGAAAAGGAGTACCATCACGGGCATATCGACGGTTTTGTTAATATCCCGGTAGATGAGCTGCGGGATCGTCTGGATGAACTTGATCAGAGCAAGCCGGTATATGTTATCTGTCAAAGCGGTCTGCGCAGCTATATCGCCTGCCGCATCTTAACTGGAAACAGATTTGACTGCTATAACTTCTCCGGCGGCTTCCGACTCTACGATGCTGTCATCAATGATCAGCGCCTGATCGAAACTGCCACGGCCTGCGGTATGGATCAATAAATTCAGCGTCCTCCGCCTACCCATGAACAAATCATTTTCCTGTCCTCTGGCTGCATTTTCGCGCAAATCCTACAATTGCTCAAGCCTATGAGAATCCACAATCTTTACAACTCCTCTGGACAGTTTTACCATACCTTCACTCTGGAAATAGCGCAGCATCCGGGTAACCACCTCCCGGGCTGTGCCCAGATGATTCGCAATGGCCTCATGAGTGATTTTCAGTACATCCGTTTCCTCCAGTGCACGCTCCTCCAAAAGAAACCCGGCAAGTCGTTTATCAAAACTTTTCCACATGATCTGTTCCATCAGCCACATCACATCTGAAAAGCGGGCAGCCATAATTTCATTGGTATAGTTAGCCAGGGGAGCGGATTCCTTCATCACCTTCCGGTAGGAATCCGCCGGAATGATCCAGAGAGAAGTATCCCGTTCTGCCGTAATCATTATCTCAAACTGGATGTTCTGTATCATACAGGAAGCAGACAACAGGCAAATGTCCTGGTCAAGCAGGCGATATATGGTAATCTCTCGTCCCTCATCCGAAAGAATACAAGCTCGCAGCTGGCCACGCTCTACCAGCAGCAGGCCAGTACAATCTATGCTGCTGTGAATGACCGTTCCTTTGCTGACTGTGCGCCTGCGCACACTCATTGCTAATTTTTCCTGATGCATCGGCGTCAGCTGATCCCAGACTGGAAAATAATCTTTCCATACCATACGTTTCCTCCTCTTATTCCTTACCAGAAAATCCTGTTGCCATAGATTCCTCATTCTGATGCAGGAATATAATATGCGATTTTTCGCCGGTCACTATTCCTTGCATCTTTCTGATGTCCTGTCAATTTCTATTGCCTCGATGCAAAAGACAACGGGACGTATTCCATCTGTGCAACAAGCAATGGTTAGTCCCTCTCTATTATTCCATGGACTATATGTACCTCCTGATGCTATTGCACTTACATTATGATAAATATCAATCCATGCCCACGGACAAAATCCTTCTGGCATTTTCGCCCCGCCTTCAAAAATAAACGTGTCTCCCACATTTAGCAAACCACAGCTTCCAACCTCTTTTCCATCAGTTAGATATCAATCAAGTCCTTTCTGCTGCTTTTCTCTCATAGTAACACAATAATAATTTTGCAGCAACAGAAAAAGAGCCTTGAAAATCAAGACTCTCTTTAGGCAAAAAACAAAGCGCAGCGAGGGCACTCGAACGTTCGAGACCCGTCTCCCACTTTCTTGCTCTTTGATAAAAAAATAGAGCGCGAGACGGGACTCGAACCCGCGACCCCGACCTTGGCAAG
>JAUNOF010000133.1 GCA_030537215.1 Lachnospiraceae bacterium
TCTTCTGCAAAGGCATTTGCAGTCATTGCGATAATAGGAATCCTGGATGCATCCCTGCGGGGAAGTTTCCGGATCGCGGCAGTCGCTTCGTATCCGTTCATTAGCGGCATCTGAATATCCATAAAGATCATATCATAGTAATTCTCGCCCATTGCTTCGAATCGTTCCAGCGCTTCTTTTCCATTCTCCGCACTTTCTACCAACACACCGGTCTGTCCGATGATCTCTTCTGCAATTTCCCGGTTCAGTTCATTATCTTCCACCAGAAGAACCCGTTTTCCTGACAAATCGATTCCACCAGACAGCTCTCGTTCTGCCAGTTCCTGCTTCCGTTCTGTTTCAGCGATCTGATTAAACAGGTATACCAATCGTGACTTAAACAGGGGCTTTGATATAAAGCCGTTCACCCCTGCACAACGTGCCTCTTCCTCCACCCCGCTCCAGTCATATGCAGACAGAATAATGATTGGAACGTCAGGGCCTGCCTGCCTCCGGATTTCCTTGGCGGTCTCGATCCCATCCATATCCGGCATCTTCCAGTCCAGGATCACAGCAAAGAAATCCTCGTCCGCCTGATGCTGCTCCACCACTCGCTCTACGGCTTCCCTTCCGCTGAGAACGTATTCTCCTCTCATTCCAATATTATCCAGAATCAGGCAGGTCATCTCGCCGGACGCTTTGTCATCGTCCGCCACCAGCACCGGAAGATCTGCCAGCTTTTCTGTATTCGGCGCTTCGGTATTCTGCAGCTTGAAAAACAGTGTTGCCACAAACTGCGTTCCTTTTCCGCTCTCGCTTTCCACAGTAATATCTCCGCCCATCCTGCGGGCAATATTTCTTGCTATGGTCATTCCAAGGCCGGTTCCCTCGATCTTGCTGACTCGCGAATCCTCCTCTCGACTGAATGGCTCAAACAATTTTTCCTGGAACTCCTTGCTCATTCCGATTCCATTATCGCGGAAAATAAATTCATAACAGCCATATCCGTATATATGGGAGGTCTTTTCATTGATCTCCATCTCGATGGTTCCGCCTGGAGGCGTATATTTTACCGCATTTCCCAGTATATTCATGAAAATCTGCTGCATTCGCATGGAATCGCCGATCACATGCTCGTGCTCCACATGTGCGATCCGCACATGAAAATTATGTTTCTTTTCCTGCATGGATGGCCGGATCATGGTGACCAGATTTCTGACTTGATCCGATAAGCTGATTTCCTCCTCTGCCAAATCGATCTTGCCGGATTCGATTTTACTCATATCAAGAACCTCATTGATCAGAGACAGAAGATGCCGGCTGGAGACCGTAATCTTACCCAGACAATCCGCTACCCGCTCCTGATCACCCAGATACCGGGCTGCAATCGCTGTCATCCCAATGATCGCATTCATAGGGGTCCGGATATCGTGACTCATCCTTGACATGAACTCACTTTTAGCTGCATTGGCATGATTGGCTGCCTCACATGCCTCCTTCAGTGCCTGCTGCTCCTTCTCTTCCTTCAGTTTGCTCTCCGTCACATCCTGTGCCACATACAGAGCCCGCTTCGGTCTGCCGTCGCTGGTCATCTCAGCCAGCACCACCGTAGCCCGGATCCAGGCTTTTCTTTTCTTTAGATCCGGCGCTGTACGGTATTCAAACGCAGTCAGAGGATGCTTCCGGCTCAACGTATCCATCAGCCTCTGGTGATCTACATGCTTCAGATATTCCTCCCTGTCATCGGGATGAATAAATTTTTCAGCATACATCCGGGCCGCCTGGGTATAATTTCTCTCATCTCCCAGAACACTGCCCACCTCTGCCTTCTGTATCACGGGGCGGAAGGAATCGTTCTCAAAATCAATATAATATGTGGCAAAGAACATACTGCTCATACTGTTGATAATGGATATCTTTTCCAGAGAATCCTTCCGCGCCTGCTCCTCCGCCTGCTTTTCCGCAGTAATATCCCGTCCCAGTATATTAACAACCATCTTCTTTCCCTGGCGAATGTACAGGATATGAGCCTCAATCCAGCGCATGGGAAAGCCCTTGTACCGGTACTGGTAAATCTCCTCCTTATAATCCTGTGTATCCTCCGCCCTCTTTCGAAGATTCTCCAGCAAAAATGTCTTTCGGAAGGATTCTTTATCTTCCTCTGCCACAACCTGGTCCAACGCCCTCTGGATGTAATCGTCATGCACCCCTTCCCGACGGCTGTTCAGGTTGCCTTCCCCCAGGCTGATCCGCTCACCAATACCGGTCTCCAGATCTACAGTATTTAATGTGTTGTACCTTGACTTGATAATAGCAGCCATTCTCCGGTCATTGTGGGTCCGTTCCTTCTCTCTTTTTGTCTGCTCATCCACATCCTGAAAGGCCAGAATGGCATAGCCGCCCTGCATTTTGCTCTTTTTAAAATAAGCAGATACAGAGATATAACGCCACTCGCCATAGAGAAATCCACGGCATACAAACGTCCGCTTTTTTTCGCCGTTTTTCCATGCAGCCCGCATTGCATCCAGAGAAAACTGATTCCAAAATTCCTTCTGATCCTCCGGAGCAATATACTGATTTCCGTCGCCGTTCATAACCCAGTCCCACAGAAAAATATCCATTTTGACGGTTTTCCTGACTAATTCCGTAGCCCGCACCATATCCACGCCGCCGCTCTGCAGATCCACCACATAGACCGCAAAATTTACCTCTCCCAGCGAATTGATGATCTCCTGATTCCGCATGTTGATCTCTTCCTGGTCCAGCCCGCTTCGAAACAGGTCATGGACGTCCTTCACGTAGATCATTACCCTCTGATTCTCATCCGTATAATCAAAATCCGGCACAATCTCAAGGGTATGCCACCTGTAGCAATCCCCTGATTTGCGGCGGTAAATGCAGTTAAGCGTCTTAGAGCCCTTCCTTAATGCTTCCTTCAGCCTCACCGGCTGCACAAATTTCCGGTAGCGCTCTGCATCTTCTTCATAAATATAGCCGATCCGGATCACGTCCTCGAACCAGTCCGAAAGAGATTCGGGATATGCTTCCAGATCCCGAATCTCCGTCTCGTCTACCTTGACGATATTGTAGACATCCGTACTTAAATTTCCCTGCAGCACCTTATGATATACGTAATTTGCCGTCTCGGCATAAGGCGTCACTGCAATCATAAACGCCGGGATCCGGTCTTCCCAGAGGAGCCGTGTGGCCGCGATCTCTACCGCTTTGCCAAAGGGATCATCATAATTCACAGAACGGGCTTCCTGCTTCTCTCCGATATAGCGCAGCGGACAATTGGCGCAGGTTCCTTTCCATATCTCATGGCATATCATCCCCTTCTGAATGTTAGGGGCAACCTCCTTCACCCGCTTGTTGTAATACAATATCTCATGATTATCTTCCCGAATGACATAGACCCCTGTCATCTGCAGAGAATCCAGCACCCTTTCGTAGTCTCTTGTTTTCACACACATCCCTCATTCCAAGCCCATTTACAGCTTTTGATATAATTCCAGTATCGCCCCGTAATTCTCTCCGTAAAGGAAATAATAATCAATCTGATCATCTCCCTCTGTATACAAATAAGTCCCATACATAGGGATGGCACAGCACATAACCGTTGGTCCTGCAGCCGCTCCGATTCCATATCCGTATTCTGAAAACAGAAGGGGCATTCTCTGCTTTTTTCCGCCAAAGCTGATATATCTTGCCTTCTGATTCATCCGCTCCAGGTCATCTGCTAAGATTCCCTTTGCAGACAGCTTCTCATTCTTTGGCCAGTCAAAATATACCCAGGACTGCCCGGCTCCATCGGTTTCCATCTGACGTGGCAATGTTCCTTTCTCCGCCAGCAGGATATCTCCCTTCTGGTTCAGAAACAGAAGCGCCCCTGTCCCTTTATCGATTCGGACCCGAAGCCTCCCTGCAGCAACCTCCACCAGAGCTTTTCCCTCCCTTGCTGTCCAGGAAACCGGCGCTTCCGGCTCGTAGTTCCAATGCCCGGGATGAAAGGCAGCCATGGCTTCCCTTCGAAACTGCACCCGGATCATCCCATCTTCCAGCGGAGTCAGGCGCAGCGTCCCGTAGCTGCTGATCAGATCAATAAATCGCTTTGTCTTTCTTACAATACGAACTGAATTGTCAATACGGCTGTGCCCCTTTGGACGCAGCAAAGCCGAATCCGGAACATCCCAGAAATGATAAGGCGATGGATTGATCGATACTGTATTGTTTGCAGTTCTGACGCTGCGTTCTCTCTTGGCTTTCTGCTCCGCCGCCGGTCTTACCCGGATTCCCCTGCCTGCTTGCTGTGCCTGCGCTGGAGCTTCCTGTTCTGCCTCTGGTCTTGCCCTGACTCCTGTGCCCGCTTGCTGTGCCTGCGCTCTGGCCTCCTGCTCCGCCGCTGGCCTGATTTTGATGCCTGCTTGCTGTGCCCGCGCTCTGGCCCCCTGCAGCACGTTCTGCAGCTCCTGTTCTTTCTTTGCCCTCTCCTTTTTCATATCTGGTTTTATTTCCATGGTATGCCGCTGGGATTCCTTTAACACCTGATTTTCCAGAGACCTCATACGCTTTTCATCAGATACCGGCTTTCGGATCAAATCTGTCAGATCTCCCAGATGAACTACAGTCAGCTCATGAAGGGCACGGGTTGCCGCCACATATAAAAGCTTTACATAAGAATCCTCCGCCGGATAATGTTCCTCTGATGGGTGATAAATCAGAACCGCATCAAATTCCAGGCCCTTTGTATATTCCACCGGAAGTACCATAATACCAGTTCCAAATTCTGTTGTTTCCATATTGCTGTCCACCAAGGAAAGGCTTTCCTCCAGACAGCCGCTTATCTGAGCTGCCTCTGCTTCATCCCGGCAGATCACTGCGATCGTCTCGTGACCGTCCCTCTGCCAGCCTTCGATGGTTTTTATGGTTTCCTGAAGCATGGACTCATTATCTCTGCATTCTGTCACTCTTACCGGATTTCCATGCCGGCTGATAGGCTCCACCGGGTAGATGGAAAAGCTGCCATGCCGCAGGATCTCTGTGGCAAAGTCTGAAATCTCCACCGTGTTCCGGTAGCTTTTCTTCAGCAGGCCAAAGCCGTCAAAGGCACCGGTGAGAATCAGCTCCTGCAGCTCCTTCCAATCATTTAAGCCATAGCCGAAATGGATATTCTGGGATACATCCCCCATAATGGTATAGGTACAGCCCCGAAGGCAGTACGCCAAGGCTCCATATGCCATCATTCCAAAATCCTGAGCTTCATCAATAATGACATGGGTCGCCTCCCGGACCCCGTCCGTTTCCTTGATCCGCTTATACAAATAGGCAAGAGCCGCCAGATCATATACATCAAATGCATTCTCCACAGAAGGTATAACTTTTCCGCTTAATTCCTGCGCTTTCAGAAAACTCTGGTAAACCTCAAATACAGAGCCCTTCCAGGCGGCTCTGCCAAAATGCCGCCGGCACCTGCGGTACAGCTCCTTCTTCTCTTCCTGGGTGTAATATGCATGAGGAGCCGACAATTCATTTTCCAGCTTTGACAGCAGGATCTCATTCAGCATATTGATCTTGTTCTGCATGGACATCTGGGGATTATTTTCCAGATAATGACAGATCATTTTTCTTTCTATAAGAAGCACATTCTCTTTCTCCAGACAAATATCCTCCTGAGGAATTACCCCGCTCTCGTACTCCCGGCAGAACTGCTCCAGATCATGGAACCACTCATAGCCTCCCTTCATAGAAGCATAAGGATTCTTCTTGTCAATCGGGCGAATCTGATGAATCTTTGGGTCCCAGTCTTCATAGAGAAGCCGCACAAACAACTGCTCCATGGTCATCTGCCGCACCCCATACACATCCAGATCCGGCAGCACACTAGTGATATAATTCAGCAGGATCCGATTGCTTCCAATGATGTAAAAATCTTCCGGCCGAAATCGATTCCCATAATTGTATAAAATATAGGAAATGCGGTGCATGGCGACAGTTGTCTTTCCTGAACCGGCCACCCCCTGGACGATCAGATTGGTCATTGGTGATTTGCGGATGATCCCGTTCTGCTCCTTCTGAATCGTTGCAATGATCTCTCCCAGAACCGCCTTCTTGCTTTTTGCCAGATATTTGTTCAGCAGTTCGTCATTTGCCACCACATCGGAATCGAAAAAATCCTTCAGCCTGCCCTCTGCAATCTCATAGGTTCGCTTTCGTTTCAGGTCGATCTCATAAGTTCCCTCATTTTTGACCGTGTAGCTGCATGGGCCAATGGAATTTTCGTAATAAACCGATGCCACCGGCGCTCTCCAGTCGATGACCACCGGCCTTGACCCTTCCCTGGAAATTCCCACCCGCCCCACATAATAGGATTCCTCCTGGGGCTGCTTCGGATCTTTGAAATCAATCCGGCCGAAATACGGCTTTTGTCTCGCCTTCTGACACCGCAGCAGATCGCGCCCGTACTCCTGCAATTGGGACTGGGCATTATGCAGCAGGGATAACCCCTCCTTGTCCTTTGTTTCGTAGGCTTCCATCAGATCATGCAGTTCATCTGATAATTGGCTGATGTAGCCTTCTGTTCTGGTCAGGTTATTCTGTGCGATGCTGATGATTTCTGCCAGCTGCTTCTCTTCTTCCTCTCGGCTTAATCCTGGAATTGGGCGAAACGCCTTCTCGTTTTCCATCCTCTTCTCCTTTATCATAAATTCCATCCCGATGAGAATATTTTACCATCTTTTTAAGGCTAAAAAAAGGGATTTCTGCAATAATAGAGAATGAATCAAAAATACAAATGTTACGATTGACTAACAGCCATTTCGCGCCATATACTAAATTTAGATATTACATTGTGAGCAAATCTTCAATTTTTTCTGCTGTGAACGCACATGAACCGTAACAAAATCAGGATCATTGATAGGAGGTAACAAGTATGCAGTCATTATCAGAAATCCGCGCCGGTGAGGCCTGTACCATTAAATGGATGCTGGGAAACGTTTCGATTATGGAATTTCTGCGCAGCCGTAATATGAAAGAAGGAAGCCTGGTCCGCGTGCTTCAGCAGAGAAACAATGGCACCATTATCCGTATGGATGACCGGCGCTTTGCCCTGGGCAGGGAAGTTGCTGAGCGAATTAAGGTCTGATATGGTTAAACCAGGCGCTGGATTACCGTACGGATCGATTACCAGCCGCAAAAAGGAGTGCCGCCTCTGACATGGACCCTATGGGAATCCATATCAGAGTGCAGCACTCCTTTTTATAGTCTTTGGGGACGCAGGCCCCGAAAAGAAAGCTCTTATTTTTCCTTTACTTCTCTTCTTCTTTTAATTTCTTTTTCCGGTTATCGCTCCATGCGTACATTACCAATGCCAGAGCAATCACGCCGTAGGAGATGAATACGCGGAAGTACTCGCCGATGGCGGCATCACCAAACATATTCTTACCTGCGGACGGAGCCACGATAAACAGCAGGTGGAACAGAATACATCCTAACAGGGCCTGGCCGTTGGTTGCCTTCTTGATGGACGCACCGCCCACCAGAATTGCAGCACCTGCATACAGACCAACCTGCTCATGGGCTCCATAGGTCTGGAAGGATCCCATATTCTGAACGAAGATCAGCTGGCCCCAGCCTGCTAATACGGTGGAGATCATGATGGCGATCACACGCACTCGGTCTACATTGATTCCAGAGGCATTGGCAACCGTCCGGTTCTGGCCCACAGCACGGAACTGCTGGCCGATCCTGGTCTTCATCAGAGCGTTGTTAAAGACACACAGAAGACCTACTACCAGGAAAGTAACCATTGGAACACTTACCATGGAAAAAAGTGCGGACACAAAGGGAAGCTGGAAGAAAACCGCTGCCGCAACACAGATCCCAATCCGGATCCCCGCTTTCTTCTGCTCCATTTTCTTTGTGACAAGCATTACCAACGTTGCCGCTGCGATGATTCCGCAGATGATCAGCACGGCAGTGCCGCAGGACACACGCCACAGACCGTCCAGCGCATACTTGAAACCACGGTCCGTAGAGAGGTCGATGGTATTGGCAACACCGGTGGAACCCTTGATCACCAGGCCCGGAGCATTCAGCGGAATCAGGTTGCCGAAAATAAACAAGAACAGAAGCTGATATAATCCGTTGGCAAAGTATCCAAGAATCAGGCCTCCGATCATTTCCTGGCCTTTCATCTTATTCATCAGCTTACCGATCAGGAAACCAAAAAATGCTGCAATGGGCATGGTCATGATCATGGCAGTCACAAAGCCTGCCAGACCGCTGATGCCCCATTCAATCACCCACAATGCCGCGATCTGAGCCGCCATGGCTCCGATGGTGATCGCAAAGTTGATACCCATACCTGCAATAATGGGGATGATCAGCGCAAGCACGATAAATGCGTTTCGGCTCAGACGTCCAAACAGCTCGTACATTACATAAGGAACCGTCTGTCCGGAACAGATCAGACCGATGATACACAGCACAACGAACATGACTGTAACTGCATTTTTCTGCAGGATTTCGCGAAGTTCAAATTTATTACGCACGTGAATCACCTCCTGACTTCGTAAGTGCATACAGAATAATTCCGTTTGAAATCAAAATACGCAGAGTCTCTGAAATGGTAGATCCTGGAACCAGCACATTGGCAACCGGCATTCCCAGCGTCAATACACCCTGGAACAGGAAGGTACCGATCAGCACATGGCTGATCTTACAACGGCTGGTAGACGCACCGCCGATCAGGATCGCAGACGCGGCAATAAAGCCCATCTGACGCGGAGCTGTATAAAGCTGCATGAAGCCGTAGCTCTGGGAGTAGACCAGAATTCCCACTGCACCAAGCACAGTAGAAAGCACCGTACCGATGATACGCATTTTATCTACATTAATTCCCGTAGATTCTGCAAAGCGGGGATTATTACCTACCGCCTGCATTGCCTGCCCCGTCTTGCTGCGGGAAAACAGCCATACAAGCCCGCAGCACAAAGCCATAAACAACAGAAGTCCGGTAGGCACCACAAACTCGCCGATCTGGAATGACAGGAAATTATTAAGGATATGGCGGAAATTCGTAGAATCCAGACCGATGGTATTCCGCAGTCCGGTTCCCAGCGGCCAGCGAAGCTTTAAGGACTTAAATGGCAGCACCAGCCATGCAATACACATTAACGATACAATTGAGAATCCCACATAAGTAGTAACAGACATCTCGGAACCCTTTAACCGATTCAGCATCAGTGCATACAGATAGCCGCTCACTGCAGCAATGAGAGATCCCACCAGAATGGCAAAGGCAAAGCCGATCCAGCCTGGAATTCCCATCTCAATGGTCACAAGGCCGCCGATCAAGCCTGC
>JAUNOF010000012.1:0-31337 GCA_030537215.1 Lachnospiraceae bacterium
AGATACGTCCGTTCCCTGTCATTCATCTTTTTCATCGCAAATTAACTCCTTTCATCTATATTGCCTGTTTTTTTCAGGCATAAAGGGATGCCTGGAAGGCGTTCATTGATATCGCCTGTTTTATTCGGGCATAAAGAGATGCCAACCTAATTCGATCCGTGCTGCTTCTGGTAATCCTCTACCATACGGATGATATCACGGTTGTAGCGCAGCCAGTCCTTATCAAATTTCGCCAGGAATGCGTCCACATCCTGATTGATCAGGAAGGTCTGGATCTGTGCGTCAACTGCCATCTCAGAAGGATAATAGTGGTCCTGATAGTCCGCCATTCTTCCCTCAGTGATAAAGTCCTTCATCCCATCCAGCATAGGAGCCAGTTCAAACTCTTCATCCTTACAGGGAACGGCATTCTGATCGTCCAGATAAGCCTGCAGGTTCTCATGTTCAAGCAGGAAGTCTAAAACCTCATAAGCAGCTTCCTTGTTCTCGCAGGCTGACATCACACAGAACTGCAGGTCAACACCGGAGTTTAAGATATTTTCATCTGCATTGTCATTGGCAGGCATTGTAAAGGAGTCAATATCCATGTCCGGGTTTACGGATTTAATTTGCGGAACTGCATAGCTACCGATGGTGTACATAGCAGATTCCCCGTTGGCAAAGGCAGTACAAGCATCATTGTAGCCGTATGCAAAGGGGCCGTCCTCGCCGTACTGTAAAAGCTCCAGCATCTTCTCAGCAATCTCACGGTATTCCTCTGTAAAGTTTGTCTCACCCTGGTTAACCTGACGGCATACATCAGCAGGCGCCAGTCCTACCGCAAGCGCATTCCACGGTGCCAGACAGGTCCAGGTATCCTTAAAGCCGAAGTACAAAGGCTGGATTCCCGCTGCCTTGATTTCTTCACAAAGTGAAATAAACTCATCCCATGTGGTTGGAATCTCCCAGCCGTGCTCCTGGAACATAGCTCGGTTGTACAGAACGCCGGCTGCGTTTGCCACATAAGGCACACCGAAGGTTCCCTCCGTTGGAACAAATTCCAATCCTTCCAGAATGTCAATGTAAGCAGGCTTGATGGTAGCAAGCCCTGGGTAATCCGAAACATCCGCCAGAATATTGGAATCAATAAAATAAGAATAATTAATATCACCGCCGATTCCGATAATATCCGGATAATCCTCACGGATATACCTGGTCTTCAGGATCGTCATAGCATCATTAGGTGATTCAATGGTCAGGTGGATGTTGTCATGTGTGCGGTTAAACTCTTCTTCCAGCTTCTCAAATACAGCAACTGCCTCGGGCTTATACTGTACCAGCTCGATTTCGATCTTTCCGCTGTTTGACTGTCCCTGGCCGCACCCTGTCAGCAAAGCTCCTGCCGGCATCACGCCTGCCAGAAAAAGACTTAGCATTCTTTTCTTACTTTTCATCCCATTTTTACTCCTTTCTCCTTGGAAACATACCCGTTTTCCCTTTGCAAAAACATTATAACATGTCAAAATGCGTCTATAAATAGCATGTTTTTTTTATTTTTATACCAATATGCGACTTTTTGTGCAGATTGCTAAAGTCATCTAGCATTTTGGTATATTTTGAGATATACTAAAAGAGATGAGGAGGTATTTTTTTATGGAAAATTTACTATTTTCGGTTTTTCCAAGTGAGAATTTTGTTGACCTTAGCCTATATCAGTTCGGTTGGGAACGCTGTCAACCTGCACATTCCTACGGACCGGCAGCACGCAACCACTTCTTGTTTCATTATATCATTTCCGGCACCGGAACGCTGATGGCAGACGATGCTTCCGGTGCAACACAGACCTATCAGATCAAAAGTGGTCAGGGCTTTATGCTGTTTCCTGGACAGATCAGTACTTATATTGCAGACCGTAATCTTCCCTGGGAATACACCTGGGTGGAATTCGACGGCCTGCGCGCCAAGGAGGCCATTGAGATCGCCGGTCTTTCCGTCAATACCCCCATATACCATGCCAAATACCACGATCTTCGGGAAAGCATGATGAATGAGATGCTGTATCTGGCCCAGCATAAGGATATGGCGCCCTTCCACCTGATCGGTCATCTGTACCTGTTTCTGGATGCCTTCACCCGGTCCATCTCCTCTATTCAGGCCACAAAAGGCGGCCGGCTTCGGGATTTCTATATTCATGAAGCGCTGACTTTTATCGAGCAAAATTTTCAAAATGATATTTCTGTGGAAGATATTGCAGATACCTGCGGATTAAACCGCAGCTATTTCGGCAAGATCTTTAAAGAATCTCTAGGAAAAACCACCCAGGAATTTCTCATGAGCTACCGCATGACAAAGGCAACCGAGCTGCTGAAACTGACCCAGCTTTCCATCAGCGATATCAGCAATGCAGTGGGCTACAGCAACCCTCTTCACTTTTCAAGGGCATTTAAAAACGTTTACGGCATATCTCCCAGAGAATGGCGCAATCGGAATCCCACGAAAAGATAAATCAAGTTGCTTGCTGCCGTTTTCGAAACTCTCTTGGGGTACATCCCTTAAGCTCTTTAAACTTGCGGATAAAATAGCTGATGTTTTCAAAGCCGCAGTCCAGAGCAATCTCCAGGATCGGCCTGGAGGTGGATGCCAAAAGGCCGCAGGATCGCTGGATCCGGTAAGCAATCAGATACTGGATGGGAGATACCCCTGCAATCTCTTTAAAAAACCGGCACAGGTACTGGCTGTTGCAGGGAATGGCATCCGCCATCTGCCGAAGGGAGACAGGCTCCTGATAATGCCCTTCTATATAAGAAATGATGGTTTTATAACGGCTGATCTTCCACATATCTGATGCAGAGTGCAGAGCATCTTTGGGAAGAAGAAGCCCCTTGTCTGTCATTCGGTAAAATAAGTCCAGCAGCAGAAGCTTGCAGCGGATATATTGGCCGCTGCGATGCTCCTCCTTCCTGCCTTCTTCCAGCTCCCTTCTTCTGCTCTGATTCACCCCATCTGCCGCTTCCATCACCTGCTCAAGCAGTTGTCGGATCTCCTGGTATCCTGGCTCCTTTGGCCGAAGAAAATTTTTCAGAACCGCCCTGTGACTCAAAAATGGTTCGATCTCCTGCTCCTGCCATTCATCCTGATAGGAAAAGCCCAGGATCTGAGGATCAAACAGCAGCACCTCATGGGCAGCCTCCCGGCTCTGTCCAGTAATCTGATGAAGCTCCTCACTGTTCAGGATGCAGATATCCCCCTCCTTCAGCACATGATTTTCCAAATTGATCTCAAATAAATAGCTTCCTTTTTTAATAAGAAGAATCTCCACATAAGGATGCCAGTGCCGTCCCACAAAAAAGTATTCCGGGTACGGCGTTCCCGGCCCTGCTGTAAAATGAAGGGCTGTAATCGGATTCTTTGTGGTGCCGTGGACCACCTTTTCCTTTAATTCCAAATCCGGATACATGCGTTTCTCTCCTTTGCTCCAACAAAAATAAAAGCACTAAGTCAATATTATGTTATTTATTATAGAAAATACTGCAAGAAATTACAAGAAAAAGTGTATATTATATCATTCAGAGCAATATAAAAAAGAAAATGCAGGTCGCTTGCGCCGGCCTGCTGCACAGTTATAAAAACAGTTTGAAACGGAGGTTATCTGCAATGATTCAAAAATATGTATTTGGAACACCATTTGAAACCGAGGCTGTCACAGCCAGTCTTCCGGCTGCAGCCGGCACGCCTGCTTACGGAAGCATAAACCTGGAATCCGGCTTTTGCTATACCCTCACCATGGAGGAGGATACTATCATATATGGTCTGGGAGAGGCCAATCGGGGACTGAATAAAAGAGGCTACTGCTATATCAGCAACTGCACCGACGACCCGGATCACACAGAGGACAAGCGCTCTCTGTACGGCGCCCACAATTTTATTATCGTAGCCGGAAAGCAGAGCTTCGGACTTTTTGTGGATTATCCGTCCAAACTGACCTTTGATATCGGCTATACGAAAATGGATACCCTTACCATCTGCTGCGACAATGCTGACCTGTATCTGTATGTGATCGACGGCGGCAGCCCCTATGAGATCACCAGACAATTCCGGAAGCTGATCGGCAGAAGCTACATTCCGCCAAAATTCGCCTTCGGCTTCGGTCAGAGCCGCTGGGGCTATACCACAAAAGAAGATTTCCGCAAGGTGGCTGCCGGATACCGGGATCATCATATCCCCATCGATATGATCTATATGGACATTGACTACATGCAGGATTACAAGGACTTTACAGTCAACGAAGAAAACTTCCGGGATTTCCCGGAATTCGTTCAGGAGATGAAGGACCAGGAGATCCGCCTGATCCCGATTATTGATGCCGGCGTAAAGGTAGAGCCTGGTTATCCGGTCTACGAAGAAGGTGTGGCAAACAACTATTTCTGCAAGCGGGCTGATGGAACCGATTTTGTAGCTGCTGTGTGGCCTGGCGACACCCATTTTCCGGATATGCTGAATCCAGACGCACGTGCCTGGTTCGGCTCCCACTACCGCTTCCTCACCGACCAGGGCATCGAAGGCTTTTGGAATGATATGAACGAACCAGCAATCTTCTATTCAAAGGAAGGACTTGAGGAGGCTGGGGAATTGATGAAGCGCTATCTGGCTGGTCAGAAAAATAATGGCTGCGATGAAACGCCAGGCAACGCTGTCACCATTGATCAGGTTCAGCGCTTCCTTCATGAGCTTGCAAACCGCCCGGCTGACTACGCCTCCTTCTACCATCAGGTAAATGGACAGAAGGTTCGCCATGATAAGGTCCACAACCTGTTTGGCTACAACATGACACGGGCAGCCGGGGAGGCGTTTGAGCAGATCGACCCGGACAAACGCTTCCTTATGTTCTCCCGCTCCTCCTACATTGGAATGCACCGCTACGGCGGCATCTGGACCGGAGACAATAAATCCTGGTGGTCTCATATCCTTCTGAATTTAAAGATGCTGCCCTCCCTGAATATGTGCGGCTTCCTGTACACCGGAGCTGACTTAGGCGGCTTCGGCGCTGATGCCACCAGGGATCTGCTGCTGAGATGGCTGGCGCTGGGCATCTTTACCCCACTGATGCGGAATCATTCCGCTATCGGAACCCGTGAGCAGGAATGCTACCAGTTTGAACAGGTAGAGGATTTCCGACATCTGATCCAGGTCCGGTACCGCTTGATTCCTTATCTCTACAGCGAGTACATGAAGGCTGCATTGCAGGATGATCTGTACGCAAAGCCTTTAGCATTCGTCTATCCAGAGGATTCTATGGCATGCCAGGTAGAGGATCAGGTGATGATCGGCAATGAAATTATGATTGCTCCAGTCTATACCCAGAATGCCCGGGGACGCTATGTATATCTGCCGGAGCGGATGAAGTTTATTAAATTTATGCCGGACGGCACATTATCCGAGAAGCTTCTGGAATCTGGACATCATTACGTGGAAATTGCACTGAATGAGGTTCCGCTGTTTATCCGTGATCAAAAATGTATTCCATTAGCCGCTCCTGCAGAGCATGTGGCTGCCCTGGATACGGAGCATATGGAACTGATCGGATTTACAGGTGCTGAATATGAACTGTATGAAGACGATGGAATCCATAAAAATTATGATGATGCAGGAAATTGGAAGGTTCTGCACAAGTAATATAGGTGGCTAGAAAGAACTGGGGAGGCATCTGATCACAGACGCTCCCCAGTCCTCTCTGTGAGGTTTTTAAATTTTCAAAATTTTTATAGTGATTTTATTTGATTAAGGGCTTGCATTATTTGGAAGTTGTGATATAATAAAAAAGTGCCTTGCAGATGTAGTTCATCGGTAGAACACCAGCTTCCCAAGCTGGGGAGGCGGGTTCGATTCCCGTCATCTGCTGTCTGAAAGCCTTGATTTTCAAGGCTTTTTTGATTTACATTTTTATACTCTTTTCCATTTCCGTAAAATCAATTTCCAGATCATCATAGATTCCCACTCTAATCTTGTCCGTGAAGCGATACAAGGTAGGTACCCAGTCCTCAGAAGCACAATATACCATAACATTCTTTCGCATCGGATCAACAATCCAGTATTCCTTTACTCCTGCGGCAAGGTATAATGCCTGCTTTGTTCCATAGTCCATTTGTCTGCTGGCCGGAGATACAATCTCAATCACCCAATCCGGCGCTCCATAGCATCCTTTATCATTGATTTTATTTCTCTCACAAATGACTGAAATATCAGGTTCAAGATATTTCTCGTCATCTTTGAAAAGATGTACAGCGAATGGAGCCGGAAATACTTCGCACTCTCCATTATTGTTTCTGATGTATAGATTGATTTCCGTATTTAAATAGTTCAAGATACGCTGGTGTGTGGCCGTTGGTGGAGCCATATAGTAAATCTTCCCGTCAATCAGTTCTGCTCTCGTTCCTTCCGGCAATGCATAGATATCTTCTATTGTATATGTTCTTTCCTGTGGTAACGGCATAACTGCACCTCACTTTCTGTACTCTGATTTCCCTTATTTTGGCTATAAGGATAGTATACCATAATTGGAGCTATTTGAGTACAGCAGATTTTCTTTTTCTTGCTCGGATTAAAGTTAACTTGCCTTCTCTGAAATCCGACTTCTGCCTTGCTATGGCCTTTCCTTCCTGCGTCCGCTCAACGATCATGTCCCGCTCAAACTCCGCGAAAGCCAGCATAATATTACGGATCATAATCTTTACTTTAGGTATCCAGCTTCACATCTGTTGCAAGGTTTTTCTTTTTCCCTTCTTCCGGAACAAAAGAGATTCTATTTCCCTTTTGTATCACCTCTTTTGCATGATTCGTTACAGAATAAATGCTCTCAGTGATGGAATATTCTTTTCCGTCATCACCGGCAACATAGGCATAACAACATTTTGTTCCTCTTCCCACGTATTTGATTGCTCCTGTAACGCGCCTGTAATCTGCTTTTGGAATAAGCGTGTGTAAAGTCTCGGCTTTTTCAACCAGATTCACATTATCCTCTACCAGATCCGGAAACTGCTTTTTGTACTGTCTGATAACCCGGTCCGTATCTGCAGCCACATCACAGCCAAGTCCGAGATACAATTTTTTATCACCGATAATGTAAAACTCCTTTTTGGCACGTGTAGCTGCAACGTTCATCATATTCGGTTCGCTCACTGCCCAGCGCGCCGCACCGCTGCTCTGCTGATCGGCTCCAAGTACGAAAAATACAATTGGCGCTTCTTTTCCCTGAAATGTATGGACAGTACCTACATTAGTCGGTTTACCTTGGTCATCATATCTGGTAAAGTGGATGTTCCGCAATTTCTGTGAAAGCTGATATGCCACATTGGAAAACGGCGTAATCACATAAATCACATCTTTTTCTTTTTTATCTGCGATTTTAGGATTCTGATCCATCATATCCCTGATTTTCTGCAGAAGGAATTCTCCCTGTGCTTCTACATATTTATTATTTGCATTTCCTCCAATGTCAAACCACCCTGTTTTTCCATTCTTCTTCAATCCCTGCACCATCAATCCGTCATAGGAAATTACGTTGGAAATCGTAAACATGGGATACTGACATCTTCTGTGCACCCAAAGCGGAATACCGATCCAGGAATCTTCAGATCTGTCCGGCCTTCGATAAAAGCCGTACCGGCTGGCTGCATCCACTAAGGTTTGTACGGAAGCCGATGCAGATAAATATTTTTCCGTCACTCCAAAATGTCGGCCCAGCATACGCAAAACATTAGAATCCAGCGTAAGAACTGGTTTAATCTGCGAAGGATCACCCACTGCCATTACGTGTCTGCTCCGATAGATAGCGCCAACGGCCGCCTGCGGCAGCGCCTGTCCCGCCTCATCGATAAAAAGATGCCCCAATGCTTCCATCTTCAGATTTTTGCACATACGAGAAAAGCTGGCAAACGTTGAGCTGATTACCGGAATCGTCATATTGATCCAGTTCCATGCCGCCTCGATCACAGGCTTTTGATCCAAATATTTCTCCTGCTGGCCCCAAATAATTGCTGCCGCCTTTATATTTTTTCTGTTTTCATAAAGAAATTGTTTCCGAACACGCAGCGCCGAAATAAACAATTTTGATTGTGCGATCCGATAGGATTCGTCAAACCACGGATTGGACAACTGCAGCTCATCATACTCCTGATTCATATCCAGTGGTTCTGCCCCGCTGCCCTTTCTGATTTTTTCATATTTATGAACTTTTTTCTCCAGCCTTAAAACCTTGCCTTCTTCTGCAGTCTTCCAAACGGCAAAGTTCTTCTGCAGCTCCGCCTGTTTTTCCGCACTTTGATTCAGCTTCATCTGATACATCCGGATATCGTGATGGATCTCTTCCTCCTGCATGCGGCATTCCATATCTTCGTCTTTCAATTTCACCAACTGATCCGCAATCCCATTTATTCTGATCCTATATTCTTCTTTTTCCTTCTTTTTTGCAAAGAAACCTGGTTTTTGCTCCATATATACCTGAAGGCACAGCTCCAGGCTGGTTCTGCTCTTTTTTGCATTCTCCGTTCTTTTTTGTGCTGCTTCCAATCGGAAATGCAGCGGTTCCAATTGCAGGCTGCATTCCTCCTTGGTTTTCTCAAGTTTCTGAAGTTCTGCCTGCAGCTCTTTTTCTCTTTGTTCAAGTTCTTTCTGATAGGAGATACGAGCCTGTTCCAGCTTTCGGACCCAATCCTGATGAGCTTGGACGTTGCCTGCAAATATCTGCGTGTTTGTTCGAATTCCTTTTACTGTTTCATACTGTTTCAAAAACTGTTTGTATACATCTTGATCCGGCAGATATTCTTCTTCCAGATACTTATGAACATGTTTTATATTCGTGAGAATATTGGTCATATTGTCCGCTTTGCCGCCTTCAAGAGAAAACACTCCCCAGTATTTGTCTTCTCCCTGGCCGGCTTCGCTCACCAGTTCTTCTTGCATTCTCCCGTTTTCATCTTCTCTCCACTCTGATGATACCTTTTTATTCGATATCTCGCGGAAATAATCCGCCTGCTTAAGTTCCTGGATCAGGGCTTGATCAATTTCCTTGCTCAACGGAAGTTCATTTACAAT
Source organism: Lachnospiraceae bacterium (assembly GCA_030537215.1). Lineage (GTDB taxonomy): Bacteria > Bacillota > Clostridia > Lachnospirales > Lachnospiraceae > Caccovicinus. The sequence goes on from JAUNOF010000012.1 coordinate 9,070, forward strand.
ATTTTGAACCGCACCATTATTCGAACTTGCAACCACGATATTATTTTCAGTAATATGCGCCGGAATTTCTCCTATCGATGCGTGATCAAAATAAATGGTTTTTTCCGTTCCACTGATGAAACGATCTGAAAGCATTGCGATATCATACGCCTGCTGTACAACTAACTGAGCAAAAATGTCTTTCAAAAGCGTGGTTTTTCCGGTTCCCGGAGGTCCGTTAACACTTCGCATCTGATTGCTGTCAAAACCGATGGATACGTTCACCGCAACCTGCTGCATCAGAGAAAGCGCATACGTTGTATTACTGGGAAATCTTCCAAGAGGATAATTCTCCGGCCGCAGAATCTGTTCAAACGCATCTGGATGGAAATTTACAGAATCTTTTTTGCTGTCAAGGTTGATTCCCTCCTGTTCATTTCCATACAAATAGGCGTTCAGATTTACTGTGTCGATTTGCTTTGCTTGTTCCAAGTCATCAATAAAAAAGGAATGCAGATTCGTCGCTTCTGTCTCTATATTTTTCAAAATCTGCATGCGGCAATATTTTACATTAGTCCCGTATCGGTACATTACCTTTTGCATCGCTGCATTAAACTTCTCCGGGTCCTGTGATGTCTCATCGAAGTCCTGGAAAATCTGCTTTTTAAAAGCCTCCTCAAACTCTCGGAACTCCTTCTTTTGGGGAATTTTTTTGTAATACCGTATGTATGCGCTTTCTGTAAAAAATGACATATCCTGCATAAGATTTAAATTCTTGTCAAAATACAGTACAAAGCTGAACTTACTCCCAATACGAAGCTCCTCGTCCGTAGGTTCCAATTGGAATTGCTCCCGCAGAATGGACACCACTTCCTGAAAACCGAAGATATCAAAATATATAACAATTCCGCCTTTTTGCCCTGATTTCAATTTCTTTTTTTCTATTTCATGACGAAACATGGAATAGAAGTCCTGCCCCTGCAAATGATCCAGAGTGAGAATAGACTTGTCTTTGACGCTGATGTCTCCCTCCGATAAATGCTCCACCATGATCCATGCTTCCAAAATTTTATCTTTTTCTGCCATTTTTGAATCCAACTCCTTTATATCAATAGTATACCCCCTTATGGTAACAATATCAACGCTGTCGGAATCATATTTTTCATGTATCGGAACCATGTAAAAGCCCGGGAGATGTGATTTCTTATCTCCCGGACTATTATGCACGTTCATTTTTAAATTATCTTCAAAGGGTTTGTGATGCCATCCTAACCTACTGTTTCACCGGCATATACAATTCCACACAGGATTTCTCCAATTTCCCATCATTTAAGTAATTCCAAAGATAATGGGAATGAATTTCTCCTGTTAACACAATCCCCTGCTGGCCTGCCCATTTTCGCATATTATCAATGGTCTGCTGGTCCGGCAATATGCTTTTTGATTCATATACGGTATAGACACAGCAGTCATATTGAAAGGACGGCAGCCCTTTCGCTTTCTCCTCCAGCTTAAGCTTCTTAACGGCAAACTCCTCCAGCACCAGATAATATCGTTTCTCATAGGACTGGCTGCCTTGGGGAATCAACTGCTGGTGAAGATAGCTGTGCTCTAAACCCGGCATTTTCTTTACAAGCTGAAACCACATTTCCCGAAGCTGATCCATATCATCCAGAATCTCAGAAAACATGTAGGTTCTTGGAATGGGCCGGACGGAATATTGATTTGCATTCTTTATCATCTTTTCATTGTTGTGCCGGCTGACCATCAGCTGGCGAAGAAGCTTCTGGTGCATCCGAATCCGTTCCTCTTCTTCTTTGATCCGAAGTTCAAAAAATTCATGAAGATGTTCCGCTGTGCCGTCCTGAAACATAGTCTGGATGTCCTGAAGGCTGCACTGGATCTTTCGAAGGAACAGGATATCCAGCAGACTGCTGATATGCTCATCGGAATAATACCGATAACCATTCTTTTTCTTGATCGGCACGATCAGCCCCTTTCTTTCGTAAAACCGCAGAGCATCCCGACTGATCTGCAAAAGCTCCGCAACTTCTCCAATGGTATATTCCCGTCCCATATAATCCCCCTCTTCTTATTTCTTGTACTTCTTACTTGCTGCACGTTTTACTTCTCCGTTATTTGGACTTTTTCCTGCAGGGAAAATCATGCATTTGCCCTTCTGCCTGCTGTTTTTTAACCCGGAAGCAGCACCGAAACCTTATGAATCAGATTTCGGTGCTGTGCAGCTTCCATTATGGTCAGATTCTGGTTATTGCTTCTCGCTTCCCTTATAGGTCACAATTCCCTTTGCATCGGTGCAGTAATAGGTTTCATCAGAATCTTTTACATTTGTTTTCTTTTTCTGAATGGTTCCGGAGGTATTTACCAGGTAAGTTTCTCCTCCGAAAGTTACCTCCTGATACTTCATATCGGAATCAGCCTTCATCTTCCGGCCCATGATATAAATCGCATTATCGGAAATTCCATTGATAGCTTCACCATTGGAGCGGAAACCGAAGTCATATGTATCGTCATCCAGCTCAACCTTAACATTTTTCTTGGTCGCCATTACGCCGTCCTTTGGAGTGTTGCCGAAGTAGTAAACTGCGCAGTCCTCATCTTCATCCGGCATCTCATCAATGTTCTCGATCTTACGGTAGGTCTCGATCTTTCGGTCCTCATCAAAGGTCAATGCATACAGGCCCTCTAACATCTCGCCCTTTTCATTGAAACCATACTTATAATTATTGATGGTCTTGATCTGGCTTACGGCAAGATTTCCGCTCTTATCGGCATAGAACCAGAATGCCTCGTCATCATTGTATGCTTCCGGATCCACTGCCTCAGTAGGAACGGTGTAGAACCAGCCGTCTGCTCTCCAGCACTGCTCCGGATCGTTGTAATACTTGTAATCACTGGAAGATGCCGTGGAGGATGAAGCAGTGGTGTACCACTTAAACTGCGCAACGCCCCGCTCATCGAACTGGTAATTTCTTCCGTTGATTTTTTTCGTTACATCAGCATACTTCTTACCGTTTGAACTGAAGTAGAACCAATAGCTACCGTCCGCATCATCATCACCGTCCGGGTCATCTACATCAATCTGCTTCCACTGGTTAACTGCTGCCACGCCGTCATCCTCTTCGCCGCAGTAGAACACACCGCTCTCCCAATCGGACTCCTCTGTCACCATGGCGCCTTCTTCATTAACCCATCCGTACAGCATTCTTCCTTCATCGCTGAATGCGTATTTCTTGCCGTTGATGGTGGTCAGCTTGGCCTTTCCGGTGGTATTCTTTGTTGCTTTTCCGTTGCTTCCAAAGTAATACCAGCAGGTTCCGTCGGTATAAGCTTCATCGTCGCTGTTGTCTTCCAGCTTTCGCCATTCGTTCTTTACCATGGCGCCATCTTCATTGACATAATAATAATTTTCATCATCCTCAATCAGCTGATCCACAGCCATATATCCATCCTCATCCAGGTAGAACCAGTGAGTACCGCTGGCGTTCTTTTTCCATACCTCCGTCATCCTATCCCCATTCTTATCCAGATAGACCCACTGGCCGTCCTCCTGGCTCCATCCGCTGGCTGCGAAGGCTGGAATTGCAGATACTGCTGCCATAATTGCTGCCGCTGTTAAAATCTGAGGCAGCTTTCTTGTTTTGATGCTCATAATAAAAATCTCCTTTCATCTGTCTGCCCATTGTTTCGGGAATCCGCAGATGCCCGCCGGGCATTTTCGTTCTGCTCGATTTTAAACCCGCGTTTTCTCTGATCTCGGGCTGTGTCAGGTACGTTTTCCTGACCTGCCACTAACAGTAAACCATAGACTAAGTCCAAGGTCAAGGGAAGTAAGGAGACCGTAAAACAACGTAAATTTCTTTAATTTTTTCTTTTTCCCCTTAAGAAAAACGATAGAATTTTCCGGTTGACCTTGGACTTACTCCAAGGTTTATAGTTAAATTGCTTTCTAAACACTCTCATAGAAAAAGGCATCCGATCTCATTTATGTCGAAATAATCGGATGCCTTTTTTCTATACGGTTTCTCATGCTTTCATCTTCGGCTTAAAGATCAGCGACCCAAGATAGCCAAACACCAGTGCTGCCGCGATTCCGGCGGAGCTGGCAGTCAGCCCGCCTTTGAAGATTCCCAGAAATCCATCGCTTCCGATGCCTTCCTTTACCCCCTTCCACAAGGTATTTCCAAATCCCAGCAGCGGTACGGCCGCTCCGGCTCCGGCCCACTCTAAAAATGGCTGGTAAATGCCCAATGCACCAAGAATACATCCTGCCACCACCAGGGAAACCATTACCCGCCCCGGCATCATCTTTGTCCGGTCCAGAAGAATCTGGGCGGCGGCGCAGATCAGGCCGCCTACAAGAAATGCTCTTACATAATCCATGCTTATTTTATCTCCTTATGCTGGTTTCATTTTCTGTTCTGCTTTTTGTTTCCTCTTATTGTTTTGCCTGTCTCTTTTTATTCTTTTCCAATATGTTCCAGTACCACCCCATGGGCAATTCCCGGAACACTCTGTCCTTCGTTGTAGCTGACAGTGGAATGCAGCGCTCCAGTGGGAACGAAAAGAACTTTTTTCCAGGTTCCGTCCTGAATCCTCGGAAGGATATAAGCGCAGAGGGTGATGGCGGAGCATCCGCACCCGCTCCCGCCTGCATGGGTATCCTGAGTTTCGCTGTCAAACAGCTGGATTCCGCAGTCCATATGGGTTCCGTACAGCTCATATCCCTTTTTCGCCATCAGATCCAGCAGGATCGTCTGTCCTATAGTTCCCAGATCGCCGGTAATGATCTTATCATAAGCGTTCTCATCCCGGTCAAAGTCCTGGAAATGCTGCAAGATGGTGTGAAAGGCCGCCGGAGCCATGGCCGCGCCCATATTGGTGGAATCCTTCAGGCCGAAATCCACCACCTTTCCTGTGGTAATGCCGGAGATTTTAGCCAGAGGGCCGCCTGCATCTTGTGCTATATCACTGCTTTCGATTACAACAGCACCAGAACCTGTGGTGGTCCAGGTAGCCGCATACGCCCTTTGGTTTCCATATCCTAAGGGGAAGCGGAACTGCTTCTCTGCCGTAGCGAAATGGCTGGACGCCAGGGCCAGGCAGCGGTCCCCATGCCCTGCCTCTACTGTCATGGCTGCCAGGCTGATGGCCTCTCCCATGGTGGAGCAGGCGCCATAAAGACCAAACAGAGGCACCTCCAACTCCATCAAGCCGTAGGAGGTAGCAATCAGCTGTCCCAGCAAATCGCCGGCAAACAGATATCGGATATCCGCCGGCGTAAGCCCTGCCTTTTGAATAGCAAGCTCAGCCGCCTTTTTCTGAAGGGCGCTTTCAGCCGCCTCCCAGTTTTTCTGACCCAGCATATCATCCTGTTCTACAATATCAAACAGCGCTCCTAACGGCCCTTCTCCTTCCTTTTTTCCGGCAATGGAGGCCGCTGCCCGAATATATGGCGGGTGTTCAAACGCGATACTCGCTTTTCCCTTCTGCATCTTTCCTTCTTCCTTTCTTCGCCTTTTCGCAGCGCCTCATCTGCTTAGCAGCAGACATTCGGCTTTTCACTGTTCATAGGATATCCAGCCTGACTGAAATTATGATGGAAGGCACTGGAAAAAATCGCTATTTTTTTCTGCGCAGCTGCTCACTGACCGCCATCATACAGGCGGCGGCGCCGTGCTGGTTATCCCTCATCTGTGCTTCACTGACATAATATTCCGGCTTGCCAGTGCGGTCCTTTCGATTGTGGGGGTCAGGACCAGCTCCCAATCCGGCGCTGGCGCAGATCCCATAAAGATGCCAGCCGTCTGCCTCCTCTTTCAGGCAGGTATCACGGATTCCATCCAGAACCTGGCTTCCCCGCTCACCATAAGACTGATCCAGGATTCCAAGACGCGTTCCTTTCATCAAGGCGTAGGCGATCATGGCGCTTCCGGAGGTTTCCGGATAATTTCCAGCAAGCTCCGGCTCATCCACCACCTGGAAAAACATATGGGTAGCCGGATCCTGATAGGATAGGATTCCATCCAGTCCGTTTTTCAAAAGAGCTGCCAGTTCCCCAGCCCGGCCTGTACGTCCCTCTGCCAGCTCATACACATCTGCCAGCGCCATCAGATACCATCCTTCCGCCCGGAGCCAAACTGACTGGCTGCGGCCGGTTGCCGGATCGGCCCAATCCGCCTTGCAGCTCACATCGCAGCCATGGACATACAGCCCTTTCCTTTCATCCCATAACAGATGGTGGGCACTTTGAAACTGATCCATGATATCATCCCACCGGTCATCCCCGGTTTCCGCCAGACACTTTGCATAAAAAGGCATTGCCATATAAAGCCCATCCAGCCAAATCTGATTGGGGTAAATATCCTTATGCCAGAAATTCCCAGTTTTTGTCCGCGGATATGTGTCGAAAAAGGCATACGCCTTCATAACCCCTTTCCCATACCGCCCATCCCCGGTCAGGTCCCGCAGAATCCCCAGGGATTTGCCGAAGCTGACCTTGTCAATATTATTTTCATGTTCCTTCCAGTTGGCAACGGTTCCGTCTTCTGACATCAACCAGCTGCCATTGTCCGTAATATAGCGGTTCCACCTCTCATCCCCTGTGGCATCGGCCAGGTCAGCTGCACCGATCACACACAGGTCATCCTTATAATTCCATGCCTTTTCCTGAAGAAAACGAGGAAAGGCAGTTTCCAGATATTGAGAAAAGTACTCTAACCACATTGAGGTTCCTCCTCCTTTGTCATCATTTAATTCCGCTTTCTGCACTCAAATACCAGCAAAGTCGGCCACCCGGTTCAGGATCTGAACTGCCTCTCCCATGGTGACAAAGCGGTTTGGGACAAAGCATCCGTCCGATTCCAGCTCCATAAAGCCAAAGTAAAGGGCGCGGGCCACATTAGTTCCATAATTATTGCTTACAAGCGCCGCATCCCGGCACACCGGCATGGTGCTGGATGCATTCCGGTAATTAACACCGCAGGCCTGCATGGCTACAGTAGCCATCTCCTGACGGGTCACATGTCCCTCCGGAAGAAGTCTGCCTGACTGAAAAGCCAGAAAACCATTTCCAACCGCAATCCCCAGAGCCTGTCTGCCCTCCTGACTGGAGCCTTCCTCATTTGCATCCATATTGCCTGTACTGCTGTTTTCCCGGAAATCTTCCCCATGATCCGCACCACAGCCTTCCGGGCACAGCCTTGCCGGATCTGCCAGCGGCAGCATCATACGCGCAAGCTGCTCCCTGGTAATTTCCAGTTCATCTGGCGTTTCGTCCAGCTCATCCAGCATGCCCCGGCAGATCAGGCGCAGGCGTTCCGTAGTGCTCTTTGCTGCCTGCTCGGATCCGTTCTGCGTTCCAGGCTGCGCCAGCACACGATAGCGGATACTGTTCTCTTCATTTCCAGCCAGGTCTGCTGCAGTTACCCGAAGAAATGCTGCCCCTTCCGGGATCCGGAAGCTGCCGCCTTCTCCGCCTTCCTTCCAATTCTCCCGATCCTCAGCAAACTGCCATCGGAAGGTACATGCAGACGGCTCACCGCAGATCTGAGCGGAAGCCTCCACTTCGCAGCCTTCCCTTGGCACTCCCAGGATCCGGACACAGCCGGGGCGGGGAATGCTTTTTCCATTGATCGTGACCTGTTCAATAACCGGATCCTTCCAATTCATGCTCCGCATCAGCTTGCTGACGCCATCGATCCGGATATTTTTCAGAACCAGGCCAGTGATAGGAACCTCCTCAAAGGCTTCTAAAAAGATTCCGTAATCGCCTCCGTGAGCCGTGATATTTTCTATGGTAATATTGCGGAACACAGGCAGGTCGCTGCCGTTTCTTCCATCCTCATACAGCATTGTTCCATGAACGGCCGCCCCGTGGACATGCTCCATCACACTGTCTGCCAAAATAATATCTTCCACCTTGCCGCCCCGCCGTGCATTGGTTTTCAGGCGGAGGGCATAGGTCAGGTTGGGGCTGCTGAAACGGTTGTTCATGGCAAGCACCCGGCGGATCCCCCCGCTCATCTCGCTTCCTAAGGCAATTCCCCCGTGTCCGTCCGCAAACTCATTCTGCTCGATCAGCACATCCTCACAGGGAATATTGGCAAGCCTTCCGTCCCGGTCACGGCCGGATTTCAGGCTGATACAGTCATCTCCCGTATCAAACCGGCAGTTACAGATATGTACGCCGCTGCAGCTTTCCGGATCACAGCCATCGTTGTTGGCTCCGTGACTGGACATGGTGACGCCGTCCACGGTAAGGCTTTTACACATTACTGGGTTTAACTGCCACATCGGACTGTTTTTTAAGGTAAAGCCCTGAAGCAGAAGACGCTCACATCGGATGGGCTGAACAAAATTGGGACGCAGATAATGCCCTGGTCCGAATACCCGTTTTTCTACCGGAACGCCTTCCATATTCATCCATCGGAGCGCTTTCCGGTCCTTCTGCTGCAGATCCGGCTTGTCGGCGGACCAGGCATTTTCCACCTGATGATGCCAGTTCCACCAATGATCCTGATCCGCCCCGCCGTCTAAGGTTCCCTCTCCGGTTACTGCAATATCAGTCTCTTCATAGGCATAAATCAAAGGGCTGAAGTTATAGCAGGGCGTCCCCTCCCAATGAGAAAAAACCACTGGATAATGGAGCCGGGGATCCTCGCTGACAAAGGATAGCACCGTATCCCGGCTTTCCAGATGCAGCTCCACCCGGCTTCTCAGCCGCAGCGCTCCGGTACGATACCGTCCTGCCGGAAGCACCAGTTTTCCGCCGCCTTTGCTGCCTACCAGATCGATTGCCGCCTGCAGCGGCCCGGTCTGAATCCCTTCGCTGTCAGGAATCACGCCGAATTCTAAGACAGAATACACACAAGCTGGTATCAAAGGGTGCTCAATTTGTTTCAGAATCGTTTCTTTTAATTTTGCTTTATTCATAAAGTCCTTGACTCTCCATTCTTGACTTAAGTTGCTTATTAGTAACTGTAAAGGTATTTGAAAAAATTTTTATTTACTGATACAATGAAAATTAAAATCCGTTTTATATCCGCTTCAGAAGGGAGCCTCTGCCATGATTACACGCCAGCTTTACTATCTCGTCACGATTTCCGATCAGGGAAGCCTGTCCCAGGCAGCTAAAATCCTGGGGATCTCCCAGCCGGCATTGAGTAAATTTCTCACAGATTATGAAGATTCCCTGGGATTTCTCATTTTCCTTCGCCACCACCGCCAGCTAACCCCCACCGCCGTTGGCCGTTATGTGATTGAATGTGCCCAGAAAATTCTGGATGAACAGACCCGTCTCCTGCAAACGCTGCGGAACGTAACCGATACCAACCGCACACGGATCCGGCTGGCAACCGCCCCAAACCGGGGAGCCATTATCTACAGCCGTATTTATAACCAGTTTTCTCAGCGATATCCAAATATTGCCCTGAGCTTAAGCGAGATCTATGCCAGCGATCAGCCAGGCGCCATTCTTCACGGCCAGGTGGATATCGCCATAGGGGCCGGGAAAACCTCTGAAAAGGTTACGGATCTTCCTATTGCCTGCGAGGAGCTTCTGGTTTCCCTGCCGGTATCTCACCCTATGGCCCAAAAAGAGCGGATTCGCCTTCAGGATCTTCGGGATACTCCTTTCGTTTTGCAGGGCCCCAGGCACAGCATCCGGATCCTGGCAGAGGAATTATTTCAAAAGGCCGGCTTCCATCCGGTAGTAGCCTTTGAATCCAGCGATGTGATTCTGGTGGATTCTATGCTCCATCAGGCAGTTGGAGCTGGTCTGGTTTCCCAGGCGCACGTATTTCCCTGCAGTGAGCTGGTGTACCGGCCGTTGGAACCGCCGATCCGCCAGACCCTTCACATCCGCTATCCTCTGGGGCATACCCTGACAGAGCCGGAACGCTATCTGGCAGGGCTGCTGATCCGGGAACGATTGTCTGATCCGCGTTATCAGCCAATTCCTTCCGCGGAAGCAGATTCGCTGCTTCGAACGGCAGAGGGAGAACCAGAGCAAAAAAAGGAATACCGCGCCATCCCACGCCCCATTCAGCCGACTCCGGAACTAAACCTGAACACCCAGCAGCTGCAGTATATCATTGCCATTGTAGATGAAAAAAGTCTGACCCGGGCCGCCGAAAAATTTTACCTGACACAGCCGGCTCTCTCCCGCCATCTGCATCATGTAGAAAGCATGCTCTGTACGAAGCTGTTTACCCGGGTGCATAACCGGCTGCAGCCTACCAACGGCGGAAAAATTTTTGTCAATTTCGCCCGAAATATGCTGAAAATCGAATCAGAAATGTCACAGTATATTCATTCCTACCGCACCGGCCATGCCGGCGGCATCCATCTGCAGTGTGATCTCAGCCTGACGGATATTCTGCGGGAGCAGGTAGAACCAGCTTTTTCCAGCCTTCACCCCAATGTTGCTCTCCATATCACAGAAAGCAGCCGCCAGGAAACCCAGGAAGCATTACTAAATGCTTCTGTGGATCTGGGACTTTTCTTTTCCTGTAAAGAAGAACATCCCATACTGGATTGCAGGATTCTGGCAGAAAGCCAGTTAGTATATTGCTTCGGAGCTGATCCCGCACAGGGGATTTTTTCTCTGCCGCATTCCCCTCAGCCTCATGTCCTTCCCCGCTCCATCGCACTGGCTTCCGTCAGAAGTGATCTTCGTGCAGAACAGAACCGGCTTTTATCAGAAACTGCTGTATGCCCTACCCGGATTGTCTGTGAAGCACAGGAACCTATCCTTCAGCTTCTATCCCAAACAGGAGGAGCAGACACCATTATGCCCATGGATCTTCTTTCCTCAGATGCCCGGGCCCGCTGTGCAGCCTTTCCCCAGGTGCAAAATTACTATCTGATTCTCGCCCGCCATCCAGGACGCCGTCTTCCGCCGCCGGTAAACGATCTGACTCGGCTGCTGAACAACGTATTCCAATCCTATTTTGTGCAGAAAGTAAATCACTAAATTCAGCCTATTATCCAGATAAAACAGCTGCAGAAAAGGCATTCTCCAATTCAGCATGAATGGAGGAATGCCTTTCTTGGTCATTGTTTCATTCTGACTTTTATGCAGCTTCTGCCTGATCACGCCCAAGCGATTATCTGGAAAGTTCTTCTGCAACTCCGTCTATCACCATCTGGGCGCAAGCCATAGAGCTGCTTTCTCCATAGCTGGATAACTGCAGCGCATTATAAAAGCTTCCATCCGCTCCTGTAAACGAACTTCTTTCAAAGGTGGGGTCCATCTGGAATGTACTCCATGCAACCGCTTTTTCGTTCGCCTCCGCAACCTGGCTTCCGCTTAAATCCAGCATACTCAGCCCTTCTTTATTAGCCGGCACGCCTCTGGTATCTCCCAGGGTTTCCACTCCCTCTTTTTCTGCTACCAAAAACTGGATCAATGCGGCCGCTTCCGCAGGGTGCTCTGTGGTGGCGCTTATTCCAAATGCCTGATTTACCTTGATAAAGCCGCCGTGATAATCGCCCATTTTGACATACTCTCCGATTATGAATTCCCCGTTTTCCACGGCCTGGGCATGCTTCACAACGGAAGTGTCATACAGAAAAATACCTGCGTAATGACCGTCAATCCAGTTTGCGTTGGTATCAATCAAATCGGCGCCGTCCCCTGCGATTTTCTCCAATGTGGGGATTACATGATTGTCTTCCAGCTCAAGCAGAAAATCAAATCCCTCTGCCAATTCCTCCTGACTGTACAGAAGCTGACCATCCTTTACCCAATCCTTTCCATATTTGCTCTGAAGATAATACACCATCAGAAAGGCCCGGTCCAATTCCTTTGCTACCAGTGGATAATAAGCCGGATCATAGGCTTCAAAGGCCCTTCCCGCCGCAAGCAGCTCATCCAGTGTGGTAGGAATCGAAACGCCGATCTGGTCAAAGGTTGTCTGATTCCAGCAGAAAACCCGCCCTGTCTTGCTGATGGGAATGGCATTTAGCTTTCCGTTGATCGTAAATACCTCCTTGTCCTCCTGGGAATAATTGTTTAAATCTAAAATAGAAGATACCTTGTTTAAATCGTAAAAATTATCCCCATTCGGTGAATAAGTGGGAACCCAGCTCCAATCTAACTGCATAACATCTGCCGCATTTCCGGATTTAATTCCAAGCGCTACTTTTTCCTCATGTCCAGTAAAGGCTTCATATTCTGGATTTACTGTAATATTCGGATATTTTTCCTGAAATTTTTTTATTGCTTCCAGCGTAGCCTGATGCCTGGAGTCTCCGCCCCACCAATTCATTCTTAATGTAATCGGCGTAGTGGTATCAACCTCCATCTCCTCAGCCTGTGCCGGCTCTGCTTCTGATCCCTGCACAGAAGTTGTCGTATCTGCTGCTGCCGGAGTATCTGTCTTAGCGGTGGGCATGCACCCTGCAAGAGAAGCGGTCAATGTTCCTGCAAGAATCATGGTTATCATTTTGTTTCCTCTTTTTTTCATATATGCCTCCTTATTTAAAATATACTTCACAGGAATTTTTATAAAATATTTTTTCCTGATCTTCTTTTGTCAGCAAGCGGGAACGCTGAATATAGTCAACACTGTTCTTATAGCTGTCTTCCTTTAATACGGAAGGAATATCGGTTCCGAACAGCAATTTATCCGTTCCCACAATCTGCGCCGCCAGTTCAACATAATGCAGCGCCTGCTGGTACGGATCTTCTGCCTCCCGGCAGTTGTGCACCACGCTTGCAAGGTCAAACCAAAGATTCGGCAACGTTAACCGTTTCAACGCTTCTGTGAGGCAAGCTTCATCCTTTGCTGAAGGAGCAAGCAGGTGACATGCCACAAACTTCATATCCGGATACCGCATCACCTCTTTTCTCAGCGCCTCAATCTGCCAGCTTGGACTTTTGCATTTTCCAATATCAATCACCACAACATGTCCATGATCATTTGCATAGGAAAAGGCTTCGTCCATTCGTTCACTGTCAATCCGAAAATCCGGATGAACCGCCATTAATCCCGAACCGGTACTTACCTCGAATTTTTCAATGCGAAAGCCTAATTCCTCAAATAAATGCCTTCGAATTTCATCCTTATGAAAGGAATAGGGGTCATAGCCTGCCGCTCCGGCAAACCGGTCCGGATACTTCTTCATGGCCTGATAGGTATAATAATTCTGAAATCCGTAAAAATTCCCCTGAAGAAGTACTGCACGCTCTACCCCATTGCTGTCCATAACCTCCAGGAGCTGCTCCGGCGTAAAGGAATCGCTGTGAAATTGCTCCGGAATCATCCGGACAACCTGGCCGTCCGCATATCTGGCCATCCCACCGCCAATGCTCCTTAGTTCTCCTCCTGCTCCGGTACCGGCTATATACTGTACCACATGTGCATGACTGTCAATTAATTTCATTTTTACCCCTTTACACCTCCTGCCGCAATTCCTTCTACAAAGGAATCCTGGGCTGCAAAAAATACAATCAGTGATGGAATCATGGCGATCAAAGACATGGCCAATACCCGATTCCATTCAAATCCAACGTCTGCATCCATAGACATCCGCAAAAAAATGGATACCGGATATTTTGCAACCGTATTGATATAAATTAACGGTCCCATAAAGTCATTGGATGCCCACATAAATTGGAACAGCCCGCAGGATACAATGGATGGCTTCAGCATCGGGACAATCACATACCAGAGCCTTTGCATAATCCCGCAGCCGTCAATCTCCGCCGCCTCTTCCAGTTCCTTTGGAATTCCGCGCAGAAACTGGATCTGCATATAAACAAAATAGGTATCGCCTGCCAGCATAGATGGAATGATAAGCGGAAAATAGGAATCCAGCCATCCAAGCTGGTCAAACAGGATATATTGCGGTACATTTAACACAACCTGTGGAAGAAACAAGGTGGAAAGAAGCACTGCAAAGGAAAATTTCTTTCCGGTAAATTGAAAACGTGCAAAGCCGTATGCCGTTATGGTAGCGGAGATTACCGTGACAATTACCTTAGGAATCACAAATTTATATGTATTCGCCATAAAGTAAAGCAGCGTCATCCCTTCATATCCAGCGAACCCTTTTTTGTATCCGTCCAGCGTCGGCGCCTTTGGAATAAAACCAACTCCGGAAAATATCTCCCCGTTGGTCTTAAAGGAAGCGCCAACCATCCAGATCAGCGGATATACCATGAAGAAACCAACGATCATTAAAACCAGATACCGCAATATGGTATATAACTGGCCGCGTGTTTTTCTTGTCATTCCGATTACCTCCCATCTTCATCTGAATAATACACCCAGTATCTCTGGCTCATAAATGCAATCGCAGTAAAGGTCATAATAATCAGGAACAGCAGCCAGGCAATCGCACTGGCCATTCCCATCTCATAGCTCTTAAACGCATGATTATACACCAGAAGAGATACCAATGTAGTGGAGCGGAGAGGGCCGCCCTGGGTCACGATGAAGGGGCCGTTAAATTCCTGGAATTTATTGCAAAGCTGCGTTACAAAGTTATAAAAGATAACCGGTGTAATCAGAGGAACCGTAATACGAAAAAACTGCCTCCACTTGCCTGCCCCGTCAATGGAAGCGGCCTCATATAAATCTGCCGGCACTCCCTTTAACGCAGCAAGAAAGATAACCATGGGAGAACCAAACTGCCAGATTTTCAAAAATACAATGACCCAAAAGGCTCCGGAAGGATTTCCCAGCCAGTTAAACGGTTCTACCCCTATTTTGGAAAGCATCATATTCACCAGGCCCTCTGTTTTAAACAAGAATCTCCACAGTACGGCAATGGACACCGAACCGCCTAGGATTGAGGGAATGTAATAAACAGTTCGGAAAAAATTGACTCCCCGAATTTTGAAATTTAAAATATATGCAATAAACAACGCAAACCCCAGTTCCAGCGGAACCGTTAAAAAAGCGTATTTGAAGGTCTGCCAAAATGCTTTGGTCATCAAAGGGTCCCGAATAATTTTCATGTAATTTTCCAGTCCCACAAATGCCGCCTGACGAAATAAATTATAATCATGGAAGCTGTAGATCAGAGAAGAGAGAAATGGGTACAGTTTAAATATCCCGAATCCAATCCACCATGGTAAAATCAAAAGTAGTCCCGCCTGCTTCTTTTTCAAAATCTTCCCGTTCATAGCTTCCTCCTCTTTTCATATGCAATCTTCTCATGCTGTGCAGCATAGCGCTTCATTTTTCGTAACTGTTCAGTACCTTCACAGTTACGAGCAAAAATCCATTTAAAATCGGCTTTGCCGATGAGATTTTTGCCTTCTGGCCCAGCTTATCTTACGGTCAGCGCAGCAAGTGCGCAGACCTACTGAACAGCTACCATTTTTCATAACCTTTTCCCTATCTTGCCGATGCGATACCTGTTCATTTTCTGTCGTATTCCTGACGGATCTTTTCTGCATATTCTCATATAGCAGAGAAAATTACTTTGTGATTTCAGGAAATATCACCTGTTTTTTATGGATTTTTTGTTCTTATAAGGGAATTATATATAAAATATGACTGGTTTACAAAACCGAATTGATTATATTTTTCATATCATTTTAGTTATATATTCTGCACTGCCAACAGAAAAAAACCTGCATTGCAGAAGCTGCTCTGCCATGCAGGTTTTTTATCATACTTTCAAGAATGAACCTAGGTCATAAGACTTTGAATCGCTGCCAGCACGTTTGAAATCGGGATGGCGTATCCCATGCCCTCCACATCGGTTGAAGCGGTCTTGGCTGTATTAATGCCGATCAGCTGCCCGCTCATATTCAGGAGGGCGCCGCCGCTGTTGCCGGGATTGATGGCCGCGTCGGTCTGGATATAGGTGGACGACACTACATTTCCGCTGCTGTCTGTGCCGCTGGCGATAACCCGGTTCAACGCGCTTACAATTCCGGTGGTAACGGACTGTCCGTATCCCAGGGCGTTGCCGATGGCCACCACCTGTTCCCCTACCCGCAGATTGCCGGAATCCCCAATGGAAACCACAGAAATCTGACTCAGCGTGTCGGACGACAGGGCGGCAACCGGCACTTTTACCACTGCAAGATCCATAGTTTCATCAGCGCCGCACAGCTCCGCCGTGTATACCGCGTCATCTACAAACGTCACAGTCAACGTATTCGCGCCCTCGATCACATGGTAATTTGTCACCATATACAAATAATCATCCGTTCCGGCAATGATCACACCGGAACCGCAGCTGGTAGTTTCCTGTAAAATGCCGCCAGGTCCCTGACCGTTTCTGCCGAACCGGTCATAAAACCGCCGCACCTCCTGCACCGAAATATTCGTAATGGAAACCACTGACGGCAGCGCTTCCGCCGCAATTTGAGATACATCCATGCCTCCGATCACACTGCTGGAGCCTGGGGTGCTGACTGTCTGAAGAAGGGAAGAGGTACTGCTCTGTCCGGCGGTCTGGGTACCGGTCAGGGCTAACCCATAATCGCCGCTTTGAGCTGACACCTTCATCACCGTATTTTCATTTCTTTCAGCAGCAGAGGCATTCTTCCAGTATGCCCCGGTCAGGCTGCCGCCCAGCACAACCGCTCCCAGGCACAAGGCCGCAGCCTGACCTGGTGAAAAAAATCCGTATCCTTTTTTCCTTCTTCGAGATCGTCCTCTCCCTCTTTTCTCCGTTTCTGCTTCGTTTCCATCCTGATCCTTTTGAACTTTTTTGCTGTATTCTTCTGTCATTTCCATCATCTCACATTCTATTCTAATATTAAAAGGTTGGTATCAAACGGTATTTTAACCTCTTTGATTTGTCAGAATTATATCGGTCAATTTTGAAATATCGTTGAATAAAATGTGAAATTTCTTTGATTTTACTTCCCGATCCTTCCATAACACTCCGGCCTGCGGTCACGGAAGATCCCCCAGCTCATCCGGTTCTCCTCCACCTCATCCAGATCAAAGACGGCGGTCAGGATCTCCTCCTGGTCTCTGGAAGCGGAAGCCGTCAGCTCCCCTGTCTCATCAGTGATAAAAGAAGAGCCGTAAAACAGCAGGGAAGAACGCTGTCCTCCATTTTCCTCATCTGGCTCCACCTGCTCCAGGCCGATCCGGTTTGCGGCGGCTACCGGAAGCAGGTTGCTCCCTGCATGCCCCTGCATACATCTGCGCCAGTGAGGCATGCTGTCACAGTTCAGGATCGGCTCGCTGCCGATGGCGGTAGGATACAAGATCATCTCCGCTCCCTGAAGCGCCAGGCATCTGGCCGTTTCCGGGAACCACTGATCCCAGCAGATTCCTACCCCAACCCTTCCGTACCGTGTATTCCAGACCTGAAATCCTGTGTTTCCTGGTGTAAAGTAAAATTTTTCCTGATAATAGTGGTCATCCGGGATATGGGTCTTGCGGTAGATTCCCAGGATGGAGCCATCTGCATCGATCATGGCTGCGCTGTTGTAAAGGGAACATCCGTCCTTTTCATAGAAGCTTACCGGAATCACCACCTCCAGCTCCCGGGCCAACTGCTTAAAATGGCGGACAGCGTCATTTTCCAGAACCGGCTTTGCAAAGGAGTAATATGCGTACCGGCGCTCCTGACAAAAATACTGCCGCTCAAACAGCTCCGGAAGAAGAATAATATTAGCTCCCCGACTGGCTGCCTCCCGCACCATGCGGTCTGCTTTTTCAATATTTTCACTTACTGCCGTGCTGCACTGCATCTGCACGGCTCCTATGGTTACGTTTCTCATACTGTTTCTCCATCTCTTATCATTCCCTGTCAAATCAGGGAATTTGCTGGGTAATGCAGTGGATATTTCCTCCGCCCACAATAACCGGTCTGGCATATATCGGAATGATCGTTCTTCCTGGGAACAATTCCCCCAGAATCTCCACTGCCAGCTTATCATTTTCATCCCCGAACTGGGGAACAATGACGCTTCCGTTTGCGATATAAAAGTTCACATAGCTGGCTGCCAGCCGTTCTCCTGCGCTCCGCATGTCCTCTCCCTCCTCAAAGGAAAAGCCTGCCAGCTCCTCTTCTGTGATGCATACCGGCTTCCTGGGAATGGGCAGCTTATGAACGGTAATGCTCCTGCCTCTGGCATCCCGTTCCTTCTCCAATACCTCCAGCGATGCATGGCTTAATTCCCACTGAGGATCCCGCTGGTCATCGGTCCAGGCCAAAACCACCTCTCCAGGCCGGACAAAGGCACATACATTGTCCACATGCTCATTGGTCTCGTCCTGATAGATCCCTCTGGGAAGCCAGATCACCTTCTCCGCTCCCAGATACTGCTTCAATGTTTCTTCGATCTCCCCTTTGGTCATCTGGGGATTTCTGCCCTTACTTAACAGGCACGCCTCTGTAACCAGCAAAGTCCCCTGGCCGTCTGAGTGAATAGAACCGCCTTCCAGCACAAAGGGCCGGGCGTCGTAGCAGTCCAGCCCAAGGGCCTCACAGATTCTGGCAGCCGCAAGATCATCCTGCTCCCAGTGGGCATACAGCCCGTCGTACTCGCCGCCCCAGGCATTAAACTGCCAGTCAATGCCTCGGACTTGTCCAGCTTCATTTTTCACGCAGGTAGGACCCACGTCTCTGGCCCAGGCGTCATCCGTCCCGATTTCCAGAACCTGGATACCCGGGCAGTCGGAAAACACCGACTGAACCTGCTTTGCATCCTCCTGGGCAGCCAGCATCCAGACCTTCTCGCTCTTTGCGATGGCTCTGGCGATCTGGGCGAAGGTTTTCTGCGCCTTGGCAGCACCATAAGGCCAGGAGCCGGGACGCACCGGCCAAATCATAACACAGCCGCGGTGAGGCTCATACTCTCCCGGCATGTGAAAGCCGTCCTGTGCAGGTATGGTATTTCGTCTCTCCATTTTTTCAAGATAACCTTTCCTTAAAATCCTGGTATCCGAACTGCTTTACCATCCGGCAGGCTCCCGTTTCATCCATAACCATGATGGAAGGCAGTCCGATCCCATTAAATGTATTATTCTTCACCATCGAATAAATCGCCATATCCTGGAAATACAATCGATCTCCCGGCCGGAACTTCTGGTCAAAGGAGTAATCTCCGATCACATCCCCAGCCAGGCAGGTACAGGAGGAAAGCCGGTAGGTATACGGCTTTTCCCCCGGCTGCCCGCTGTCCTTTAAAGGCGGACGGTAAGGCATCTCCAGCACATCCGGCATATGGCAGGAGGCGGAGGCATCCAGGATCAATGTCTGGATCCCATTATCCACCACATCCATCACCTCCGTCACCAGATAGCCTGCGTTCAGGGCAACTGCCTCTCCCGGCTCCAGATAGATCTCCAGGTCATAGGTCTCCTTCATATGACGGATGCATTTTTCCAGCCGCTCCACATCGTAATCCTCTCTGGTAATATGATGGCCCCCGCCCATATTCAGCCATTTCATCTGCTTTAACCAGACTCCGAACTTCTCCTCCACCGCTGCCAGCGTAGTTTCCAGATCATCCGAATTCTGCTCGCAGAGGGTGTGGAAATGCAGTCCCTCCACTCCATCCAAAAGCTTAGGATCCTGTTTCAGCTCCTGGGAAAAATTCGGGAAGGTAATTCCCAGCCTGGACCCTGGCGCACAAGGGTCGTAAATTGCATGCTCTCCCTGAGTGGAGCATTCCGGATTGATCCGCAGGCCGATGCTGGCCTTTCCAATGCAGCGGTCTCGGAACCGTTTCAGCTGGGAGAAGGAATTAAAGATCACATGGTCGCAGATAGCCGCAATCTCATCCATCTCCGACTCCCGGTAGGCAGGAGAAAAGATGTGGTTCTCCTTCCCCATCTCCTCACTGCCCAGCCTGGCCTCGTAAAGCCCGCTGGCGGTGGCGCCTGCCAAATACCGGCCGATCAGCGGATATTCACAGAACATGGAAAATGCCTTCTGGGCCAGCAGAATCCGGCATCCGGTCCGCTTCTGGATCTGCTCCAGCAGCTCCAGATTCTGTATCAGCTTCTTTTCATCCAGCACATAGGCTGGCGTAGGAATTTCATTCAGCTTCATATCATCACCAAAATCTTGTTATGTTCTGTCAATGCCTTACTCTACCAGCACCGGATTTTCCTCTACTGTCCACGGAAGTCCCCAGCGGTTCAGCGCCTCCATGTACGGATCCGGATCAAACTCATCCGTGGTAAATACGCCGGGCTTCTTCCAGACGCCGTTCACCACCAGCATGGCGCCGATCATAGCCGGAACGCCGGTGGTATAGGAGATGGCCTGGGAGCCTACCTCCCGGTAGCATTCCTGGTGGTCGCAGACATTGTAGATATAAATGCTGCGCTCCTTTCCGTCCTTGATTCCCGTAAAGATGCAGCCGATATTGGTCTTTCCCACCGTTCTCGGTCCTAAGGATGCCGGGTCGGGAAGCAGCGCCTTTAAAAACTGGATCGGCACAATAGACTGTCCGTTAAATGCAACCGGCTCTGTGGAAAGCATGCCCACATTCTCCAGACACTTCATATGGGTCAGATAGCTCTGTCCGAAGGTCATAAAGAAACGGATCCGCTTTACACCAGGGATATTCTTCGCCAGCGCCTCAATCTCCTCATGGTGGAGCAGGTACATATCCTTCTTCCCTACCCCTTCAAACTCATACTCTCTCTTAATGCTCATAGCCGGGATCTCCACCCATTTTCCATTTTCCCAGTAGGAGCCAGGTGCAGAAACCTCCCGCAGATTGATCTCCGGGTTAAAATTGGTGGCGAAAGGATATCCGTGATCGCCGCCGTTGCAGTCTAAAATATCAATGGTGTGGATCTCATCAAAGTAATGCTTTTGTGCATAGGCGGTAAATACACTGGTCACCCCTGGATCAAAGCCTGTTCCCAGAACTGCAGTCAGCCCTGCCTTCTCATACCGCTCCTGATACGCCCACTGCCAGGAATAATCAAAATACGCGGTAAACCCAAGACGTTTGCACCGCTCCTCATAAACGGCGCGCCAGGCTGGATCGCTGGTATCCTCCGCCTCATAGTTAGCGGTGTCAATGTAATGAACGCCGGCTGCCAGGCAGGCATCCATAATGGTAAGATCCTGATAGGGAAGAGCCACATTCAGCACAGCATCCGGCCCATAGGAACGGATCAGCTCCGTCAGCTCCTCCACATGATCTGCATCCACCTGGGCTGTGGTGATCTTCGTCTTTGTGGTAGGCTGAAGCTTCTCCTTCAGCGCGTCACACTTGGATACGGTACGGCTTGCAATCATAATCTCATCAAACACCTGACTGTTCTGACAGCACTTGTGAATGGCAACTGACGCCACTCCTCCACATCCGATAATCATTAATCTGCTCATTATGCATTTTCCTCCTCTTCCAGTAAATCTTCAATGTACTTGGGAAGCATAAATGCCCCTCTGTGAAGATTGGTTGTATAGTACCAGGTTTTAATTCCCCTCTGATTCCACTGCTTTGGCTGGAAATCATTCAGAGGGTGGTATTTCTTTGAAGCAAAGCCAAACATCCAGTATCCGGAAGGGCAGGTGGGGATACTGGCCTGATAAACGCGGCTGATGGGAAAGCTTCGGTACACCTTCCGGTGCATCGCCCGAAAGGCAGCCTCGTCCTCATCGTAGAAGGGACTTCCGTGCTGATAGACCATGATTCCATCTTCCCGAAGGGCCCGGTAACATTTCCCGTAAAATTCCCTGGTAAACAGTCCCTCCGTATGTCCAAAGGGATCGGTAGAATCATTGATGATCAGATCGTACTGATTTTCACATCTTCTCAGAAAACGCAGCCCGTCCATATTGGTTACCTTCACTCTGGCATCATCAAAGCCCTTCGCCGTCTCCGGGAAAAATTCCCGGCTCACCTTTACAAACAGTTCGTCCGGCTCCACCACATCAATGGTTTCAATCTCCGGGTACTGAATGCAGGTCCTGGCAACGCCGCCGTCCCCGCCGCCGATGATCAGCACATTCCGCACATGGGGATGCACCGCCATAGGCACATGCACCACCATCTCATTGTAGATAAATTCATCCGCCTCGGAGAAAATAATCTCTCCGTCCAGAACGATCATTTTTCCAAATTCCTGGGACTGAAACACATCGATCCGCTGATATTCGCTGGTTGCGCTGAACAGCTGCCGGTCCACACGAATACTGGTCTTAACATTTTCCGTATCCATCTGGGAAAACCAGATATCCATGGATTACCCCACCTCCTTATATTGTCAAACGACTTGCCGCTTCTTACACAATCACATTTAAATATTCCGCTCTGGGATCCATCGTCCCCTGCAGAGAGCATCGCTTTTCCTTTGCATACAAAATATACT
>JAUNOF010000012.1:31437-35884 GCA_030537215.1 Lachnospiraceae bacterium
GGATCCATCGTCCCCTGCAGAGAGCATCGCTTTTCCTTTGCATACAAAATATACTGGATAATCTCCTCTGTGATCCGCTCTCCCGGCGTCAGAATGGGAATTCCCGGCGGATAACACATCACCAGCTCCGCACACACCGCCCCTGCTGTCTCCCGGATAGGAAGCTGCTTCTTTTTGGCATAAAATGCCTTTTGAGGCGTCATCACCACCTCCGGCTGGATGAAATCACCGCAGTAAAGGTCACTGGAATCCCTCTGATACCGGTGCCTGATGTCCTCCAGGGCGCCAACCAGACGCTCGATATCCTGGATTCGGTCGCCAATGGAAATATATGCCAGAATATTCCCGATATCGCCAAATTCGATCTGGATGTCATATTCATCCCGCAGAAGATCATACACCTCGATGCCGGTCAGCCCGATTCCCTGGGTGTAGACAGAAAGCTTGGTCACATCGTAATCAAACACGCTGTCCCCGTCGATCAGCTCCTTTCCGTAAGCATAATAGCCGCCGATGGAGTTAATCTCGCTTCTGGCATATTCCGCCATCCGTGTCACCTTCCGGAAGGATTCCCGCCCCCGCAGGGCCAGATTCCTCCGGGAAATATCCAGACTGGACAGAAGCAGATAGGAGGCGCTGGTGGTCTGAGTCAGATTAATGATCTGGCGCACGTACTCCGCATCCATATCCGGCCCGCACAGCAGCAGAGAGCTTTGGGTCAGGCTTCCTCCCGACTTATGCATGGAAACAGCCGCCAGGTCCGCCCCGGCTGCGATTCCGGATATGGGAAGATCCTCCCCAAAATACAGATGGGTGCCATGGGCCTCATCCGCCAGCACCTTCATATTCCGCTGATGGGCCAGCTTCGCAATCTCCCGGATATTGGAGCAGATTCCATAGTAAGTAGGATTATTCAGAAAAACAGCCACAGCGTCCGGGTTTTCATCCATGACTCTGCGCATCTCCTCCACCTCTACGCCCACGGCAATCCCGATCTTCGGATTTACCTTCACATTGGCATAGACCGGAATCCCGCCGCAGAGCACCAGCGCATTGATCACACTCTTGTGGACATTTCTGGGCAGAATGATCTTATCCCCCGCTTTGCAGACCGAAAGGATCATGCTCTGCACCGAGCTTGTGGTGCCGTTCACCATCAAAAAAGCGTGGGACGCCCCAAATGCCTCTGCCGTCAGCTCCTCCGCCCTGCGGATCACCGATACCGGATGCCCCAGATTATCCAAAGGCTTCATGGAATTCACATCCAGCCCTACACATTTCTCCCCAAGCAGCTCAATCAGCTCAGGGTTTCCCCGTCCCCTCTTATGGCCGGGCACATCAAATGGCACCACCCGCTGTTTCCGGAAGCGCTCCAGCGCTTCATAGATCGGAGCGCTCTTTTGTTCCCCTAAATTCACCGATTCATTCCTCCATATCTTCAGGAAGTCCGTTCCTTTGTTATTTTTTTTAAATCTCTTGTGCTGCCGGAAATTCCGGCTGGATTTTTCATGACGCAAAAAGTGCGCTGGGAGTTCATCTGACTTCACATAGGAAGCTTCGTTTCCTATGAAACGCAAAAAAGCAAGCGGACTGTCCGCTTGCTTCATTTACGTCGTCAGAAAATAATTTTCTAAAATAATTCAGAGTATTATCTGCAATATAACTGCTACTCTTATTGACCGTTTCACAAGATGACTTGCCTTAGCAATGATTATAAAGTAATCAACTTATAAAATTTGAGCTTCTAACTCAATCAATAATTCGCTTTGCAAAACATACTCTGTTTTACTCACTTGGTTTCTTATTATAGTGAGTCTGAGAGCGTTTGTCAATAAAAACCGCAATGATTCGGCAGAGAATTTCCTTTGCAGCAGTTCAAAGATGCAGCAATCTGAAGGTTTTACGCCACATTCCCGCTTCCGGCCCCATACCGTTTCCGGCCGCTGGAAGCCTTCTCAAACTCCTTCAGCTTCTCCCTGGCCTCCGGGCTGAGATTACGTGGAACCTGAATCTGCACCACCGCATACTGGTCACCGCGGACAGACTCATGATTCATGGAAACAATGCCCTTTCCCTTAAGGCGGATCTTTGTCCCGGACTGAGTCCCTTCTTTAATCTTGCAGACAACATTCCCATAAATCGTCTGAATCATGATCTCACCGCCAAAAACAGCAGTAGTAAACGGTACCTGGACTTCTGTGTACACATCCAAGCCTTCCCTGCGGAATCCCGGCTTATCCTTTACCTGAATCTTCAACAGCAGATCTCCTGCATCGCCTCCTCCAGTTCCGGGCATGCCCTTTCCCTTTAGCCGGATCATCTTCCCGCTTTCAATTCCTGCCGGTATGGTCACCTCGTAGGAGCGCACGCTTCCGTCCGCGCTATCCCGCAGATGGATCTGCTTCTTCCCGCCGAAGGCAGCTTCATCAAAGGTGATTTCTACCTCCGCATTCAGATCAGAGCCGCGGCTGTGGAATCCATTGCCGCCAAAGCCAGACCCATGAAAGCCTGACTGGTGAAAGCTATCACCGAAAAGGTCTCCGAAAAGATCATCCATGTTTCCATCTCCGCTGTCAAAATGATATTCCCGGAATCCTCCGCCAAAGCTGCCGTATGTGCCTTGCCTGTAGGAACTCCGTCCATATGCGCTCTGACCATAATTTCCCTGACCATATGCATTCCGCCTGTCCGTACCGCCATAAGCAGATCCATCCCAGCCGTATGCTCCCTGACCATATTCGCCTTCTGCGGGCCCGCTTCCGTCAAAGGCGGCGTGTCCCAAACGGTCATACAGCTTCCGTTTTTTTTCATCGCTCAGGATGTCATAGGCTTCTGTTACTTCCTTGAATTCTTCTTCTGCCCGGACATTTCCGGCATTTGAGTCCGGATGATATTTCTTCGCCAGCTTTCGATATGCCTTCTTGATTTCAGAGGCATCTGCGTCCCTGCTGACACCGAGAACTTCATAATAATCTCTTTTTTTCATCAACGCATCACCCCGTTTCATTTTCCGCCTTATATACAAATGGGAGGCCAAGATTGCGGCCTCCCTCTGTTTTTTGCGTAACCGCTTTGTGCTTTTGCGGCTGCGTCTCTCCGACTATTCAATGGAGATATATTTCTTTGATTCTACAGGCTTTGCTTCCTTCTTAGGAACAAACAGCTTTAAGATACCATGGTTAAATTCTGCCTTGATATCCTCATGCTCCACTTCCTCGCCTACATAAAAGCTTCTCTCACAGGCGCCTGCATACCGCTCTCTGCGGATATAGCGGCCGCTGGATTTCTCCTGCTCATCCTGATCCAGACCTTTCGCGGCGCTGACAGTCAGATTACCGTTCTCCAATGATACCTGAACCTCATCCTTTTTAAACCCAGGCAGATCGATCTCCAGCTCATAGCCGTTGTCCAGTTCCTTTATATCCGTCTTCATCAGATTCCGGGCATGTCTGCCATACAGCTTCTTTTCCGCCCTGCGCTGTTCCTTATCATCATAGAACGGGAAATCCTCAAAGAACTCATCAAATAAATTCTCTCCAAAAATACTAGGCATTAACATAAATCATCTCTCCTTTGCTCAATTGCAATACTTGTTAACCAGTTTTTTTGGAACCAGGAGGTTTCAAGGAATTCTAAGATACATTTATACTTTTTTCTCTCTTATGGTTCCTTTTCCTTTGTTCTATATGTAATATAACACATATGTTTTTAGCTGTCAATAAGGAAGTTATGATTTCACAGAAAGTTCACATTTGAGCGGCTGTACAATTGTTATTGCATCTCTTGATTAATCATGAATCAACAGAAGCTTTCTTTTCCTTTCCGTCCCAGGCCCCATCCGCCTCAACATAATACCCGTCAGGCGTTTGTTCCTTTTGGTACAGGGAACCGAAGGGTTTGTTTTGATTGGAAGCATCATAGAACCATACGCCCTTTGACTCATCATAAAGCCAGGTAGGGAACGGCACTGTCTCATTGAAATAGAACCATCTTCCTTCAATCTCTCTCCAGCCCACTGCCAGCTTTCCAAGCACGGCGTCCAAATAATAGGTATGTCCATCCTGGGGATCTGTATACCATCCATATCCCATTCCGGTTTCAGAAGATACATAATACCAACTGCCCAGCTGATAATCGTAGACCCACCCTGATTTCAGATATCCATTAACGCCAAAGGCATACCATGCACCGTTCACCTTCTCCCAGAGCACCTGCTCTGTTTGGGTTCCGTCCGGCTGAACCTGCATAGCTCCCCTTGCTGATGTTCCATCTGTGTAGATCAGCTTCCATCCGTTTTCATCCTGCTGCCAGCGGGAATACCCTGCGCCTTCGCCGGTAACAATTCCGGCAATGTCATTGGTAACGCCTTTCTTGGCATTTGCAGATGCTGTTCCATTTATAACACGGCTGGCGGCTCCGCTGCTTCCTCCGCTTCCTCCGGAGCTGC
>JAUNOF010000134.1 GCA_030537215.1 Lachnospiraceae bacterium
CCATATCCGTCCGCTGATTTTACCAGTTGAAGGAAAGATATGCCTGTGCTGGGAAAAACAGAATGGAAATCAAAAAGCTGTCAAGCATTTTTCCACTTACTGCAGGGAATATTTTCGTCAGAATCCGATTCAGCCCTACCGTTCAGAATAATGATCCATGCAGGCCCGCCGCCCTTTTATTTTTCAGGATCTGCCTGTAAATTGCAGCAATCCAGTGCATACAGAGCTGCTCCCACAGCTCCCACGATCTCCGGTTCCGGGCAGATATAAAGGCCGGCCTGCAGCTTATCCTCCACAGCCCGCACCACGCCTGGATTCTTTGCCACACCGCCTGTCATCATATAATCCGGCTCCAGCCCCACCCGCTTCATCAGGGAATAAGCCTTATTGGCGATGGCCCGGCAGATACCGTTGGCAATATCTCCCTTCTCCTTGTTATTGGCAATCAGAGAGATCACCTCCGACTCCGCAAATACGGTACACATGCTGGTGATCTCGATGTCCTCAGTGGAGGTCAGCGCGGCAGGTCCTACCTGGCTGATATCGATCTCCAGCGTGCGGGCGATGGCTTCCAGAAAGCGCCCCGTTCCGGCGGCACATTTGTCATTCATAACAAAGTCCGTTACTTCGCCCCTTTCATCCAGCTTGATGGCCTTGCTGTCCTGCCCGCCGATATCCAAAATGGTGCGGATCTTAGGATTAAAATAATGGGCGCCTCTGCCGTGACAACTGATCTCCGTCACATTTTCGTCTGCATAAGGAATGCTGACCCGCCCATATCCGGTGGACACGATCCAGGTCAGATCCTCCCGCTTCAGCCCTGCCTTTTCCAAAACCTCTTTTAAAATCCGTTCTGCACTTTCCCCGGATTTGGCGCCTGTACGCACCACAGAAAATGCCCGAATCTTACGGTCCTGATCCATAATAACCGCATTGGTGGATGTGGAACCGCTGTCAACGCCTAACACATACATAGTATCATTTTCCCTTCTTTCTCGAATCTTCTTCCGCTTTCCGGCGCTCCCTGTCTCTCCCTGCTGCAGAGATTCCAGAAACGCCTCCACCCTGGTCAGAATCTGGCCATAGCTCTGTCTGGTATAATCGGTTTCCAGAAGCAGCAGCGGTTTTTGAAAGCCTTCCTTCAGCCATGCATACTCATAGGAATAATTGTCGCAAAACTGGACAGTATGATAGATCACACCATCCACACTTCCCCCATAAGTCTGGATCAATTGGTCTCTGCCTGCCGCAGCCTCCATCCGCATACAGGGGAACTGGGTTAAAAGACCGCGGACATATCCTGGCAGCAGATTGTCCTCCTCAATCAGAAGCTTCCTCTTTAAACCGGTACAGGTCAGATCAAAGGCCACATTAACATGATGCTGCTCCAGTATCCGGCAGATGCTTTCATTGGCTCTGGCTCCCAGGATCCCTACATTTAACCGGTCTGTGCGCAGCGACAGCGGTGCTTCCTCCCCTTTGATCCCTCGCTTCTCCCTCAGCACCTCCAGAAGCCGCTCCTCCTTAAACTGCTTCCCGGTGTACGCCTCATACTCCTGGATCATCCTGCGGATCCGCTTCTCATACAGCCCGATCCCTGCATCCTTGGTGATCCGCGGAATGTCCAGAATGTAGACAAAGGTATCCGGCAGCTTCTCTCTCAGCACATCGTACACCCTGCGGATGCTGTCGCAGCAGGTAGTCAGAATAATACCATCATAGTGCTGCTCCAGCACATCCTCCAGAAGTCCCTTGGCAAAGCTGCAGATATTGGGATGCATCAGGGTATCGGCCTGATTGAAGGAGGCAGCCTCCGGTTCGATCCGCCGAACCTCCTCCCCCATTGCCTCAAACACTTCGATTGGCGTGTATTTACAGATATATCCAATCATACCTTTTCCTCCTCGATCATTTCCAGAAATGCCTCCAGCCGGGTCTTGATCTGTCCATCATGGCTGTTCCGCTTGTCAATGCCATCGCCGTCTAAGATCAGCATCGGAATATTCCGCTCCTTCATGGCTTCCTTCAGCAGAACGCTTCCCCCGTCCGCCTGCTTGCAGCCCCAGTGACAGAAATGGATCACTCCGTCCGGCTTCAGGTCATCTGCGATCCCTCCGATGATCTCTGCCTTCCGGCGGTAGGAGCCGTTAAACACATTGTCCAGAAGCTTTTCTGCCAGCGCCCGGAAGGGATCTGATTCATCCAGCTCCTTTGCCGAGTCCAGCACGATATCGGTAGCCAGGATCTGATACTTCTCATTGCAGCTGAAATACTGATTCAGGCTCTCCTGGTAAAAGGGCAGCAGATGCACCCACAAAAGACGCTTTCCAGTAAACTCCGGATACGTCTGGATATCCTGATTCATAAACTGCACCAGCTCCAGAAATTCCCTGGTTCCTATGAGAAGATGAGTTCCCATCATCAGATAAAGCTGACTGATGATCTGCCCCGGATAATAATGCTTCTGAGCCAGATGATAAAACCGGATCAGCTCTCTTTTGGTCTCATTCTCGATCCGCAGCGACTCCTTCAGCTTATCCAGATCCAGCTTCCGTCCCAGACGATCCTCCATCTCCCTGGCCATCCCTTTCAGTTGTTCTGCCAGATAATCCACCGACTCATCATCATAATACGGCACATCCAGCAGGGTAAAGGGCACCTGATTTTTCTTCTCCAGAAACCGGAAGGTATTTAAGTTTCCATCGCAGGAAAGGGAGGTAGTCACCGCATAAGCAGGTGTGGGAATCACTCCGCTCTCCACAGCTCCCACAAAGGTTTTATGATAGGAGCATAAGGTGGGCGCCAAGCCCATGTTTTGAGAAAAATCAATAAAGAAATCCTCCAGATGAAATCCTGATAAATAACAGGCCAGACACTCGATGGACAGCGTGTTTAACCCCATGCTGTGCATGATCTCGCTGGGCGCAAAAATGTTCCCCCAAACGTAGCTGTCCTCATCTCGTAAGGATCTGGCCACCAATCCCATCATCATATCCTCCAGCCGCTGATACCCTTTGGAAAGGCCTGGCTTGGGCAGAAAATGAGTGCGGAGCCGGTTGAGCTGAAATCCAAGTAATATCTTGTCCCAGCCCTTTTCCGGCTCCGCTTCTGTTTTGTTCTTTACATATTCAATGTATTTATCCGCAATTTTCATATAACTCCTTCTTTCTTTACGGATGTTTCCCTGTTCTGATTCCATATTTCCCTGATATTTCCTTATTTATTCCTGTCAGACAAACTTCTGTCCCATCATAGCCGCAAAGCCTCACATCCTGCAAGCGCCTATCTTAAATAACGTTACGTTGAACCTTCTGTGCAGCTTTGATCTCCCGCCAATATGCTTTGGTATTCAAAATAACATTTTACTCACTTGCCGAATGTTTGTCAACCGAATGATTTTCTAAACCTGCATGCGCCCGGCAGGCGGACGCGCCGCCGCACATGAAAGTTATGGCGGGCGCACTTGGCATCCCTGAATTTACGCCGCCTAATCGGCGGCTGAACTTTCATAGTAAAAAAGCAGAAGGAGTTTCCTCTCGCTAAATGAAACCCCTTCTGCCTTCTTTCAATATTTTGAATATCTATAACCGTTCCGTACCGTCACCGTTACGTTTAAAAATCCAGATAAGCGCCTTTCATAGGACTTACTGCATGTTCACTGAACAATCTCAGGGCGCCTCTTTGATAGCGAAGCGCTCTGGGGCGCCAGTTCTTCTTTCTCTCAGCCAGAACCGCATCTACTTCTTCCGGCGTTTTCCGTTCGCCGTTGATGCCGATAATATTCAGCTTTCTCTCCATTACATCGATTTCGATCAGATCACCTTCCTCTACCAAAGCGATGGGACCGCCGTCTGCTGCTTCCGGGCTGCAGTGTCCGATCACAGGACCGGTGGATGCGCCGGAGAAACGGCCGTCGGTAATCAATGCAATGCTGCGCCCTAATTCCTTGTCGCTGCTGATGGCCTCTGAGGTGTAGAACATTTCCGGCATACCGCTGGCCTTAGGACCTTCGTAACGAATAAATACGGCATCCCCCTTTTCCACCTTATGCTTCAGAACGGCATCCAGACATTCCTCCTCGCTGTCGAAGGGTCTGGCACGAAGAACTGCCTTGAACATTTCCTTCGGACAAGCAGTGTGCTTGATCACAGCGCCTTCCGGGGCCAGATTTCCGCGAAGGACCGCAATGCTTCCGTCTGTTCCGATGGCTTTCTCGTAAGGCCGGATAATATCCTCTCTTGTCACAGCAGTACCGTACCGCTTATTGAAATCCTGAAGCCACTTCTCACAGCGCTCATAGAAGCCGTTTGCCTTCAGCTCCTTCAGATTTTCTCCCAGGGTTTTTCCTGTTACAGTCATGGTATCCAGGTGAAGGAACGGCTTGATCTCCTCCATGATCGCCGGTACGCCGCCTGCATAGTAGAAGCACTCTGCCGGCCAGCGGCCTGCGGGACGGACATCCAGCAGATATCTTGCATTTCGGTGCAGGCGATCAAAGGTATCGCCTGTAATCTCGATTCCCAGTTCATGGGCAATGGCGGGCAAATGGAGCAGGCAGTTAGTGCTTCCTGATACGGCAGCATGAACCAGGATCGCATTTTCAAAGCTGTCCATGGTCACGATATCACTTGGACGCATGTTTTCCATTTTTGCCAGTCTTACCGACTGTCTTCCCGCCTCCCTGGCAAATGCCAGAAGATCCGGGCTGGTAGCCGGCATCAGCGCGCTTCCCGGAAGCGCCAGTCCTAAGGCTTCTGCCATAATCTGCATAGTAGAAGCCGTGCCGATAAAGGAGCAGGCGCCGCAGCTTGGGCAAGCATTATACTTGGCCCAGTCTAAGGTTTCCTGGCCGATCTCGCCCCTCTGGTATTTGGCGCTGTACATGCCGAGCTGCTCCAGCGTCAGCATATCCGGACCTGCATTCATCGTTCCGCCCGGCACCACAACCGCCGGCATATTAACACGGCACAGCCCCATCAGGTTTGCCGGCATTCCTTTATCGCAGCTTGCCAGATATACGCCTGCATCGAACGGGGTGGCATTGGCCTGGATTTCAATCATGTTGGCGATCATTTCACGACTGACCAGACTGAAATTAATTCCGTCTGTTCCCTGGCTCTCGCCATCGCACATATCGGTACAGTAATACCTGGCTCCATGGCCCCCTTCCTCTGCGATTCCTTTTCTTACTTCTTCCACTAAAATATTCAGATGCCCGCTTCCCGGATGGCTGTCGCCATAGGTGCTTTCAATAAATACCTGAGGCTTGGACAAATCCTCCGGCTTCCAGCCGGTTCCGATTCTCAAAGGATCTAATTCGGGCGCAAGCTTACGCATTTCCTGACTTTTTAAACAGCTCATATGATTCCTTGTCCTTTCCGTTGTGCCATGTTAATTAAAACATTACAAAATTTATTTCGTCAGATATCCTCCGTCTACCGGAATCGTAACTCCGTTCAGATAATCGCTTGCAGAGGAAGCCAGGAAGAGTACCGGCCCCTTTAAATCCTCAGGAAGTCCCCAGCGGCCGGCCGGAATCCTGGCTGTGCATTCATCCTTGCGGGCCTGCGTCATATTTGCACACATCTCTGTATCCATGTAGCCGGGGGCAATTGCATTGCAGCAGATATTGTGATCTGCACAGTCGGAGGCAAGACTTCGCGTCAGGCCAGAAACAGCGCTCTTTGCGGCAGAATAGGCCGGAACCGTGGTGCCGCCAAAGTATGTATTCATCGATGCAATGTTAATAATCTTGCCGATGGTATCCTGATCCTTCATAACCTGCACAGCCCTCTGGCACATGAACCATACATGGTTTAAGTTTACGTCAATTACCAGCTTCCACATTTCCTCCGGGAACTCCCATGGCTCATAACGTCTCTGAATGCCTGCAGCCGGAATCATAACATCCAGCTTTCCCCCTAACAGCTCCATGGCCTGGTCAAACATCCGGTCAACCTCTGCCTTTTTAGAAAGATCTCCTACTACGCCGTAAGCCTTATAGCCCATTGCCTTGTACTCGTCCACTACAGCCTGAAGCTTCTCTGCCTGAAGATCCATCAGAACTACCTCTGCTCCGTTTTCCAGAAGGCCCTCTGCCATACCTCTGGACAGTCCCTGCGCCCCTCCTGTTACGATACATTTTTTACCCTCAACACTGAATTTTTCCTTATAATCAAATGCCATTTTTCTCTATCCTTTCTTTTTTCTGCTTTTCTCCGCAGATTTCATCTGATATCATATTGCTTCTCTTATTTTACCATATTGACTGGTCAAATTTAAATTAAAAATGTACAAAACGTTTTCGAGAACACACATAAGAAGAATACTGCCACATAACCGATCAGGAATGGAATCTCCGCCGCCGCAATATCTCCCATCTTAAGCTTTGACACCGTAGAAGCTGAGAAAATATTGACTGCAACCGGAGGGGTCATGGTTCCCACTACATTAGAGATGCAGACGATCATGCCAAAGTGAATCACATCGATTCCCATGCTGGATGCAATCGGCCATAAGATCGGCACCAGAAGCACTGCAATTGCCGTTCCCTCCATAAATGTACCAAAAATAAGGAGGATGACAGCCACAACAAAGCAGAATAATGTAGGGTTTAAATTCATTGCAATGACAGAGTTTACCAGAGCCTCGGAGGCGCCTGAGAAGGTAAATACCCAGGAGAAGGCTGTGGAGGTTGCGATAATAAACAGCAGCATAGCCGAGCTCTTGGCAGAATCTTTCAGAATCGGAATCAGATCCTTAAGCTTAAGTTCTTTGTAAATAAACAGTCCTGCAATCGCTGCCCATACTGTGGCGATCGCCGCGCTCTCCGTTGCAGTCAGCATGCCGGAGTAAATTCCTCCCAGAATAATAATAGGGGTCAGCAGGGCCGGAATCGCGTCTATGAAGATCTTAAAAATTTCTCCGCCTGTACGTTTTACACTCTGCTTCGGCCATTTTTCCTTGTGGGCATAGAACACTACCTCCGCCATCAGCACCAGCATAATCACAACTCCGATAAACATGCCCTGCTTAAACATATTTCCTACAGAAGCGCCGGTCAGTGTACAGTAAATAACCATGATGATGGACGGCGGAATGATCGGTCCAAGGCCGCCTGCCACAACCAGAAGTCCGGCCGTTCTCGGTCCGGGATATCCCATCTTTACCATATCACCGTAAAGCATGGTGCCGATTGCAATTACCGTTGCCGGAGCAGAACCGGACAGTGCTGCAAAGAATGCACAGGCTAAAACAAGAGCCAGCGCCATTCCTCCACGCAGGTTTCCGATCAGACAGTTTGCAAAGTTAACAATACGTCTGGAAATACCGCCTCGCGTCATCAGGTTTCCTGCAAGCACAAAGAATGCGATTGCCATAATAGACGAGGACTGCAGGCCGCCGAAAATACGCTGTGCAATTACAGTGGAGGAAGCCGATAATCCGCCGAAAATAACGGAGCAAAGGGACGCAACGCCCAGAGAGATGGAAACCGGAACTCCGATCACCAGGCAAAAAATAAATGCAGCAAACAAAATTACGCCAGCGCTCATGATGCTACCTCCTTCTTGTCATCTTTCTGTCCAAGCTTCTGCACCTTTTCTATCAATATTACCAACTGAACAACAAAGATAAGGGCAAATGACAGAACCAGTGAAAAATACATCACATACATCGGAATCTTCAGAACAGGAGTGGTCTGTCCTGTCTGAATCTGCTTTGTAAACAACGCAATTCCAGCCTTCAGCATTGTAAAAGAGAATATTTCCAGAACAATCTGTTCTACAATATCAACAATCTTGCGCACAGTCCCATGCAGCTTTTCGATCACAGCCGTTACTGCTACCTGGGTGCCGTCTCTAAGTCCCACCTCTGTTCCCAGAAGCGCCATATATACCATACTGTAAATGGCAATTTCCTCTGTCCAGGGCATGGAAGCCTTGATAAAGTTTCGATTCACCACACCTACGAAATACGCCAATACCATTGCCACAAATGCAACCGCCATGATCGCATATTCCACTGAAGTTATATAAGACAATAACTTTTTAATCCCCTTCATCGTTTCTTTCCTTTCCTGTTTTAAACTGCTTCCAATATTTTTCTACCAGGGCGGAAAGCCGCTTTCCGCCCCGCTCTCCCCATCTTATTCAGCAGGTACTGCTGCTTTTGCTGCATCGACTGCTTCTACCCATGCCGTGTCATATGTAAGTGTGTTGGCTGCCTGGTACGCTGCCTTCAGCTCGTCCACATCAACATCATAGAAGGTAACTCCAGCCCCTTCAAGATTTTCAATCGCCTCAGCATTGGCCTCGTCCAGGTAAGTCCACTGGGCCTGGCAGCCTTCCCATACCGCCTCTACAAAGGTATCCCGCAGATCTTCAGGAATCTTGTTCCATGCGGCATCACTCATGCAAAGGGGAATGTACACGAAGCAATGCTTTGTATTAATAACAGAATTTACGCCGGCTTCATAATACTTATTGATCCAGCAGTTGGACACTGCATTCTCGCAGGCATCGATGGTTCCCTGCTGAAGAGCTGTAAACTGCTCGGAAGAAGACAGGGCTACAGGATTTGCTCCAAATGCTGTAAATGCTGCAATCTGTCCCTCATTCTGCATAACACGAATCTTCAAGCCGTTAAAATCCGTCATGGACTGAATCGGACGTGTAGAGAACACATCACGGAAGCCGGATTCCATGTAGCCGATAACATGTAAGCCGTGGGTATTTGCCTTTTCCTGAATCAGGTCGCCCAGCTCATTTTGTACCGCGTAGTTGGCCTGATCTGCACTGTCCCATAAAAATGCCTGATCCAGAATATTCATTTCAGGAATATAGTTTGCAAGAACCGAATTGGCACAGGATGCAATATCCAGATCCCCCTGCACGGCCATATCCAGCGTGTCAGCCTCACCGCCCAGGGTTCCTCCTGCCTGAACCGTAATGGTAATTTGTCCGTTTGTTGCTTCCTCTACCTTTTCGGCGATTGCCTGCGCGCCTTGGTAATAGTTGGATGCTGTATTGTCTATAATAGCTAAGGTAAAATTAAGAGTCTCTCCAGAGGATGCTGCTTCATTACCAGCTGCTGTTGATGTACTGGATGCAGAACTTCCTCCACACGCTGTCAAACTGATTGCCGCCATAAGTGTTGCTGTCAGTGCCAAAACCTTTCTCATAAAATTTCCTGCCTTTCTTTTCTCTTTGTTCCCTTTGCTCTAAATCATAAGACGTCTTATGTTTTATATGCTATCACATCAGATGTTTTTTGTCAATATTGTAATTAAAATTATTTTATTTTCTTTTTTATAGGGTATTTTTT
>JAUNOF010000135.1 GCA_030537215.1 Lachnospiraceae bacterium
GACTCCAGAAGACCCGACACCGGCCCACCCCACACCGGGCCGCGGCGGCTCCGGTTCTGGTTCTTCTTCCAGCTCCGGGCGGACGAAGGTTGATCTGACCACCGGCTCACAGCCCGGACGCTGGGTATCCGCAGTTTCCTCAGAGGGAAGAGTAACCTGGAGTTATCAGTCCGGAAGCAGCAGGCTGTATGCCGGAAGCTGGGCCCAGATCCAGAATCCATATGCTGCAGGCGGACAGGCTGCCGTCGGCTGGTTCCATTTTGCAGCAGACGGGACCATGGAGACCGGCTGGTTTACCGATACAGACGGACATCGCTATTACTTAAATCCTGTATCAGACGGCACGCAGGGCATGATGCTGACCGGCTGGCAGCTGATCGAAGGCAAGTGGTATTACTTCCAGGAGAAGGATGGAGCGCCTTACGGCTCTCTCCTGATCAATGGACAGACGCCGGATGGTTATCAAGTGGGCGCAGATGGATCCAGAAATCCCAGTGCATAAAGCAGCAGAAGGCAAAAATCCTATGGTTGAAGCCAATCAGTTACATTAAAATGATATAGTGGATGGCGTCAGAATATCAGACATGCAAAGAAACAGACAGCCGGAGGCAAAATACCTCCGGCTGTTTTTCCATGCTTCATAAGGAATCCAGAACTCTTGATTTCAATATGGCGCTGTGTTATACTTCCGGTGAAAAGAGGGAAAAACATGCAGAAGAAATATAGCTTGATACAACAAAATTATATCGATCAGATCGATATGGATTACGCATATCAACTGGCAAAACGAATGGAGGAACATAAGACCAATCCGGTGCTGGGATTTCGGACAGCTGGTTCTAAGGCAGAATATGAGACCGGTGAAATGCTGGTTCGGGAGATGAAAGCTATCGGTCTTTCACAGGTAGAAAAGGACCAGATCTCAGTAGATTCCTGGGAATTTGAAAAAGCTGTGATGGAATTTACCGGGAAGGACGGACGGCTTCATCAATTTCAGCTTGGCGCATATCAGACCAACTTCCAGACAGAAGGATTCCAGGCGTTTACGGTAGTAGATGCGGGGAAGGGAACCGCTGGGGATTACGATGGACTGGATGTTAAGGGAAAGCTGGTTCTGGCAGATATCAACCAGAGAGAAGAGTGGTGGATTAATTTCCCGGTCTACCAGGCTCATCTGAAGGGCGCGGCGGCGCTGCTGGCAGTTCAGGAGGCTGGCTACGGTGAGATTCACAGCACTGCGTTAAATGCACAGGATATTGCAGGCCCGGCAGATGCTCCGGCATTTTCCATTTCTCAGGCAGATGCAGCCATTCTGCGGGAGGCGATGGGGCAGTCGGAGGACGGAACCATTATCGTGCGGTTTGATGCCAGATCCACTGTGAAACAAGATCAGGTCTCTTACAATATCACCGGCAGGATCCCAGGGCAGGAGCCGGATTCCATGATCCTTCTGTCTGCTCATTACGATTCATACTTTTCCGGGTTCCAGGATGATAACTGCGCTGTGGCGATGATGCTGGGGATTGCAAGGGCACTGCTTCGCAGCGGTTACCGGCCCAGAAAGACCATTGTTTTCTGTGCCATGGCAGCGGAGGAGTGGGGAATTTCCAACTCAAAATATGACTGGTCCACCGGCGCCTACCAGCAGGTGTTCCATGTTCACCCGGAGTGGCAGGGGAAGGTGATTGCGGATCTGAATTTTGAACTTCCGGCCCATGCACACAGCAGGAAAGACGGGATTCGCAGTGTTTATGAATATAGTACGTTTCTGCAGCAGTTCGTGAAGGACTTACAGGTAGATCCGGAGGCGTATCCAGATGGGATCCAGGTGCTCTGCCCAATTGAAACCTGGTCAGATGATTTCTCTGTGGCGATTTCAGGAATCCCTTCCATGGTAAATGATTTTGCAGCAGGTTCCTTTATGGAAACTCATTATCACTCTCAGTTTGATAATGAGGAATATTATCAGGAACCGGTTTTTCGGTTCCATCATCAAATGTACGGCCTGCTGGTTATGGCCTTTGACCATCTGGCAGCAGCACCTCTGGATTTTCGAGTGCTGTTTTGCGCTATGGAAGCACAATTGGAATTAAATTTCCAGAAGTTAAAGGAGAATGGATGCCTGCATGAAGATGGCAAAGAACTGGAAAAGCAGGAGGACTATGACCTGGAAGAGGCCGGACTTCTCCTGAGGGCGGCAATTGACAGAGCAAAGCAGGAGAGCGGACGGCTGTATGAGAGGATCTGTGTGGTGAATAAGGATTATCAGGAAGCTCTCGCAGAGGGAAAACTGGAAGCGGCTGATAGGATCTATCAGGAAGCACGTCCCCTGTCTCGGGAAATGCTTCGCCTGTTTAAGAAGGCCCAGGAATACTTCGTGCGGATCGACTGGCACGACAGTGTACTGTTTCCCCAGGAAAGCGCATGCCATAATCTGATCTTTTTAAACCAGGCAGCAGAACGACTGAAGAAGAGGCAGTCTGTACAGGCGCTGGAGTGTCTGTATCAGATCGATAATAACCGATATGCCTTTCAGTTTGAGGAAGGGGTGTTCCGGTATTTTACCGATTATATTTTCAATCAGCCAAAAGAACGGCTGGCGTGGGGATATGGCCGGATCCGCCGTCATGCCAATCTGTTTGGGCTGGCAGCCGCTTTGCAATTGAATACTGGGCAGCAGGATGACTTTGCGGCAGAGCAAGAGGAGCTGGCGCAGGTGCTTCATCATCAGAGAAACTGTTTTCGGGAAGATCTGGAATATATGACCCAGGCAGCAGAGAAGATGACGGAGGCTATGCGGAAGCTGGAATGACGGTTTGATGCCGCTGCAGATAGCGCGGCTTGCAGAAGCATGTCATAAAAAGGTGACAGTGGGGTACGGAACTGTTACACAAAAACAGGATAAACAGAAAGGCAGGAGAGAGGAAAGGATGGAAAGTCAGAATTTATACCGAGTTCAAAAGCAGGATTTTCCAAAACTGGAAAAAGTTTTGACGGAATGCTTTATCCATGATCCGCTGTACGTAAAGCTGATTCCAGACGAGGATACCAGAAAGAGACTGATGCCGGAGCTTTTTGAGTGCGACTTGAATGAATTTTTTGCGACCTGCGAAATTTTTGCAGACAGCAGCGAATTAAACGCGATTCTTGTTGTATCAGACGAATCTGAGCCATATAATATATTTCAGTACTATATCACAGAGGCAAAGGCTTCTTTGAAGACAGACGAATATCTGATTCGGGAAGATCCTTCGTTAAAGACCTTCTGGAATTTTGTGAAGGGGAGAGATTATCTAAATTCCAAATGGACAGATCAGCTCCATCAGGAGGAACGGCTGCACATCATTTATCTGGCAGTTAATCCTGTTATGCAGCATCACGGACTGGCTGACCTATTGATGAAGGAAACCATCCAGTACGCAAATGAGCATCGGCTGATGATATCACTGGAGACCCATAATCCGAACAATGTGGCCATGTACCAGCATTTTGGATTTAAGGTGTTTGGAATTGTGGAAAAGAATTTTGAGCTGAAGCAGTATTGCCTGATCCGGGAGGTGCAGTAGATGCGGAGCGGGCAGAATATGAAGAACTATGGCAGCGGCTGCGGAGAGCCGGAAATGAAGGACTGAGGCCGGCTGCCAGTGAAGAACATAAGGGACTGGCCCAGATCCTTAGAGTGAGGAAACCCGCATGAAAACAAAAAAGAACAGGAGGCGCTATGGAAGAAGGAAAATTTCGAAATAAAGTCACATGGTTCACGTTTTTCTTCAGCCTCTTTGTGGTCTGGGTTCATTCCTACAACGGCGAGCTGTTTCTGGGAAAGACCACGCGGGGATTTACGGTAGTTTGGCTGGAACGGCTGATCGGAGAAACCGCGGGGCAGATCGCTGTACCAGGATTTTTCATGATTTCAGCGTACCTGTTCTATCGAAATTTTGATTGGAGCTGTCTGGAAAGAAAATGGAAATCCAGAATCCACAGCATTCTGATTCCCTATCTGCTCTGGAATTTGATTTATTATGCCGGATATGTGATCGGAAGCAGACTTCCCTTTATAGGACATGTAATGGGAAAGGGAGTCATTCCCATTGACCCTTTAACCATGCTGGATGCGGTGATCAATCATCGATACCTGTATGTATTTTGGTATCTGAAGCAGCTGATTTTGCTGATCGGGTTGGCTCCGCTGCTGTATCTGGTGTTAAAACGAACCTGGAGCGGCATTTTGTTTCTCCTGATCATGCTTTATATGGTTTGGACTGCGGCAGACATTCCTTATTTTAATGAAGATGCTCTCTTTTATTACAGCACCGGAGCGTTTTCGGCACTGCACGGAAGGTGGATGGAAAAGAGCTGGAAGAAGGAACGAGGCTGGATGGGGATTGCTCTGATTGGACTGGGCGCTCTGAATTTTTACTGGACCATGCGGTACTTTCTGCCGGGAACCACGGTCATGTTTCGTTTCCTGACTCCTGCGGGACTGTGGATGATTGTAGATGAGGGGCGCCTTCCCGCGGCGCGGCGGTGGATGGAATGTAATTTTACTCTTTATGCAGTTCATTTTGCATTTGTCCGGCTGATTAATAAGACTGCGGCGGCGCTGTTTCCTGCCAGGATGCTGTTTCCTTTAATAATCTATCTTCTGATGCCTGTTTCCATGGCTGCAGTCAGTTTTCTGCTGTCTGTGGTGATGAAACGGTATATGCCGGGAATCTGGCGTGTGCTGAATGGCAGGCGATAGCTTGACTTTTGATATGGACATAATGAAAAGCATCCCATCAAGCTGCTTTCCGGCTTGACGGGATGCTTTATTATGCGATCTGGAAGATAATTCCTGTGCTCATCAAGTTATTTTGCTTCCCATCTGCCTGATGCCCCGCAGGGCAGCGCCAGCCCGTTGGAAGAAACCGGCAGTCCCACCTCGTCTGCATGGACCACGCCGCCATATTTGCTGTTTAACTCAACCGCCAGCATATAAGACAATACGGACGGCGCCAGTCCGGTGGTATAGGAATTAATCAGGAAAAACAGGGGCTGATCTGACAGCAGTTTGGCACAAAGCTTTACCAGAGGATGAATACAGTCTTCGATCTTCCAGATCTCACCCTTCGGTCCTCTTCCGTAGGAAGGCGGGTCCATGATAATGGCATCGTAATGATTCCCCCTCCGGATCTCTCGTTCTGCAAATTTAATACAGTCATCCACAATCCAGCGGATCGGCGCCTGCTCCAGACCGCTGGATTTGGCGTTCTCCTTCGCCCATCCGACCATGCCCTTGGAAGCATCCACATGGGTTACCGATGCTCCTGCCTGAGCCGCCGCCAGCGTGGCGCCGCCTGTATAAGCAAACAGATTCAGCACCTTAATTGGCCGTCCCGCTTGCTGAATTTTATTCCCAAACCAATCCCAGTTAACAGCCTGCTCGGGAAACAATCCCGTATGCTTAAAGCTAAATGGCTTCAGATTAAAAGTAAGTCCCTTATAATCAATACTCCACTGCTCCGGCAGACTGAAGAATTCCCATTCCCCGCCGCCTTTCGAGCTTCTGTGATAATGCCCGTTAGGCTTTTTCCAGCCCTTGGGCTTCCGCTCTGTATCCCAGATCACCTGAGGATCCGGCCGGATCAACAAATAATCCCCCCACCGCTCCAGCTTCTCGCCCTTGGAGCAGTCAATCACCTCATAATCCTTCCAGCCATCCGCTTTCCACATATATAAAATTCCTTTCCTAAATCTTAAGCTATCTGTAATTGTACGATGATTATATCCGAAATAAAAACACGGGTCAAGTCCGACAGTAAACCGTAATAAAATTGAAAAAGAATTTTTGTTGCAACCTGGAAAATTTCTTGCTAAAATTTCCTATATATAGTAGTATTAAAACCAGAATAAGATAGTATGTTCAAACTACCTGTAACGATAAAGGAGCGTATCACAATGAAAAGAAAAGGAATGGCAGTTGTTGGGCTTACTGCCGCGCTTACCATAGGAGCGGCATGCTCCGCATGGGCAGCAGCCGGCTGGGTTCAGAATAATGGTCAATGGCAGTATCAGGACAATTATGGATATATTGTAAAAAACGAGTGGCAGAAGGGCGCTGACGGAAAATGGCGTTATCTGAACAGCTCCGGCTATATTGCCACCGATACCTGGGTGGACAGCGAGTATTATGTGGATTCCAGCGGCATTATGGTAGCAGACAGCTGGCTTCAGGTTAACGATCCTGGCTCTGATAACGGTGTGATCTGGTATTATTTCGGTTCTAATGGAAAGATGATCACCGATGGCTGGAAGAAAATCAATGATAAATATTATTTCTTTGACGGCGACGGGGTGATGCAGACCGGCTGGGTGGATGATAATAATTATTATACCGTAAGCAGCGGAGAGATGGTAACTGGCTGGCAGCAGCTGGAGCCGCCGGAGGATGAAGACTACGCTCAGGAGGATGATGATAACGATCCTTTCACTTTGATCGAAAGTGACGGCCGTTACTGGTACTATTTTAAATCAAACGGCAAGAAGGTAACGCCTAAGGATGACGGCGCAGAGAACGGCGTGGTTCGGATCGACGGCGATTACTACTGCATGAATATGGATGGTGCTATCATGTATGGCTGGCGGAATGTATCAGGGGGAAGCAGCATTACAGATTATAAGTATTTTCTCCCCAGCGGAAAGATGGTAACTGGCTGGTATTCCGCAGAGCCGCCCAAGTCATTGGAGGAAGCGGACGGTGAGGTTCACTGGTATTACTTTAATTCCAAGGGCGTACCGAAGGCGGATGAGGATGGGATTCCTACCACAAAGGATCTGCTTTCCATCAGCGGAAAGACCTATTTGTTTAATGAGTGGGGAAATCCGGTCTACGGTCTGCGCAAGGTCTACACCGGCACGGATGAGGACGAGTTTACTTCCTATTACTTTGGCGCGAATGAAAATGAGTGCTGGGCGCACACCGGAAAGCAGCAGGTAGAAGAGGACAGCGGTGAGACCAATACCTTCTATTTTAATGCATCCGGCAGAGGCTACACCGGAT
The DNA here is from genome assembly GCA_030537215.1 of Lachnospiraceae bacterium. Lineage (GTDB taxonomy): Bacteria > Bacillota > Clostridia > Lachnospirales > Lachnospiraceae > Caccovicinus. The sequence goes on from JAUNOF010000135.1 coordinate 7,043, forward strand.
TGAATAACGGCTACCTGTATTACCTGGGCAAGATTCAGACTGCACAGGATGACAAGTATGAGCTGATTAATGTTCCGGGCAAGGACTACGCGGTTCTTGTAAATACCTCCGGAAAGGTGATGAAGAACAGTTCTGTGAAGATGACCGATGGAACCAAGTATAAAACCAGCTCCTCCGGACAGGTTACTCAGATCGACGGAGAGAATGTATCTGGAATTGTCGGCAGAGATCCGGACGAGCCGGAATGGACATCGGATGACGGATACAGCGTGTGGTAGGCAGGATTCGCCAGAACATATAGAAATCAGCAGAAAAGGTGATGGGAGCTTCTCATCCCTTTTCTTTTGCCTTCCAGCTTGATTTATCATACGGTCAGCGCAGCAAGTGCCCTCGCTTCGCTGGGGCAGACCCTGCGCAGACCTACCTGAAGAGTAACTTAAACTACAAAAAAGAGCAAAAAATAAAAAAAGTACTTGCATTATAAAAGAATATGTGATATTCTTGTAAACGCTGTGGCATGATAGCGTTGAAGCGTGAGGTTGCTGCCTAAGAGGCAGGTTTTCCGTGGAGCGAATGTCAAGTTAGAAAACTGGCGACAAGTCACTGTACCAATTTAACAGCTGCATCTGGTAGAGAGCAGTAACAATGTGTGAGTCATTATGACACACACGGGAACGTGTACAGTCACCGCTTGTCGTACTTCGTAAAAGTGCGAAAAGGAGGCGACTTTTTTTATGGCAAGTCAAGTTATGAGAATTACGTTAAAGGCATATGATCATCAGTTAGTAGATCAGTCTGCCGGAAAGATCATCGAAACTGTAAAGAAAACCGGAGCTCAGGTGAGCGGACCAGTGCCGTTACCAACCAAGAAGGAAGTGGTAACCATCTTACGTGCTGTTCACAAGTACAAAGATTCCAGAGAGCAGTTCGAGCAGAGAACTCATAAGAGACTGATCGATATCATCACCCCAAGCCAGAAGACAGTAGATGCACTGTCCAAGTTAGAGATGCCGGCTGGTGTGGCGATCGACATCAAGATGAAAAACAAGTAATTGTTTTTCAAAAATTAATTTGTTAATCCCTGAATGGTTCAATATAAAAGCAACACTACTTCCTAACATCTTCATGCAGGCAGGGCCTGCACTCCGAAATCCCTGAATTCAGTTTTCTGCTGGCGCAGAAAAAGAGATTTGGAGGAAAGGAATCAACATACCGCCCAGCGGTTCATAGTGTTCCACCTATATTAACTGCTCTAGGATGAACGCCGGTTCCTCTGAGAAAAGGCGTTCCGCTGTAGATCAAGAAAACAGGAGGTAAAAAGATGAAGAAAGCGATTTTAGCGACGAAAGTCGGAATGACTCAGATCTTCAACGACGAGGGAGTGTTAACTCCGGTAACCGTTCTTCAGGCTGGCCCATGTGTAGTAACCCAGGTTAAGACTGAGGAGAATGACGGCTACAAGGCAGTACAGGTTGGTTTTGTTGACAAGAGAGAAAAGCTGGTTAACAAGCCGGAAAAAGGCCATTTTGATAAGGCAGGAGTTTCTTACAAGAGATATGTGAGAGAGTTCCGTTTTGAGAATGCAGAAGAGTATTCTGTAAAGGATGAGATTAAGGCTGACATCTTCGCAGCAGGCGATAAGATTGATGCAACCGCAATTTCCAAAGGTAAAGGTTTCCAGGGCGCTATTAAGAGATTAGGCCAGTCCAGAGGACCTATGGCTCATGGTTCCAAGTTCCATCGCCATCAGGGTTCCAACGGTTCTGCAACCACCCCAGGCCGCGTATTCAAGGGTAAGGGAATGCCAGGACATATGGGAAGCGTACAGGTTACCGTTCAGAATCTTGAGGTTGTTAAGGTTGATGCTGAGAACAATCTGATTCTGGTTAAGGGCGCTGTACCAGGACCTAAGAAATCTTTAGTAACCATCAAAGAAACCGTAAAAGTTTCTAAGTAAGCTTTTAATCGGAAAGGAGGATCACACAGATGGCAAACGTATCTGTTTTTAATATGGAAGGCAAAGAAGTTGGCACATTAGAACTGAACGATGCTGTATTTGGTGTAGAGGTTAACGAACACCTGGTACACATGGCAGTTGTTGCACAGCTTGCAAATAAACGTCAGGGAACTCAGAAAGCAAAGACCCGTTCTGAAGTATCCGGCGGCGGCAGAAAGCCGTGGAGACAGAAAGGTACCGGTCATGCAAGACAGGGTTCCACCAGAGCTCCTCAGTGGACCGGCGGCGGCGTAGTATTCGCTCCGACTCCAAGAGATTACACCA
>JAUNOF010000136.1 GCA_030537215.1 Lachnospiraceae bacterium
GGTAAATGATATATAGCATCACAGCAGAATCTTTCGTGAAACAGCCCTATTTATACCGAAGTTCTCATTGCGAATCAAAAGAAATCAAGGTATAATTTTTTATAATAAAAGGATTTTAATTTCATAATTCAGAGCGGAAAAACAAGGGAAGGAATCGGGTATATGATCAGCTATGATTTACTAAGCAATGTAGGTGACAGAGAAAATAACGAGGACAATGTAGGCATGTACCAAAATGGCCAGGAGTACTGCTTCGTGCTGGCAGATGGGTTAGGTGGTCACGGAAAAGGCGAGGAAGCCTCACGGCTGGCAGTGGAAGCAGCCGTTAAGGTATTTGCTGCAGCCGGCGCCGGTGAGAATGAGATGGACCAGTCCTTTGCCCAGGCCCAGCAGGCGATTCTGGAGGGGCAGAAGGCGGATTACCATGCACAGGACATGAAGACCACGCTGGTGGTTCTCCATGTGGGAAACCAGAAGATCTGGTGGGGACATATCGGGGACAGTCGGCTTTATTACTTTAAAAATGGAAAGTTAGTTCAGCGGACACTGGATCACAGCGTTCCCCAGATGCTGGTTGCCGCAGGCCAGATCAAGGAAAAGCAGATCCGCAATCATCCTGACCGGAACCGGCTGCTCCGTGTGCTGGGAACGGAGTGGGATACCCCGAAATATCAGATCGCAGAGCCTATTGAGCGGGAGAGCAGCCAGGCATTTCTGCTGTGCACCGATGGTTTCTGGGAGCTGATTGATGAGAAGAAGATGCAGCACTTCCTGAAGAAGGCAAAAACACCGGCCGACTGGCTGAGCCTGATGGAAGGGATCGTGAAAAAGAACGGTCATGGAAAAAATATGGATAACTATTCTGCAGTAGCAGTCTGGCTGGCGGATTGATGGAAGGCGTATGGATGAGTATGAATATAATAGAAGAACGGCGAGAGGAAAACCTCTGGTTTGAGATCGGAGCCAGCAGCATGATCGGAGGACGGCACTATCAGCAGGATTTTGGATACATTTATACGGGAAAACAGGAAGCGGCGGCTGTGGTGTGCGACGGCATGGGCGGCATGGAGGGCGGCGAGCGTGCCAGCAGGACCGCAGTGGAGCTGTTTGCCGGCGATCTGCACAAAGAAGAACCGATCATGGATCCTTCTGGATTTTTGTACCGTGAGGCGGCCAGGATGGATCTGGCGGTGGCCGGACTGAAGGGAAGCGACGGCAGGCTGTTAAAGAGCGGAACCACGCTGGCGGCAGTTTACTGCCGCGGAAACCAGATGTACTGGGTTTCAGTTGGAGACAGCATGATTTACCGGATCCGGGGAAATTCCATTGAACCGGTGAATCTGGTACATAATTACCGGACCATGCTGCAGGAGCAGCTGGCAGAGGGAAGCATTACCAAAGAATTTTATGAAAGGGAGGAGAAAACTCCTCAGGCGGAGGCGCTGACCAGCTACTTAGGCATGAACCATCTGTACCGGGTGGAAACAGGAAAGGAACCGTTTTCGCTGGAGCCTGGCGATATGATCCTGCTTTGCAGCGATGGGGTTTACAAGAGTATGGACCAGTACCAGATCCTGGCAATGGTACGAGATAATGATCTGGATATGAAGATTGCGGCGGAGCGGACCACAGCCATGGCTCTTCAATATGGAGGGAAGAGACAGGATAACACCACCGTGATCCTGATGAAATACAGGGAAAAGCAGGAGGAAGCAGGATGGTTCGTTGTTTGAATTGCATGAAGATGTTTGAAGAGGCGTATGGCGTGTGCCCATATTGTGGGTTTCAGCCGGGAACACCGCCCAAGGAGGCATATCATCTTTATCCGGGCACTGTTTTAAACGGACATTATGTGATCGGAACCACCGTAGGCTTTGGCGGCTTCGGAATTACCTACCGGGCCTGGGATACTGTACTGGACAAAATGGTTGCGATCAAGGAGTTTTACCCTAATGGGATCGTGAACCGTGTTCCGGGGGAAAAGGAAGTGATCATTTATTCCGGCAACCGGGCAAATGAGTTTCAGAATGGAAAGATCCGCTTCCTGGCAGAAGCCAGGAATATGGCACGGTTTAACACCCACCCCAATATTGTAAATGTATATGAGTTTTTTGAAGAAAATAATACGGCATATATTGCCATGGAATTTCTGGACGGTATGTCCTATAAGCAATACATTGCAAAGAACGGCGGCCGGGTAGATTATCAGACAGCAGTGAATGTGATGCTTTCGGTTATGGATGCGCTGAGAGAAATCCACAAGGTAAAAATCATTCACCGTGATATCAGCCCGGATAATATCTTTCTGATCCCGGTGGAGTCGGAGGAGGAAAATTACCGGGTAAAGCTCATCGACTTTGGTGCGGCAAGATTTTCCAGCGGCGAGGAGGAAAAAACCTTGTCCATCATCCTGAAGCCGGGATATGCGCCTCCGGAGCAGTACCGGAGCCGCAGCAAGCAGGGCCCCTGGACCGATATCTATGCGGTAGGTGCCGTGCTTTACCGTTCTGTAACGGGGATCATGCCGGATGAGTCGGTGAACCGTATGGTGGAGGACCACCTGGCGCCGCCCAATCAATTGGCGCCGGAAATTCCCCAGTATTTAAGCGACAGCATTATGCGTGCCATGGCGCTGCGCCAGGAACTGCGGTTCCAGAATGTGGTCCAGTTCCAGTCTGCCATTCAGAATAAGACCAAGGTCTTAAATGTAGACGGCGAGTTAAAGCGGCGCAAGACTATCCGGGGCATCAGCATTGCGGCCGTGGCCCTGGGACTTGCAGGAGCTGGTTTGGTGTGCTGGCAGATCTATGCAGGCAAGCAGCGGGCGCTGTATAATATTCAGGCGGATGTCTGTGTGCTGATGCCGGATGTAAATGAAAGAAAAGAAGCACAGATCCGGGAGGCCGGAGCCATGGGAGCCAAGGATGGCCAGGGAAAGCAGATCCAGCTGGAAAGTTCCCAGGAGATGCTGGGGCGGATGCTGCAGGAGTACGGAGAAAATTTCCAGAAGGTAACCTTGGAAGAAATGATCTGTGAGGACACTTCCGATTACCAGAACTATCTGCTGCAGGAGCTGGAGGGAGAAGAGCCGCCGTTTGCATTTGAGAGCAGCGGAGTTACTGCGGAGGATACGGATATATGGGAGAAACTAGGGACTATCGAAACTTGTTATGAGGAGCTGGATCCGGAGGCGTATTATTTCCTGGACAGCGAGGAATTTCAGAATTATTTTGCGGCAGAGAAAAAACAGATCCCGGTATCCTTTCGGGCGCCGGTTCTGTATGTAAATACCCACATGGTTCCGGAGGAGCAGATCCCAGCGGTGATCACCAGCCTGGCGGATCTGGAGCTAGACGGAACCCCCAGCTACTGTGTCAGTCAGGAGGATCGGCTGATGTACCGGGATGCCTTCCAGCCGTCTAAGACAGATGCTGCCTTCCAGGAGGCGGGAGCAGAGGAGAAGGGATACGAGCCCTTCCTGAGAAGAGAAATGGCCTACTATCTGGGCAATACCGATGATTATGAGGCGATCCGCGCCGGGTTAGGCGGTATCTATAAGATGGTGGTGCTGAAGGAGCTTCAGGAGTCCGGTGCGGTGAAGGGACGTTTTACCCACTTATGGAGTATCAATGGAGATCTGAAGGATCAGGAGAAGAGAGCAGCAGACAGCTTACTGTATTATCTTATGGGCGAGCCGGCTCAGGATGTGTTTAACCTCCAGAACGGCAATGGGCTTTCTCTGAACAAGAACATGTTGAAGACGTATGTGGAAGGCAACGATGAATTTCAGGATATTCTGGAGGGGCTGGAATACCTGAGGATGGAATATGGAGAGGGGCCGGAATCTTGAAAAAGTGCTTGAATTGTATGGAGGATTACCCGGAGGAGCCGGGGCTGGTGTGCCCATGCTGCGGCTTTGACAATGAAACGGCAGAGCAGGAAGGCGCCTGCCTGCTTCCAGGCAGTATCCTTCAGGGAAGATATATTGTAGGAATGGTGCAGAAGCTCCGGGATGAGGATGCAATCTATATTGGCTGGGATGCGCTGTTTGAGCGGAAGGTGCAGATCCAGGAGTATCTTCCTGCAGCCTGTGGGAAGCGGGAGGAAGCAGGCAGTCTGACCTGCAGGGAAGAAAATCAGGCAGCATATCAGGCTGGCCTGGAGCAGTTTTACCGCAGGAGCCGGGAGCTGATCCGCCTGTACCAGGAGGAGGATATCGTCACCTATCATGCCTGTTTTCCGGCAAATGGAACCGCTTATGCCATTATGGATCACCGGGAGGAAAAGACTCTGGGACAATGGCTTAAGGGAAAGCAGATCGGCCAGCAGGATGGGCTGTATCTGCTGCAGGCTGCCCGCCAGGCAGTAGAAAAAGTGCACAGGATCGGCGGATATCATGGACAGATCGATGCAGATGCCTTCTGGATGACTTCAAAGGGGCATATGATCTTGAAGGATTTTGGCGGCTGGACTATTGCAGCAGCCGGAGATGACAAAGAAGGAGCAGAGGAGAACCGGCAGGCGCTGGACGGGATCAGCCAGGACGTCAGAGGGCTTGCAGGGCTGTTTTTACAGATTGTCTCCGGGAAGGAGATCTGGAATGAGGACCAGCTGGAGGCAGAATTGGCTCATGGTTCGCTGCAGCTTTCAGAGCCGGTTCTTGAGGTGATGCGGGCTGCGCTGTCTGGTGGTTTAAACAGTCTGGAACCCCTTCAAGATCTGGACCCGGACTGCAAAATAAGCTCTGGAAGAAGAGCAGCTTCTGTGAGACCAGCGGCTCTGCAGGAAGCCGGGGCTTCTGCGGCAGAAGAAGAGGCTGTGAAGGCCGGGACGCCGGCAGAGGGACCGTTTGCCAGGATCAGGAAGAAGTGGCTTCCCTGGATCATGGGAGGGGTCATCTGCGTTATGGCACTTGCAGCGGCGGGCCTTGCCGCCTTTGGACTTATGATTAGAATTTAAGCAACAGAGGGATATTATGAAAAGATTATGTTTGGGATGTATGAAAGAGTATGACGGGCAGTTTGATATCTGCCCCTACTGCGGGTATGCGGTCAATACGCCGCCGAAGCAGTCTTATCATATTGCACCGGGTTCCTTGCTGCAGCAGCGGTACATCGTAGGTAAGGTGCTGGGCTTCGGCGGTTTCGGCGTTACCTACGTAGGCTGGGATAAGCTGATGGAGCGGAAGGTTGCAATCAAGGAATACCTGCCCAGTGAATTTGCCACTCGTATGCCTACCCAGCAGAAGGTTACCGTCTATTCCGGCGAAAAAGCGGAGCAGTTCCGGGAAGGACTTCTCAAAACCCTGGAGGAGGCCAAGCGTCTGGCAAAGTTTGAAGCAGTTCCGGGGATCGTGCAGATCTACGACTGCTTTGAGGCCAACGGGACTTCCTATATTGTGATGGAATTCCTGGAAGGAATGTCGTTGAAGGAGTATTTGGGGACACATGGGAAGATGTCTCCGGAGCAGGCAGTTCCGGTGGTAATGCAGGTAGCCTCCGCTATGGAAGCAGTTCACCGGGCCGGAATCCTTCACCGCGATATTGCACCGGATAATATCTATATCTTAAATCCTGACAGCGCAGATACGCTGCAGGTAAAGCTTCTGGATTTTGGCGCTGCCAGATATGCTACTACCAAGCACAGCAAGAGCTTGTCGGTGATTATTAAGCCAGGCTACGCGCCGGAAGAGCAGTACCGCAGCCGCGGTGATCAGGGCACCTGGACAGATGTTTATGCGCTGGCTGCCACATTTTACAAGATGCTCACCGGCATCACGCCGGAGGATGCCATGGAGCGCAGCGTGAAAGATGAGGTGAAGCGTCCCTCCAAGCTGGGAGTTAAGATTGCCAAGCCTACCGAGACGGCGCTGATGAACGCCCTGAATGTTAAGATTCAGGACCGTACCCAGACCATGGGCGAGTTTATTAAGGAGCTGATGGATGCAGACGTAAAGGAACGTACCATCACAAAGACCAAAGAGGATGTAGGCTCCCTCCCGAAATGGATCTTTGCAGTGGCCGGTGTGGGCGTAGCTGCGGTAGCTATTGTGGTAACGCTGATGATGACCGGCGTGATCAAGTTCCGGCTGAATTCCGGCAGCAGCCAGCTGGAAGAAAGCATGGTCCGGGTTCCCAACGTAGTAAATAAGCAGGCGGATGAAGCGGAAACGATTTTAAGCGACAGCGAGCTGGGAATGTCGCGGGATAAGATGGTATATTCGGATGAGATTCCGCAGGATATGATTTCTTACCAGGAATTAAAGGAAAATACCACAGTTGTGAAGAACACGATCGTGGTAGTAGAGATCAGTATGGGTAAGGAGAAAGGCGTAATTCCCACCATCAAAGGTCTTTTAAGAGAGGAAGCAGAAACGCTTTTAAAGGAAGCTGGATTCACTAACATTAAGATTGAGGAAAGCCAGGAGGAGGGCGTTTACAACTCAGTTCTGGATATCAGCCAGGAGCAGGGAGCCAATGTGGAGCTGGATCAGGAGATCGTGCTTACCATCTGTATGAACGAGGAAGGCCAGGAGGGCGATGCCTCTATCCAGGTAAAGGTGCCGGATGTGGCAGGAAAGCTGCAGAAGGATGCAGAAAAGCTGTTGGCTGACCAGGGCTTCCAGATCAACTGGGTAGAAGAAACCAGCGATGAGCCGGAGGGAACAGTATTAGGCCAGGAGCCGAAGGCAGGAGAAGAGGCGAATAAGGGCTCTTACGTTACCGTACGGATCAGTAAGGGCGCAGAAAAGATCTACATGAAGAATGTTCAGCTGATGTCAGAGGCAGAGGCAAGAACCACTATCGAAGATCTAGGCCTGACCGTAGGAAATGTACGGAAGGCATGCAGCGATTCTGTGGCAGCCGGAAAGGTAATTTCCCAGAGTATTGCACAGGATGCAGAAGTAAAGAAGGGTGATAAAGTAGATCTGGTGATCAGCCAGGGCAAGGACCCGGCAAAGCAGAGCAGCAGCGGAACCACCCAGCAGAATGACGCGGCAGCAGAAGCAGCCAGAAGGCAGCAGCAGGAGGCGGCAGCAGCGGAAGCAAGACGCCAGTCGGAAGCCGCGGCAGCAGCAGAGGCCCAGCGGCAGGCAGAGGCAGCGGCGAAGCTGATCAGCAGAGGATGCGCGTATCCTCACCGCAGCCTGAGGCGGATGCAGATGCAGCCCGACGGGAGCACCAGGAGGCTCAGAGACAGGCAGAAGCAGCGGCAGCAGCAGAGGCTCAGCGGCAGGCGGAGGAAGCGGCACGCCAGGCCACAGCCGGCGGAAATGCCCAGGGAATTCCTGGATTTGCCAATGATATTCCGATGTATTAACATAGAAAGCATAGGAAGGGTATGAAACGACAGATAACTCATAAACAAGAAAAAGAAGAAAGAATCAGGAACAGGAGGAAGGATCATATGAAAAAGGGTATGTGGATCGCAGCAGCAGCGATGACAGCATCGGTACTGGGAGCAGTACCGGCAATGGCGGCAGGATGGCAGAAGGATGAGGTAGGCTACTATTACGTGTTTGACAGCGGCAACTATGCCTCCAATGGATGGAGAACCATCGACGGCCAGGACTATTATTTTGATGCCAACGGCTACATGGCGGTTGGCTGGCAGCTGGTAGATTATCAGTGGCGGTATTTCCTGGCGGACGGAACCATGGCGACTAACGGCTGGCAGCAGGACAATGGCAAATGGTATTATTTCGACAGCAAGGGAAATATGAAAACCGGATGGCTGGAGCTGAAAAATAAGACCTACTACTTAAATGAGGACGGAAGTATGGCAGTCGGTGCAAAGGAAATCGATGGCCAGCACTACTTCTTTCAGGAGGACGGTTCTGCACGGACCGGCGGCGGAACTATGACGCAGGGCGAGATCAAGTACCGCTACAAGGACAAGGTGCTGCAGCGCTACAACACGGTTTCCAAGGAATGGGAGCCAGTGCCAAGCGAGCAGGAGGCGATGGAGATGATCATGGAAAGCCTGCGGGACGATTATATCGAAGAGCGGATTTACAGCACAGAGGAAGCCTTTGAGGAAGCGGCAAAAGCCAAGCTGGGCAATTATCTGTCTGAGGAAGATCTTCATGATTTTACCGAGCAGGTAGAGCGGGAATACAATGAGATCTATGACATCGATTATGACGATTATGATTATTACTATTAATTACAATCAGAGCGGCTATGATGATGAGTATTCATATGAGTTTGGTTAAAAAATAAAATTCAAAGCCCGTCCGCATAAATTCCTCCATTCTACAAATACTACTTCCAGAAACGGATAGTACAGTAAATGGAGGAATTTTTATATGAAAGCTACAGGTATTGTAAGAAGAATCGACGATCTGGGAAGAATTGTAGTTCCAAAAGAAATCCGCCGTACATTGCGCTTGAGAGAAGGAACTCCTCTTGAGATCTTTACTGATAGAGAAGGAGAGATCATATTAAAAAAATATTCTCCTATGGTGGAGCTTACCGCCTTTGCCGGCCAATATGCAGAAGCAATGGCGCAGTCCACTGGTCTGATGGTCTGCATCACCGACCGGGACCAGGTGATTGCCGTAGCCGGCGGTCCCAAAAAGGATCTGCTGCAGCGAAACATCAGCCGCCAGCTGGAACAGCTGATTAATGAAAGGCAATCCATCTGCGCCGGAAAGGATGACAAAAACTTTATTCCCCTGGTGTCCGAGGAGCTGGAAGGCGTCACCGCCCAGGTGGTCACCGCCATTCTATGCGAAGGCGACGCCATCGGCGCCGTAGCCATCTTAAGCCGAGAGCCAAGAGCACGATTCGGAGACATGGAGATGAAGCTGGCTGCTACCGCAGCAGGCTTTTTAGGGCGGCAGATGGAGGGATAAAAAGGTACCATCTCCTTCGAAAATCACCAAAACCACACCGGCAGCACAAAAAATACACACCACCCAGGCAGATTCTTCTCTATAAAAATGGAAGAATCTGCCTTATTACATAGTGCCAATACAGCAGCCTCGGACAGGCGGGGGTTCCTGTGAATGCCTTTTCAGCCCGTCGGTACTTAGACGCGGTTTTCCACGCGTCTTATGTACCGCTACGCGCTGAAGAGAGCGAGAGCGTGCTGAACAGGGACCCCCCGCCTGTCCGAGGCGGACCCTAGAGAATCCCTTAGGCCCTCCAACATTCACGACAAACGCATGAGTAAATAAATTGTGAACAATCCCCTTTTTTGATATAGTATAGAAAAAGGGGATTTTGCAATGAAGGAATTATTAGAGTGGATGGACTATATCGAGGATACCC
>JAUNOF010000137.1 GCA_030537215.1 Lachnospiraceae bacterium
GAAAAAATTTAAAAAAATTTAATCAGAGGCGTAGAACAAGTGGCAAACTCGGGTTGCAATGGGCGTGATCTCCTATGTGATCATCAATGTGATTGCCGGAAAGGCTCAGGAAAAGAAGATCAGCCTGCTGATGTATGTTTTGGCGGTGCTGTTTATCCTGAAATATGTGCTGCTTTAATCGTTGTATTCGAATCGTTTCATAATCGCGAAACAGGGGCATATCTGTTATGATATGCCCCTGTTTTATTGTTATCCTGTTTTCAATAATTTTTTAATAATGCAGGACCGTTCCCACCTTATCATCCTCTGATTTGTCAAACACGATCACATTGCCAAAGCCCATACAGCCGTCTGCTTCCTCTAAGTCAGTAGGAGAATTGACCTCCTGATGGCAGATGATCACCACATACTCCTTGCCCCGGGTTTCGATCTTAAGAGCCTCCGCCATGGACGGCGGGTATTGGATTCCTTTAAGAGCCGATGCTGCCGGCAGCTTTGTCACCTGGCATTTTGGAAGATTGTCTGCTGCTCCGCCCTGAATCACAGTCAGAAGGGAAGTGAAGCCCTTTCCTTCTACTTCCACTTTCAGCCCCTGGCGCAGCTCATACCGGTTATAATGCCGTGCGATCTTTCCCTGGTATTCCGTGATCCGGATGCCTGGCGTCAGGAAAAAGAATCTGGCCTGAGCCTGCTTTCCTGTGTAAAGCGCTGACGGGATTTCCCTGCCCCGCGGCCTAACCGTCTCTTCTGCCCTTTGCTGCTCCAGCATTACCTGTCCCCCCTCGCTGAAATTCCAGTACTGCTGGTAGGTGTGGACATCGCCGGTATACATCTCATCCATGATAATATAAAGATCCGGCTGAATATACACCACCTTCCGGTTTACAAACACGCCCTGTTCCATATCCAGATAGCCCAGATGTCCGCCCTGTACAAACCCATACCGGTCGGTAAATTTGTACTGGCCCTTAACCGGCTGACACAGCTTGGAGCATTCCCAGGAATCTTTGCACAGGGTAAAATACTTGCCATCTACGGTAATGGTATTATGTGCCGGCGGATCCTTGAACTCAAAGCGGCCGCCCTCCACTACATAGGTGTACCGGCCGGCATCTGTGAGCACATCCTCTCCCCGGATCACCAGGTCCACATGAAGCTGATCGGAGTGACCGTGTCCGGCTCCTAATGTGCCGCAGTGGAAATGGAGAAGATTGCTGTCCTCCCTCCAGCTTTCCCGCAGATAGTAATTGCCGCTGTCTGCAAGTGCTGCCGAACAAAACTCCGGCTCCTTCCCTTCCATAGCCTCATACTGTTTGGCGGCTTCCATTCCCAGATCCCATACGCTCTCAAAATCCAGAATGGGATATCCCCCGGACTTTAACACCGGATCCTGGAACAGCCAGGCTGCCACGGTGATGTAATCCCGGATATCCATATCGTCGCTGTCGCCCATCATAAACTGATGATGGTCCGGCTTCTTCCATGCCAGATCTGCATAAGCCATCCTGCGCACCGCCTGGAGAATGGTATCCGGCACCGGGATGTGATTGCGCAGCGCCAGGATCAGCACATCCTCATAGCAATGCAGCACCTCATTGTGGTACATAGGCGATTGCTCCCACTGGACACCGTCACCCAGGATCTGCATTCTGGCCTCCACCTCCAGATGCTCCAGGGCAATTTCCGTACAGCGCTTCCGAAGCTCTTCATCCGGCATGGCAATCCCGATCACAAACAGCCCATGATTTTCCATCACGCCCCAGTTGCTCATATACCGGTAAGGAGAATGCATCTGGATAATGTACTCTGCGTGCTCCCTCAGGCACTGGTAATATGCATCCACAATCTCGTCCGTTATGTACGGACTGTCCTTAAAGTACCGGATAGCCTTCACCCAGTATTCTCCCCGGATCCCTGCCTCCAGGATCCGCCAGGTGGTCTTCTCCGTCTCCGGGGTCCGCTTTACATTCCGGATCCAGCTCATCAGCAGGCGGGTAAAATGATATGCGTATCGCTCCTCCCCGGTCATCCAGTACGCCTGTCCAAGACAGATAAAGAACCGGTGCCGGTTAAACTGGTAGCTGAACTCCGGGTCATTGCCTGGGCGGTACTCCCAGTCCACCTCTCCCTCCGGGTCAAAGCAGACCGGCTCCCAGGTTCTTTCCATATCATGCTCCAGATCAAACAGAAAATAATTCCGGCACACCTCATCTGCTACCCGGATGATATGGGCACACTCCTTGGGCCAATGCTTCCGGCAGTATTCTGCCGTCCTTTCCGGATCATCAAAAAAGAAATATTCGTTTCCTCTTGCAAAAAACTCATTCTTGGTCATAGTATGTTCCTTCATAACGGTAAAGGTAAAACATGAATCCGTCCTTCTACCAGTAAATGTTCCAGTCCCCAGAAAGCCTGGTCAGGGCTTCCATATAGAAATAATCTCCCCAGATATTGCACTCATCCACTCCGTAATGATTGCAGGTATTGTAGGGGGAGTGGTTGGAGTAGGTGCTGTGCTGCACCAGACCGTTAGTCACTGCTGGATCCGTCACCACATAATGGTCATACAGGGATTTGACCAGCTTTCTGGCAATTCCCCTGTAATAGGCGGCCTCTTCCGGCTCCAGGTATTTTGCCATCTCCAGCATACCGCAGGCTGCGATGGAGGCCGAGGAGGAATCCCGTGGCTGATCATCCCCGTCGCCGAACTCCAAATCCCAGAAAGGAACCAGATCCTCCGGCAGATGACCCAGGAAATAATCCGTTACGCCCTGAAACATGGGGATGTATTCTGCGCGCCTGGTATACTTATAGCCGACCGCCGTGCCGTATACGCCCCATGCCTGTCCTCTGGCCCAGGCAGAACCGTCCCGGTAGCCCTGGCAGGTGGCGCCGTGATCCGGCTCTCCTGTCTCCCGGTTAAAGAAAAAGGTATGCCAGGTGGAGAAGTCCGGCCGGATCACATTGGCAAGGGCCGTATGTATGTGCTTCTCCGCTACCGCCCGGTATTTCGGATCTCCGGTTTCCTCGGTAGCCCAGTAAAGCAGAGGCAGATTTAACAAGCAGTCAATAATCAGCCGGTAATTATCCGGCGCGTCTAACGGTCCCCATGCCTGAAGGAATTCGCCTTTTTCATGGAAACGGCCAAGAAGCTCATCGGCTGCCTTGATGGCTGCCTCCCGCCCCACCTGGCTTCCTGTCAGTTTATAGCCTGCCACGCAGGAGGGGGAGTAGAGAAAGCCCAGGTCATGGGTCTCCACCTCAATCTTCTCGTTGATCCGGCGGAGAAAGCTTTCCATCTGCACCTCTCCGGCTCTTTTCAACCTCTCCTCCCCGGTGTGCTCATAGGCCAGCCAGATCTCTCCGGTCCAGAAGCCGGTGGTCCAGTCCACATTGTCTGTGGGCGCATAAAAGCCATTTTCACTGTATGCCTTCTGGAATTTATCGGTAAACTGTCCCAGATTCCGGATCACCTGAGCAGAGGCCGCGTCCAGCGCCTGCCGGACCTCCTGTCCGGAGATCTCCGGTTTTGCTTTTAGTTTTTCCAATGTTATCCAACTCATAATCGGAATCCTTTCTCTCTTAGCCCTTCACGCCGGAAGCAGCCACGCCTTCCACAAAGTACTTCTGCAGGGACAGGAATACAATCAGCACCGGAATCAGGCTGAGAACAGAGGCTGCCATAATCAGACCGTACTCAGAACCGAACTGGCTGATAAACATCCGCAGTCCCAGCTGCAGGGTCTTCTTGGATTCTGTGGTCAGGTAGATCAATGGTCCAAGGAAGTCGTTCCAGGTATTTACAAAGGTGAAGATGGTCAGAGTGGACAGAGAGGGCTTGGACAGCGGCAGCATGATCCGGTACCAGATCTGATACTCGGTCATCCCGTCGATTCTGGCCGCCTCGCACAGCTCAGTGGGAATCCCCTCATAGAACTGCTTCATCATAAACACGCCGAAGGCGGAGAAGGCCTGGAGGAATATGATGGCCAGATGGGTGTCCGCCAAGCCCATGGAACGCATCATCATAAACTGAGGCACCATATAAACCTGCCATGGAACTGCAATGGTTGCGATGTACGCTAAGAACAAGGTGTTTTTTCCTTTAAATTCCAGCTTGGCAAAGGCGTAAGCCGCGAAACTGCTGGTTAAAAGCTGTAAAAAGGTTACGATAAGAGTCAGCTTAACTGTGTTCAGCACAAACTTTGCCAGCGGAATCTTGTTCCAGATATCCACGTAGTTCTGCCATCTTGGGTTTTCCGGAATCCACTGGATGGGGAAGATAAATACATCCTTATCCAGCTTGAAGGATGCGGACAGCATCCAGGCGAAGGGCACCAGCATCACCAGCGCCAGGGCAATCAAAACTACATAGAGGATCACCCGCAATGTTCTTGTTTTCGTATTTTTAATCTTCATTTACGGCCCCTCCTTAATTTGCGTACTTCTTTTCCCCGCGGAACTGGAATAATGTGATCACCAGCACGATCAGGAACAGTACCATTGCCACAGCACTTGCATAGCCCAGGTTCCAGTTGCGGAATGCTTCCTCATAGATATGGTATACCAGCACAATAGCAGATTCATTCAGCACGCCGGAGCTTCCTCCTGCCAGCATGTATACGATATCGTATACCTTAAAGCAGTTGATGGTCAGGATAATGGTAACGAAGAAGGTTGTGGGCTGAAGCTGAGGCCAGGTAATGTAGCGGAACCGCTGCCAGGTATTGGCGCCGTCCAGGCTGCAGGCCTCATAAAGCTCTCCATTAATTCCCTGAAGGCCGGCCAGATAGATGACCATGTAGTAGCCCATGTTTTTCCATACGGAAAACAGTACAACGGTAAACATCACCCAGTCCTTATCCGCGGACCACTTAGGCAGGCTCTTTGCTGCTACGCCCAGGTTGTAAAGGATCATATTGATGGGGCCGCTTTTAGCCGGGGAAAACAGCATGTTCCACACTGCTGCCACGGCTACCAGAGATGCAACATAGGGGAAGAAGCTGACAGTACGGAAGAAGTTCCGTCCCTTGATCTTCTGATTCAGCAGCACCGCCAGTCCAAGAGCTGTAACCAATGTCAGCGGAACGGTAGCGATACAGTACACGATGGTGTTCCGCAAGGATGCGATAAAACGCTTGTTTCCAAACATCATTGCAAAATTGTCCAGTCCGGCGAACTGCATGGGGTTGTTGCCGTCCCATTTTAAGAATGCCAGAACGAATGCAAATACTACCGGGCCTAAGGTAAAGACCGCAAATCCGATAAAGTTGGGTGCGATAAAAGAATATGCCACCAGATCCCGCTTGGTCTGACGGCTGAACCGCTCGCCGGTCTTTGCCCGCCGGATTTTATCCCGAGTCTTTTCGATTTCCTTGCCAAGCTTCAGCTTTTTCTTCGGATCCGTCTCAGCATCTGCCTGCTTCTGCAGCTGGGCAAGCTGCGGCTCTAATACTGCCAGCTTTTTTGCTGCCTCTGCCGGATCCGCCATTTTCAAATTTCCCATAAAACCAACCTTTCTTGAAAGGAGGCAGACGATTTTCTCATCGTCTGCCCCAGGTTAATGTTATCTTAGCAACGGTACTTCCTACTGTCCCAGAATTGCAGAAACATTCTCGTTCATATCTGCAATGCCTTCCTCAACAGTAGAGTTTCCGGTCATGATATTGTCATGAGCCTCGTTTAATACGGTCTCGATCTCGGAGCTCTTGTTGCTTACCGGCATCTCCAGATACAGGTTTGCTGTCTGCAGAGCCTCTGCGCTGCCCTCATCCTCCGGGAATCCATCCATAGAGGAAATCATGTCTGCAATATCATCGTTCATCAGAGCCGGGATGCTTCCCGTAGATGCCATGATCTCAGCGCCTTTCTCACCGCATACAAACTTTACAAATTCCCATGCAGCATCTTTGTGAGGCGCACTTGCCGGAATGGCCAGAGAAGTGATGGTAGCCAGAGTCGAACCAGGCTCTACTCCCTCTGCATGAGGATACTTCACAATTCCCCAATTTGCACAGTCTGCATATTCACCGGATTTCACCTTCTCGATCATGGTGGCAATAAACCAGGTTCCCATGTTCATCATCGCCACATTCCCCTGGGAGAACGCGCCGGAGTAATGGAGATTTGAGGTTTTTAAGGTTGCGTAATCCTGGCACACGCCATCCTCCTGCTGAGCCAGAACCATATCGTAGTAAGGCTTTAAGAAGTCATACGTTCCATCCAGAATGGTGTTCTTGCCGTCCAAAATACCAAACAGCTGCACTGCACTTCTCCAGGTATGGTAATGCGTGCCGTAAACCTCCTGTCCTGGAGTGTCTACGGTCAAAGAGCGGGCCAGTTCATCATACTGATCAAAGGTCATATCGTTGGTTGGGTATGCAACGCCTGCTGCGTCAAATACATCCTTATTATAATACATAACCCAGAAGTCACTGCGGAAGGGCAGCTCATACAGCTTGCCGTCTACGGTGATCTGGTCCGTCAGGCCCTTAAAGGCAGCCAGATCCACGCCATCCTTCTCTATATAGCTGTCAAGCGGCTCCAGCACCCCTTTATTTACCAGAGTGGTATAGCCCGGAACATCCTTAATGGTGCAGATATCAAAGTCAGAACCGGAGCCGGTCAGCTGGGTTCCTAAAACTGTCTGATAATCGGAGCTTCCCAGGTCTATCATCTCGATCTTGTAATCTGGATTTTCCGCCTCAAATGCCTCAATTAAGGGTTTGTAGTACATGGTCAGATCCTTATCCCAGATCGACCATTTTAAGATAGTCTGCCCTTCTGCTGCTGTTACAGTCTCCTGCGCAGCAACGGCTGCCTGTCCCTCTCCGCCGGCCGCTGCAGCCGTCTCCGGAGCAGAACTGCCGCCGCAAGCAGTCAGGCTTCCTGTCATAGCGGCTGCCAGCGCCAGACTTACGAAACGTTTTTTCATCATAATTGATTTCCTCCTTATTTCCTTTGCTGTCTGTGCAGTTTTTTGTTATGCACCCATTATAAGCAATTTTGATACGGTTCTGAATGGAATTTTTACCAAAAAAGATTCATTTTCCCCCACTTCTCCTGCTATAATTTTGGTTTTGCAGCAAAAAGATGTACTTTTTTATGGGAAACAGTACTTTTTCACAATTGTATTCATTTGACAAAACAATTCCCGGATAATATGATTATGATGATACCAGGGTCAAAAGATTGAAAATCTGATGCCGGCTTGCCTGCAGAAGATTTTTAAAGTTAAATTGTGTGAAAAGGGGCATTTCATGAATAAAACCATCCTTCCTAAATCCATACGAGGCAAGATCATGCTGTGCACTGCCGCCACTATGCTGGCCATCGCAGCGATCACAGTAGCAGTATGCTTTCAGGTGTTCCAATCTTTTTTAAGAAGAAATCAGATCCAATCTGCAGAGTATAACCTTCAGGTGGTATCCAACAATGTTTCTGCAAATTTGGAGAATATTGTTAATTTCACCGACTGGTGCTGCATCAACCAGGAAATCAATCATTACCTCCAGGCCTTCCGCGACCAGTCCCGGATGCCCTCCATCTCCTCCAAGGATTCTTACCTGCGTGTGATGGCATTAAGCACCTACGACCGTCTGAAGGAAGAATATCACAACACACACTCCTTCGGCTACATCACCCGGGTGCTGATCTCCCCGGCAAACCGCAGAAATTACCTGCAGATCACAGGAACCTCCGGCTCCAATGTTCCGTCTGCTCCTGATATCCTGTACTCCAGTCGTTTTTTCGGACCTCTGACTACCGCACCGGATTATCAGTGGATCGGCCTGATCCAGGATCCCCTGATTTCTTATTCGGAACAGCTGATCATTCCGATCAGCCGCCCGATCTTTCATCAGCTGAATTCTCAAATGCTGGGCTGGGTTTATCTTTCCATCTCAGATCGAATCCTGCTGGATTACCTGGAATCCTTTCCCCTGGAAACCGATGCTTCCTTGTATCTGACTATGGGAGAAACCACCTATGAATATCGGAACGGCGCTTTCCAGGAAAGCCAGCTTCCTCACCAGAAGCAGCTTCAGGATATCAGCCGCCAGTGCTTCAATCAAGAATCCCGTGCCTTTCATATCCAACTGGAAGATGGAAGCCGCCGCACCCTTCTGACCTGTCCTCTTGGAAGCCATGGATGGACCTTCTCCCATATTCTGTCTGAGCAGGCCTATCAAGCCCAAAGCAAATTATATCTTGCAATTATCCTTGGAATCGTTATGAGCATTATCCTGCTGGGGCTGGTTCTCTATACCATGTTAAACCGGCTGATCAACCGACCGGTTCAAAAGCTTTTAGGACATATCAGCCAGATCTCCCAGGGAGATTTTTCCCGAGATCCTTCCATCGAATGGAGGGATGAGCTTGGCACCATCGGCCGGGGCATTAACCAGATGTCGGAAAATCTGGTTACGCTGATGAATAAAAAGGTGGAGGATGAAAAGCAGAAAAAGGATCTGGAATATCAGATCCTCCAGAGCCAGATCAATCCCCACTTTCTGTACAATACCTTAAATTCCATCAAGTGGATGGCTACCATCCAAAATGCCACCGGCATTGCCGAGATGACCACAGCGCTGGCCCGGCTGATGAAAAGCGTATCCAAGGGAACCTCTGCCCGTATCACCTTAAAGGAGGAGCTGGACCTGGTACACGACTATTTTCTGATCCAGCAGTACCGTTACGGCGGCAGCATCACCATACAGTACCAGATCAGCCGGAATGAGCTGTACCAATGTCTGATCCACCGCTTCACCCTGCAGCCCATCATTGAAAATGCTCTGTTCCACGGAATCGAGCCCAAGGGCTGCGCCGGACGGATCCAGGTAAAAGCCGAAGATCCCATATTGCCGGATGGCCGCCATCTGCTGGTGATCTCGATCACAGATAATGGGGTGGGCATGAGCGAGGAAACCATCCGGCAGGTACTGAAGGGCGATGCGCCTCCTACTGCGGACTTTTTCCGCCAGGTAGGCATCAATAATGTAAATAAACGAATCCAGTACAACTTTGGCGCGGCTTATGGAATCACCATTGAAAGCCGTTTAGGAGAATACACAACAATGAAGATCTCGCTGCCCTTTGAGACAGCACAGGGGGAATAAGATTATGATAAAATTGTTAATTGTAGACGATGAACCGCTGGTACAGATCGGCATTAAATCCATGCTGAACTGGGCCGAATTCGGGATCGAGATATGCGGCGCCGCCGCCAATGGAGAA
>JAUNOF010000013.1 GCA_030537215.1 Lachnospiraceae bacterium
TTCCTTTCATCGCAGCAGAATTGGACATAATATGGGTATTGTGCTACAATAACCAATGTGCCTAAATTGTTGCTGCTCACAGAGAATCTGCGGGCAATCATGCAAAATAACCGGCAGAGAGAAGAAGGATCAGGAACCAGGCTTCAATTGATTAACATAAAAATTTTATGTTAATCGTTTCTGCTTCCTCTCGTTCCTGACAAGAAAACAAAAAGAAAAGGAGAATATTACCATGTCTTCTGTAGTAGACAAATTTTTACGTTACATTTCCTATGATACGGAATCCATGGATGATGCCGCCCAGCTTCCAAGCACGGAAAAGCAGTTCGTCTTGGCTAATGTGCTGGCAGAGGAATTAAAAGCCATGGGTGCCTCTGAGGTACAGGTAAGCAGTCAATGCTATGTGACTGCGGTAATTCCATCCAATACCGAAAGGTCCGTTCCGGCGTTGGGGCTGATCGCCCATATGGACACTTCACCAGCCTTTTCCGGCTGCGGCGTCAAGCCTCAGATCGTGAAGGATTATGACGGCAGTTCCATCTGCCTGAACGAGGAGCTGGGCCTTATCCTGGATCCGGCAGAATTCCCGGAGCTTACCCATTATGTGGGGAAGGATCTGATCACCACAGACGGAACCACCTTATTAGGTGCAGATGATAAGGCAGGCGTGGCGGAGATCATGGCTGCTGCCCAGTATCTTCTGACTCACCCGGAGATCAAGCACGGCAAGATCTGTATCGGATTTACCCCGGACGAGGAGGTAGGAAGAGGGACCGACGGCTTTGATGTGGCAGGCTTCGGCGCTGATGTGGCCTACACCGTAGACGGCGGCGCTCTGGGCGAACTGGAATATGAGAATTTCAATGCAGCAGGGGCTAAGGTGCACATCCATGGAAAAAGCATCCATCCCGGCTCCTCCAAGGGAACCATGAAAAATGCCATCCTGATTGGAATGGAATTCCAGTCCATGCTTCCGGCATTTGAAAACCCCATGTACACCGAAGGCTATGAAGGCTTTTATCACTTGGATCATATGAACGGTGATGTGGAAAATACGGAACTGGAGTATATCATCCGTGACCACGACAGCAAAAAGTTTGCTCAGAAAAAACACCAGTTTATACGAACCGCTGATTTTCTGAACATGAAATACGGCATCGGGACAGTGGAAGTGGATCTGAAGGATTCTTACTACAACATGAAGGAAAAGATTGAACCCCACATGTATCTGATCGATCTGGCGCAGGAGGCCATGAGAGAGCTGGATATCCAGCCTAAGGTATGCCCGATCCGCGGCGGCACAGACGGTGCACGGCTCTCGTACATGGGACTTCCCTGCCCCAACCTGTGCACCGGCGGCCATAACTTCCATGGAAAATATGAATATGTCTGCATCCAGTCTATGGAAAAGATCGTGCAGCTTCTGATTTCCATTGTCTCAAAATTTGAAGCCAGATAAAAGCGTTGAAAGACTTACTTGCATTTTCCCTCATTCGGTGGTAGGATAAAGGACATATCGAGTAAAGAACAGCTGGTGCCTCCGGTCTGCTGCTTTGCAGGCCGGAGGGTAAAAGGGAAACAGGTGAAAATCCTGTGCGATCTCGTCACTGTAACCCGGGAGCGTATGATTTTATTGAAAACGCAAGAGCAGTTATATGGAACTGCTGCGTGAGAAGGTCACTGATCCGGATCTGGATTGGGAAGGCAGTCATATGTGATGATCGGTAAGTCAGGAAACCTGCCAGCTGCAGGTGCAGGAGAATATAGAAATTACGAAATTGCTAGAAATCCAGATCACGAGGAATTGATCGCGCCGGTCTGCGGCATAAGCGCTGCAGGTCTCTGACTCAGACAGGAATGTTTCACAGGTTTTCAGATGCTGTGCCCAGGCCTATAAGCCTGTACACAGCCTTTTGTACATCGTCTTTGTGCAGATATGTGATCATGCAAAGAATGTTTGAGTTGCTTTCTATTCCTATCTTTTCATTTCTTAATTCTTATTCCCTTGCATCGCGATACCTTGATACAGGCGGCCAAACGGTTCCCTGAAACGCCCGGAACATCTGTCCGG
This sequence comes from Lachnospiraceae bacterium, assembly GCA_030537215.1. Classification (GTDB taxonomy): domain Bacteria; phylum Bacillota; class Clostridia; order Lachnospirales; family Lachnospiraceae; genus Caccovicinus. Next base: position 2,072 of record JAUNOF010000013.1, read on the forward strand.
GGATCATACTAGATGGAAAAAGGAGGAGAAAAGGATGAAATTAAAGAAAGCAGCCCTATTATTTGCAGCCGTATCTCTGGCAGCCGCAGCAGTAGCAGGATGCTCCGGCGGACAGGCGGAGGCGGACGCACCAGCTGCAGAAGCTGCTGCAGAGACTACTGCAGCAGAAACCAAAGAAACAGCCCCGGAGACGGAGGAAGCCAGTGCAGAGGAGACTGCAGCAGAAGCAGAGGCAAACGAGGAGGAAGAAAACTATGATACTGGTGATGCCGCATTAGACAACACCAGGAACCAGGATGAGATCGGGGAAAAGGAGCTGATGGTAGTCAGCTTCGGCACCAGCTATAATGACAACCGCCGATTAACCATCGGAGCCATTGAGGATGCCATGGAACAGGCGTTTCCGGAGTATTCTGTGAGAAGAGGATTTACCAGCCAGATCATCATTGACCATGTAAAATCCCGTGATAAGGTTTCCATTGACAATGTAGGCGAGGCTCTGGAGCGGGCCGTGGAAAACGGGGTTAAAACTCTGGTGGTACAGCCCACGCACTTGATGAATGGCCTGGAGTACACAGATCTGGTAAATGAACTGGCTGAATATGCAGATGCCTTTGAACAGATCGAGATAGGCGATCCTCTGCTCACCTCTGACGAGGATTTCACGGCTGTGGTAAAGGCAATCACAGAGGCCACCGCTGAATATGATGATGGTGAGACGGCCATCTGCTTTATGGGACACGGCACTGAGGCAGCATCCAATCAGATCTATGAAAACATGCAGCAAGTGCTGACCGATGCCGGATACACCAATTATTACATCGGAACGGTAGAGGCTGAGCCGTCTTTGGAGGACGTGCTGGAAGCAGTTCAGGCCGGCGAGTATAAGAGGGTAGTATTAGAGCCGCTGATGATCGTTGCCGGCGATCATGCCAACAACGATATGGCCGGTGATGAGGAAGGCTCCTGGAAGACGGTATTTGAGGATGCCGGATATGAGGTTACCTGTGTGGTTCGCGGCCTGGGTGAGTTAGAGCCGATCCAGCAGTTATTTGTGGAGCACGCGCAGACAGCTATGGATCGTTTGGCACAGTAGGATATGGAATATATGAGACGCTTATTCATGCAGGCAGCATCCATAATTACTGCCGTATCCCTCCTTGTTTCCGGGTGCGGACAGGGAAGAACTGCTGCTTCCGTCACGGAAGGAATGGAGCTGGTAAAAGCAGAAAAATCCGAATCTGACAGCCAGTCCGGTCAGGTAGCCTCAGCAGATGAAACAGTCAGTCCGGTGGATGTGGTGACAGAGGATATGACGCCCATTTACGGAACCGAAATCAAAGATGGGGTTTACCCGATCACCGTAGATTCCAGTTCCAGTATGTTTCATATTACAGACTGTAAGCTGACCGTAACCGACGGGAGAATGGAAGCACGAATCACCATGAGCGGTACTGGATATGGGAAGCTTTACCTGGGAACGGGAGAAGAGGCTGTGAAGGCGGCAGAGACAGATTATATTCCATCAGTGGAGGACGAAACCGGCGCCTGCACCTTCCTGCTGCCGGTAGAAGCGCTGGATGCCGGGATTTCCTGCAGCGCCTTCAGCAAGAAGAAGGAAAAATGGTACGACCGCACCCTGGTATTTCGCGCAGACTCTCTTCCGGCAGATGCCTTTTCCGGCGCAACCTTTGTGACGGCAGAGGATCTGGGGCTGGAGGACGGCAGGTACACGGCAGAGGTTGCCTTAGAAGGCGGCTCCGGCCGGGCATCGGTGGAATCTCCGGCCAGTCTGCGGGTGGAGAAGGGAAACGTATATGCAACCATCGTCTGGGGAAGTGCTAATTATGACTATATGAAGGTGAATGATGAGAAATACCAGTGGGCAGGAGAAGAAGCCCACTCCACGTTTGAGATCCCGGTAGCTGGCTTTGACTGGAAAATGACGGTGATCGCAGATACGACGGCTATGAGTGTCCCACACGAGATCACCTATACTCTGATCTTTGACTCAGCCTCTTTACAAAAGATTGAGTGATGCATATGCTTAACATGAGAACAAGAAACGTGAGAAACTGGCTGCTGATGGCAGCTGTGTGGCTGTTTGCTCTTCTGGCGGCAGGCTGCGGAACAAAATATGGAGCCGATGACAGAATTGGCCATGGAGCAGACTGTGGATCGGCTCAGGAAGAGAGCCTGGACGCAGGTTCCAGTGAGGAATCTGCCGCAACCTGGGACTCCCTTACACCGGATTACAGCCTGAAGCTGCGTTACGCCAGCCAGTTTTCTGTAGACTATTATCGGGACGGAATGGCCCTGATCACGATTCAGAACAAAGACCGCTATTTGGTAATCCCGGAGCAGGGATCGGTTCCCCAGGGGCTTCCGGAGGATGTGACCATCATCCAGAAGCCGTTAGACAATATTTATCTGGCAGCTACCTCCGCTATGGATTTGTTTAAAAGCCTTGACCGCATCGATGCCGTTACCTTGTCCGGCACTGACGCCTCCGGCTGGTATATTGAGGAGGCAAAGCAGGCTCTGGAGGAGGGGAGGATGCAGTATGCCGGTAAATACAGCGCTCCGGATTATGAGCTGATCCTGTCAAAGGATTGTGACCTTGCCATCGAATCCACCATGATCTACCATTCCCCAGAGGTGAAGGAGCAATTGGAAGCTCTGGGAATCCCGGTTCTGGTGGAGCGCTCCAGCTACGAGAGCCATCCCCTTGGAAGAATGGAATGGCTGATGCTGTACGCTGTCCTGCTGGATCAGGAGGAGCAGGCTGAGCGCTATCTGAATCAGCAGTTTCAGCAGCTGGAGCCGGTAATGTCCCAGGAGGCCACTGGAAAAACGGCGGCATTTTTCTATGTCACTTCCAACGGCTCGGTGAATGTAAGAAAATCCGGTGATTACGTGGCGAAAATGATCCAGCTTGCCGGCGGCGTCTATGTTCCCCAGGATCTGGATGAAGAGGAAAATGCCTTATCTACTATGAATATGCAGATGGAAGCCTTCTATGGGGCGGCAAAGGATGCAGATTACCTCATCTACAACAGCACCATTGACGGAGAACTGAAATCACTGGATGAATTTCTTGGAAAAAGCAGTCTTCTTGCCGATTTTAAGGCAGTGAAGGAGGGACATGTATGGTGCACCGGAAAGAATCTGTTTCAGGAAACTATGGGGCTTGGTGATATGATTCTGGACATCCATCAGCTTCTGACAGAAGACCAGCCAGATCCGGAGGCGATGACATACCTGCACCAGCTTCGGTGAAAATTTTGTTTTGCTGCAAAGGAGATCGGTTTCCATGAAACGACCACATATCAATCACCTGTTTTTCCTGTGCCTGCTGGCAGCGGCAGTCCTGTTTCTGTTTTTCTGCAGCATCAATTCCGGCAGCATTCATCTGTCCATAAAGGAGGTCTGGGAGATTTTGCTTGGAAAAAGCAGCAACCGCACAGCCTATCACATCATCTGGGATATCCGCCTGCCCAGGATCCTGGCAGCGGCTTTGATGGGAGGCGCTCTTTCCGTGTCCGGCTTTCTTCTCCAGACCTTCTTTTCCAATCCCATCGCAGGCCCCTTTGTTCTGGGAATCTCCTCTGGTGCGAAGCTTTCCGTTTCTCTTGTGATGATCCTGTTTTTAGGAAGGGGACTGTACATCACTTCGGCGGCCATGATCCTGGCGGCCTTTGCAGGGGCCATGATCTCCATGGGCTTCGTTCTGCTGATCTCCGGCCGGGTAAAGCGGATGTCCACCCTGGTGATCTGCGGCGTTATGATCAGCTACATCTGCTCGGCTGTAACGGATTTTGCCGTTACCTTTGCCGAGGATGCCAACATCGTTAATCTGCACAACTGGTCCATGGGAAGCTTTTCCGGCATATCCTGGGAAAATGTCCGAGTGATAGCCGTAATCATTTCTATTTCACTGGTGCTGGTAATCATGATGGCAAAGCCCATTGGAGCCTATCAGATGGGGGAGGTCTATGCCCAGAGCATGGGAGTGAATGTCCGGCGATTCCGCGGAGAACTGATTTTGCTTTCCAGCATTCTGGCAGCCTGCGTAACAGCCTTCGCCGGTCCCATCTCCTTTGTGGGAATTGCCGTTCCTCATCTGGTAAAAAGCTTGTTTGGCACCTCCAAGCCTCTTCTGATCATTCCAGGCTGCTTCCTGGGAGGGGCTGTATTCTGCCTGTTCTGCGATCTGATCGCCAGAATCCTTTTTTCACCTACGGAGCTGGGGATCAGCTCGGTAACAGCAGTGTTCGGCGCACCTGTTGTAATTTATATGATGGTAAAGCGGACAGCTCATCCGCTATAGAAGAAGGGCTTGTTACGGTTCATAGCCAATGTCATGGGATAGGAGGGATTTACTTGACGGATGAGCATGGGAACAGCGACTTTATTTATACCGATAATATGACAGTAGGCTACGGAAATACGCCTCTGATCCGTCAGATTCAGCTCCACATCAAAAGGGGAGAGATCGTAACGCTGATCGGGCCTAATGGAGCCGGGAAATCTACGATATTGAAGACCATAATCCGTCAGCTGAAGCTGCTGGATGGAACGGTGTATCTGGACGGAACCTCCATGGAAAGGCTGTCGGAACGGGATATTGCAACCCGAATGGCGGTGCTGATGACAGAACGAATTCACCCGGAGCTGATGACCTGCCAGGAGGTGGTGGCCGCTGGACGTTATCCTTATACCGGACGGCTTGGAATCCTTCGTCAGGAGGATAAGCAGAAGGTGAGAGAGGCTCTGCGGCTGGTTCATGGAGAAGCACTTGCCGGCCAGGATTTTTCCCAGATCAGTGACGGGCAGCGGCAGAGGATTCTCCTTGCCCGCGCCATCTGCCAGGAACCTCAGGTGATCGTGCTGGATGAACCTACCTCATTTCTGGATATCCGTCATAAGCTGGAAATCCTGGACATTTTAAAAAACCTGGTGCCGCAAAAGAAAACAGCGGTGCTGATGTCTCTTCATGAGCTGGATCTGGCACAAAAGCTTTCGGACTATGTAGTCTGTGTCAGCCGGAACCGAATCGACCGTATGGGAACTCCCGAGGAGATCTTTACCTCTTCTTATATTTCAGAATTATATGGCATTACCAGAGGAAGCTACCAGGCTGAGCTGGGATGCCTGGAGCTGGAATCGGTGAAAGGAATGCCGAAGGTGTTTGTCATCGGCGGAAACGGAAGCGGAATTCCTGTGTACCGCCGATTGCAGCGGCAGGGGATTCCCTTTGCTGCCGGGGTGCTCCATAAAAATGATGTGGAATATCCCATTGCAAAGGCGCTGGCCGCAGAAGTGATTGAAGAGCAGCCCTTTGAACCGATTGGAGAAGGCAGCTTTCAGCGGGCTGCCTCTGTGATGGCCTCCTGTGAGCAGGTGATCTGCTGCCTGACGGAATTTGGAACCATGAATCAGAAAAATCAAGTGCTTGCCCAGCTTGGAAAAGAGAAGACCACGTTTTGAGCCGCGTTTTCTCTTTTTTAATTGTAAAAATCTTAATTGTGAAAATAGAATATTTTTCTGCACTATTTTCTTAAAAATTGATATTTTTACACAAAAACTATGGCAATTTTCGGATAATGTGGTATACTATTCAAGAAAGCAATGTGAAGCGCGTGAGAAATCAAAGCAGAAACAGGAGGCTTACGGAAATTTCTGTACGCTTTGCCCAAAGGGGAAGACGTGCTGTCACAGGCAATATAAAAGGAGGAGGAGATTCACAATGAAAAAGAAGTTAGCATTACTGCTTGCGGCATCTATGATGCTTGGCATGACTGCATGCGGAAGCAAGGAAGCAGCGCCGGAAACCACTGCGGCACCGGCCGCGGAAGCAGCCTCAGAAACAGCTTCCGAAGCCGGAGCAGAGGCTGAGACAGAAGCAGCAGAAAGCGAGGCCGGAGGTCTGGATGCCCTGATCGAAGCGGCAAAGGCAGAGGGGGAACTGACCGTATATGGTTCCTGTGAGGAGGAGTATCTTTCAGCAGCCTGCCAGAACTTTGAAAAGCTCTACGGTATTAAGACAAAATTCCAGAGACTTTCCACTTCCGAGGTTTATACCAAGATTTCTGAGGAAGCAGGAAAACCGTCAGCAGATGTATGGTTCGGCGGTACCACTGACCCATACAATGAGGCGGTGGCGGACGGCCTTCTGGAATCCTACGACGCAATCAACGCCGCAAACCTGATCAGCGAAGACTACAAGGATCCCACCAATTGCTGGTACGGCATCTATAAAGGTATCCTTGGCTTTATGGTAAACACTGAGGAGTTGGAGCGCCTTGGACTGGAAGCGCCTAAGACCTGGGATGATCTGACCAAGGAAGAGTACAAGGGTCTGATTATGCTGTCTAATCCCAATACAGCAGGTACCGCAAAGCTGGTGATTAATACCATGGTTCAGATGAAGGGACATGACGAGGCGATGGAATACTTCAAAAAGCTGGATGCCAATGTGTCTCAGTACACTAAGTCAGGTTCCGGCCCATCCAAGATGGTAGGCCCCGGCGAGTGCGTGATCGGCGTTGGCTTCCTGCATGACGGAATCTATCAGATCCTCCAGGGCTACGACAATATCCAGCTGATCGTTCCGGAAGACGGAACCTCTTTTGAAGTAGGCGCTACCGCAATCTTCAAGGGCTGCACCCATCCAAACGCAGCAAAGCTGTGGATCGAGTATGCGCTTTCTCCAGACTGCGTAAATATTGCAAAGGACAATGGTTCCTATCAGTTCCTGGTACTGAGCAACGCAGAGCAGCCCAAGGAGGCTGAGGAGTTCGGCCTGGATATGAACAATACCATCGACTATGATTTTGAGGATGCGAAAGCAAACAGCGCAAAATATGTAGAAGATTTCTTCAATGCACTGGGAAGCTCCGGCGATGATCGTTTTAAGACAGAATAAAGAAACGTTTATTTTCCCGTATCATGCCCTGACATGAATAGCAGATGCTGCGCGGTGCGGCCAACGCATCGCGCAGCGTTTTTTATCATCTGTCATGCCAGGCATGACTGCATTTCCCATCAAGAATATAGAGTTTCTTGATTTCGTCTGATAATGAGAAAGGAGGTTTCCTTCTGTGTCCAGAAAACAAAGCGCCAGCCTTGAGCGCCAAAAATTTTTTTCTGATCCGATTTTAATCAGCATGATCGCTGTACTTCTGATATTTCTGGCGCTGTTTATCCTTTACCCGCTTCTGATGCTGCTGGTGGACAGCTTTATTGAGGACGGCCATGTCACCATGAATGTATTTAAACGGGTGTTGAGCCTGGAACGTTTTCGTAAGGCATTCAGTAATACCCTGGTGCTGGGCGTTATTACCGGCCTGGCGTCTACGGCCATCGGTCTGCTGTTTGCCTATGTGGAAGTATATGTAAAGCTGAAAACAAGGCTTCTTGAAAAGCTATTTGCTCTGGTATCCATGCTGCCGGTAGTATCTCCGCCTTTTGTACTGTCTCTGTCCATGATCATGCTGTTTGGAAGAAGCGGGATCATCACCCGTTCTCTGCTGGGGATCTATGATTCTAATGTATATGGGCTGAAGGGAATTGCCATTGTACAGACCCTGACCTTTTTCCCGGTTTGCTATCTGATGCTGAAAGGCCTTTTAAAAAATATCGATCCTTCTCTGGAGGAGGCAACCCGGGATATGGGAGCGACTCGCTGGAAGGTGTTTACCAGCGTTACCTTTCCGTTGCTGCTTCCGGGCCTTGGAAACGCATTCCTGGTAACCTTTATTGAATCGGTTGCGGATTTTGCCAACCCTATGCTGATCGGAGGTTCCTACGATACCTTAGCTACCACAATCTATCTGCAGGTGACCGGAGCCTACGACTCCACCGGAGCGGCTGCCATGTCCGTGGTGCTGTTGTCTCTGACGGTAGTGTTGTTTCTGATTCAGAAATACTATCTGGAGAAAAAGACGGCAGCCACGCTTACCGGCAAGGCATCCCGGATGCGCATGCTGATCGAGGATAAAAGCGTAACCGTACCGCTTACCATCTTCTGCGGTCTGGTAGCTGCGTTCGTACTGCTGATGTATATTATGGTGCCTTTTGGTGCGTTATTTACTCTGTGGGGAAGAGATTACAGTCTCTCTCTGAAATGGTTCCAGTATATGTTTAAGACCAGCGGCCTGAAGGCGTTTAAAGACTCCTTTGTGCTGTCCCTGATTGCTTCTCCCATTACCGCATTCCTGTCCATGGTGATTTCTTATTTGGTGGTAAAGAAACACTTCCGGTCAAAAGGCTTTATTGAGTTTGTTTCCATGCTGGCCATGGCGGTTCCGGGAACGGTACTTGGAATCGGATATATCCGAGGCTATGCCAATGGCCTGTTCCGCACCGGATTCATGAGCGGCCTTTATGGAACCGGATTAATTCTGATCATCGTATTCATCGTGCGAAGCCTGCCCACTGGTACCCGGAGCGGTATCTCGGCGCTGCGCCAGATCGATAAATCCATCGAAGAATCGGCATACGACATGGGTGCTAATTCCGCCAGAGTGTTTATGACCGTAACGCTGCCCCTGATCAAGGATTCCTTTTTCAGCGGCCTGGTGACCGCCTTCGTGCGCAGCATTACAGCAATTTCCGCAATCATTCTGCTGGTAACGCCGGACTTCCTCCTGATTACCTGCCAGATCAACGAACAGGCGGAAAAGGGCAACTACGGCGTGGCCTGCGCTTACGCCACCGTGCTGATTGCCATTACATACGGCGCCGTACTGATCATGAATACGCTGATTAAGTATTTCGGTGTCAGCAGGAAGATAAAAGAGGAGGCATAGCAGGATATGGAAAAACAAAAAAAAGGCGTACGCCTGGAACATATTTCAAAAATTTACCAAGATCCAAAGACGGGAAAGGATTTTTATGCGGTGGAGGATACCACCCTTGACATTAAGCCGGGCAGCTTCGTAACATTGCTGGGTCCCTCCGGCTGCGGCAAGACTACTACGCTCCGCATGATTGCCGGATTTGAAAGTCCGGATGAGGGTGAAATCTATCTGGGCGGCGAGGCCATCAACAGCCTGACTCCCAATAAGCGGGATACAGCCATGGTATTCCAAAGCTATGCGCTGCTTCCCCATTACAATGTATTTGACAATGTGGCCTATGGTCTTAAGATCCGAAAGCTTCCAAAGGAGGAAATTCGTCAGCGGGTACTGGATATTCTGAAGCTGGTGGAAATGGACGGTATGGAATCCCGCATGACCAACCAGCTTTCCGGCGGTCAGCAGCAGCGTGTAGCACTGGCCCGGGCCCTGGTTCTGGAGCCCGGCGTGCTTCTTTTTGATGAGCCTCTCAGCAATCTGGATGCCAAGCTGCGGGTTACCATGCGGACGGAGATCCGCAAAATTCAGCAGAAAGTGGGAATTACAGCTATTTACGTTACCCATGACCAGTCAGAGGCAATGAGTATTTCCGATCAAATCATTATCATGAGCAAGGGCAAAGTAGAGCAGATCGGCACGCCGCGGGAAATCTATTATCATCCTAATTCCCGGTTTGTGGCAGATTTCATCGGGGAGGCTAATTTCCTGAACGCAGAGGTTCTGGCTGTAAACGGCGAAAAAGCGAAAATCCGGGTGGCTGGAAGGGAGCTGGAGGTCAACAACTTTGCCAATGCTGTTCCAGGTTCCTCTGCCGTACTGGTGATTCGTCCGGAGGCAGCCGCGCTGGCAGATCAGGGAATTTTGGAAGGTAAGGTGACCCTGTCCACATTCATGGGAGCTTACCAGTACTATCAGATGATGGTCGGCGACATGGAGATTCAGATCACCGATTATAATCCGGTAAACCGCAGGATCTATGAGGTGGGAGAAAAGGCTTTTCTGGCGTTTGATCCTAAGGGCGTTTATATTTTATAGCGGATTACGGTTTACATGCAAAACAGGCGGACGGCATGATTTTCCCGTCCGCCTGTTTTGCATGTTCAATAAAATCAGTCAGTATTCAAAACCGCCGTTTTGTCTGAGATAGCAGCCAGTCCAGAAGGGTCATGATATCCTGCCGCAGAAGTGTCAAAGCTGTGTCAAAATCCCGGTGGGACAAAGCGCGCTCAATTTCGATATGGGGTTTGCTGGTGGATTGGTTGAAAAAATCCCTGCGCTGTTCGGGGGTGGCAAGCATTTGAGCATAGGCACGCCATTCAAGCTGAATCAATTTGCGTATCACATCGACGGTCAGCTCATTTCCTGCAAAGGAGCAGAGGGTCGTATGAAACAGAGAGTTATGCTGCCATCGATTTTTTATATTAATTTCCCCGGAAATCACTTCCTGCCACCAGTCCTGATTTAACCTTGAAATCTGGGTAAGCATGCTGCTGGTAAAATTCTGTCTGGTCTTTTCCAGGGCATGCAGCTCCAGCTCCAACCGCAGCTCTGTGGCATCCATAATATTTCTTTCGGTTACAGGAGTGACCTGATACCCCAACCTGGGAATACTGTGCAGAATATTTTCATTGCAGAGCTCAATCAGCGCTTCACGGACAGGCGCTTTTCCCACCTGATAGCGTTCCATCAGCTGCTTTTCCGTAATGAACTCATCCAAAGGGAAGCTTCCCTCCAACACATCATAAAAAATATAGTCGTAAACTTGCTGTTTAAAAGTGGTTTTTTGTGCGGCCATCTTTTTTCCATCCTTTTCTTTTGTTATGGTAACATTTTACCACTAACACAGACTTTTTCCAAAGCATTCCGAAACGCAGTTAAATCTTCCAACGGATTTTTTGTCAAGAACAGAATATCTGCGCTCTTACCTGCCTCTAAACTTCCGGTTTCATCCCAGATGCCAAGACATTTGGCAGCATTTTCGGTAGCGCTCTGGATAATAGCGGCGGCAGGCATGCCTGCATTCTGCATATACAGCATTTCATCAGCAAATTCTCCCTGGTCCATAAAGAAACCGCCGCTGTCGCGGCCGAAAGCAATCGGTACACCCTGCTCATAGGCTTCTTTCAGCCGACGTCGTTTTTCCTCAATAATAGCCCTGGAATTAAGAATTGCGTCCGGAAGGATTCCACAGCCGATTTGGCTGGCAGCAGCAATCTCATATGGGGTAAAGGTTGGAACCACGTATACACCTTGCTTTATGATGCGCTCATTTATTTCAGGATCCAAGTAAGTTGCATGTTCAATGGAATCGGCGCCTGCATCAAGCAGGATTTCCATTCCAGCCCTGCTGTGGCAATGGCAGGCGACTTTCTTTCCATGTTTGTGGGCTTCCTTCACGATCGCACTGATTTCATCCGGCTCCATTTCCACAGTACCCGGATTTTCACCGACTTTTCCCAGACCGCCTGTAATCATTACCTTTATAAAATCTGCTCCATCATACAAAAACTGCCGTGCTGCACGCCGCGCTTCAACAGGACCGGTGATATCAAAGCCAGGTTCATGACCTCCAACCACTTTAAGAGGCGTTCCGCTGCACAACAGACGTGGGCCGATGATAGCGCCTTTGCGGATAAAATCCCGGAGCGCAAAGGTTTCACGTCGTTTTCCGCCGCAGTCGCGGGCGGAAGTAATGCCGTGACGAACCATCTTTTCACAGTTGATAACACCTTCTAACGTTAATTCGCATTCATTCTCTGCAAAAAATGTAGCCATGTGGTGGCTGCCTCCTACCATGGTAACATGAGCATGACAGTCAATAATGCCAGGCAGCAGATATTGACCGGAGGCATCTATTACACAAGCTCCGTTTTCTGGCTGCATGGGCGGTCCGGCATAAATAATATGGCTGTCACGGATAACCAAATCTTGGCCGCAAAATGAGTCGCGCTGCCATACCAGTCCGTTTTTAATATGGGTTGTCATCATACAAATCAGCTCCTTTCTACTTGTGACAGTAAAATCGTAAAATAATATTAATATGTATTGTAATCATACTACTATACAGAAAATAAGTCAATATCTACAAAAAAATAAGTAAAAATATTTTTTTCAAATACATATTGACAAAATTTTTAGGAAGAACTATACTAAAAGCAAGTTACTGATATGATTAGTAACATTTTAGAAAAGCGTTTTTAAGGAGATTGACTACTCCAAAATAAGAGGGAGGTTTGGTATGGGAAAGTATCTGCTCAAACGGTTTCTGATTGTAATCCCCGTATTTCTCGGGATTACAATACTGGTATATGTTATGTCTTCACTGGCTCCTGGCAGCCCCATCGAGCTGCTGATGGCAGACCCCTTTGCATCAGCTGCCGATATTGAAAAAAAGCGTCATGAACTGGGGCTTGACCAGCCGGTTGTGATCCAATACCTTTTATGGCTGAAGGAATTGCTCCATGGAAATTTTGGAATTTCTTACCGCACCTATGGAAGTGTGTTGGAGCTGGTTGCCTCCAGGCTTAGTCCTACCTTGATTCTGACAGTATTTACCACCATCCTTTCCTTATGCGTAGCCGTTCCTCTGGGGACAATCGCAGCATATAAGCCATATTCTGTCTGGGATTACGCTTCCTCCGGATTGTCATTCGCCGGAGCTGCAACGCCAAATTTTTTCGCGGCAATGCTGATGATTTACATATTTTCGATTCAGCTGGATCTTTTGCCTACAGGAGGAATGTATGATGCGTCGGGAACACATACATGGGGGATGCTGCTTCGCCATCTGATTATGCCGTCAGTGGTTTTGTCGATTCAGCAGGTCGGCTCCTTTATCCGCCATATGCGAGGCAGTATGCTGGAGGTGTTAAATGAGGACTATATCCGTACTGCCAGAGCCAAAGGGCTGCGGGAAAACGTGGTTCTGATCCGCCATGGACTGCGAAATGCTCTGATTCCCATTGTCACTCAGATCGGCATGAATATTCCTTTTCTCATTGGCGGAGCTGTGGTAACAGAACAGATCTTCGGCTGGCCGGGTTTGGGAAGTCTGATGGTGACTTCGATTCAAGCCAGAGATTACCCTGTGATTATGGGAATTACCGTTTTTGTTTCCCTGGCAGTTCTGATTGGAAATATCGTAGTAGATGTGCTGTATACGTTTCTGGACCCCCGTATCCGTTACGATTGATGGAAAGGAGAGGGAGAGATATGAAAAAATCCTATTGGAATGACGTAGTCAAACGGTTTTCCAGGCATAAGCTGGCGATGATTGGACTTACTGTGATTTTTTTGGAATTGATTTGTGTCCTGGCACTTCCGTTGTTACTTGGACTGGATCCCTATTCCATCGATTCGGCTGCCGGCTTTGGAGCGCCGCCTGGCGGCATCCATATATTGGGAACTGATGAAGTAGGGCGTGATGTATTTGCCCGCATCGTTTATGGAGGAAGGACCTCACTGTTCGTAGGGTTTATCAGCGCCCTGATCAGTCTTGCAATCGGTGTTCCCCTGGGGCTTTTGGCAGGATATTATAAAGGAGCAGCCGGCGTATTGGTCATGCGTCTGGCGGATGTGTTCATGTCTGTGCCGTCAATGATATTGGTGCTGGTGCTGGTGGCAGTGATTGGCCCAAGTATTGAGTCGGTTACTATTGTAATCGGTGTGATGGGCTGGCCCCAGTTTGCGCGGCAGCTTTACGGCAATGTATTGGCAGTGAGAGAAAAAGATTATGTGCAGGCGGCGGTGGCAATTGGAGAAAAAGACGGACGCATTATGATGAAATATATTCTTCCCAATGCCTTTGCCCCTGTGATTATCGCTTTTACCTTCAGCATTGCCAGCGCAATCCTGCAGGAATCCAGTCTGAGCTTTCTGGGCATGGGCGTGCAGCTGCCGCAGGCTTCGTGGGGCAATATTATGTACGCGGCACAATCGATCACCGTGCTGTCGAAACGGTCTTGGTTATGGCTTCCGCCGGGACTGGCACTTTTGATAACGGTACTGAGCATTAATTTTTTGGGAGACGGGTTAAGAGATGCGCTGGATCCGAAAACCAGGCTGTAGCCTGTAAAAAGGGCTGTCACCAAAGTCAGATTTCCCCGCCAGCTGCGGCAAGGGATTTCACCACGCGGACCTGCATTCCTCTGGTTTGCTGAATTCGCGGGAATAAAAGAAAAGGAGAGAACTTATGAAAAAATTAATTCACTGTTTTACGGCTCTGACAATTACTGCTGCCATGCTGGCCGGATGCACCCCGGCAGACCCAAGCGCACCGTCATCGGGGAACTCTGCTGCATCTGCTCAGACATCACCATCGGGCGGAGAACAGACAGAAACAGAAGGACTGCAGACAGAGGCAGAAGAGAAGATCGTGGTGGGAGCCATCTCTTCCCCATGGACCAACTTATATCCGTATGAAATCAGCGGAACCTATGATGAAATCATGAATATCCTGATTTTTGACCGGCTGATGGATGTTTCCATGGATGGAGAGCTGGTACCCAGGGAAGCCACCGAAGTAACTGCCTCGGAAGACGGCAGGACTCTGACCGTTTCTCTCAGCCAGGATGCCCACTGGCACGATGGAGAACCAGTAACAGCAGATGATGTGGTTTGGTCCTTCCAGATCTCCTGCAACCCGGAACTTTCCGTTAGCCGGCGGTATTTGATGAACATATTGGACGGCACCGACGATGAAGGCGCCCAGGTTTCAGAAGGAAGCGCAGGTGTTGCCAAGATTGACGATTATACCATCGAAATGAAGCTAAAAAAACCCATGGACCCAGTAACTGTATTTAATACACTTAAGCAATTTGTTGTGCTGCCAAAGCATCTGCTGGAGGATATTCCGCTGGCACAAATGCATACGGATGATTTTTGGCGCAGCCCCATTGGCTCCGGTCCGTTCATGTATGACAGAGAGATTACAGGGGAACGGATCGAACTGGTGAAAAGTGATGGATACGAATACGGTCCCATTGACATTGACCGGCTTATTCTGCGGGTAGTGCCTGCAGCCAACATGGTTTCAGGTCTGATCAGCGGAGAAATAGACTTAAATATGGGAAGCATCGGTCCGATTCAGCCGGTAGACTACGCCACACTGTCAGAAAATGACAATTTAAATGTGGAATCCGTTCCCTGTTTTGATTTCCAGTACATGGCCATCAACGATGCGCGAGAATATCTTACTGATGAGATTAAACGTGCAATGAATCTGGCGATTGATAAACAACTGATTGTAGAACAGCTTTTATATGGACAAGGCACGGTAATGCATAGCGTTTGGCCGGAATCCCATCCCTATTATGCCGAACTGGACTGGGATACCTATAATCCGGAAGAGGCAAAACGAATTGTGGAAGAATCCGGATGGGATACAGACAGAGAACTGCTGATGCGGGTTCCCACAGGAAATACCGTGCGTGAACAGTCATCTGCCATTATCCAGCAGAATTTGGCTGATGTAGGTATTAAGGTTCGTATTCAGACCTCTGATTTTGCTACCGTAATGTCAGAATGTTTTGCAGGGAACATGGACCTTGCTCTGCTGGGTTCAGCGGGTACGGTGGAACCTCACGAGGTTTCTACCCAGTTTGCGCCTGGAACCACTACATGTTTTTCTAATCTGCAGACTTCGGAATACTATGATTTGTTCCAGGAAGCTTTAAAGTACACCAGCCACGATGAGCGCTATCCGATTTATGAGCAATTCCAGGAACTGTTCAAAGAACACACGCCATACGTAACGCTTTACAGCCCTAATATGATTGAGGCGTACAGCAAACGGCTGAACAATCTGAATATCCGAGATTTCTGCCAGACAAATTTTGCGGTCTGGAACTGGAAGGTTGAAGAATAAGTAACAGTTCAAGGTATTTGAACAGTTACGAATAAGGAAGAGGCTCACGGCCGGAATCACAGGTTCCGGCCCAGCCACAGAAAGGGAGGAACAACCATGACGCCCATATTGGAAGTATCCGATTTAAGGACCTGCTTCCACGGGAAGGACGGCACTGTCCCGGCAGTAGATGGTGTCAGCTTTTCGCTGGAGGCTGGTAAAACATTAGGGGTCGTAGGAGAATCCGGCTGCGGAAAAAGTATAACCGCTCTGTCTATCCTTCAATTAATGCCGACTGCATCCGCACGCATTGAGCCAGGGTCTTCCATCCGCCTGCGGGGAGAGGAACTGCTGAATAAGACGCCCCAGCAGATGTGTGAAATCCGCGGGAAAGAGATCGCCATGATTTTTCAGGACCCTATGACCAGCCTGAATCCGGTAATGACCATAGGGCGGCAGATGTCGGAAGCATTTATGGCTCACGAAAAAATAAGCCGTGCCGAAGCGTGGAAGCGCTCAGTAGATATGCTGGAAAAGGTAGGGATCCCTGCCCCGGAGGCCAGAGCAAAAGACTATCCCCACCAGCTTTCCGGAGGAATGAAACAGCGTGTTATGATTGCCATGGCGTTATCATGCAATCCGGTTATCCTGATTGCAGACGAGCCTACGACTGCTTTGGATGTTACGATTCAAGCGCAGATCCTGGACTTAATGATACAGCTTAAACAGCAGATGGATACGGCTATTTTGCTGATCACACACGACATGGGCGTGGTAGCGGAAATGTCAGATGCGGTTATGGTAATGTATGCAGGACAGGTTATGGAATACGCTGATGTAAAAAGCTTGTTTCAAAAACCCCTTCATCCTTATACCCAAGGTCTCCTGGCTTCGATTCCCCGCCTGGACCAGGATACAGACAGGCTGCATACCATTAAGGGAAATGTGCCAAATCTTCATGATATGCCCAAAGGCTGCCGCTTCTGCACCAGATGCCCTTATGCTGTGCAAACGTGCTGGGAAAAGCCGCCGAAAGCCTACTCTGTGGATGGTCACATGGTCAAGTGCTTTTTATACGCTAAGGAGGACGGGGTATGAGTACCGAAAATCTGCTTCAGGTAACGGGCCTGAAAAAATATTATCCAGCGGGAAGCGATTTGTTTGGTCGTAATAAGCGCTATGTGAAAGCGGTGGACGGGATTAATCTGACAATCCGGCGTGGAGAAACGTTAGGGCTTGTAGGGGAGTCCGGCTGCGGAAAATCTACGTTTGGAAAAAGCGTGCTGCGGCTGATAGAGCCTACGGAAGGACAAGTAATATTTGAAGGACAGGACATCCTGAAGCTTCCGCCCTCTCAAATGAGAGAAATGCGTAAGCGCATGCAGATTGTGTTTCAGGACCCCTATTCTTCCTTAAATCCTCGGATGACGGTATTCGAAACTGTGCGTGCGCCGCTGGATGCCTTTGGAATCGGCACGAAAAAAGAGCGGGAAAAAAAAGTTATGGA
This sequence comes from Lachnospiraceae bacterium, assembly GCA_030537215.1. Classification (GTDB taxonomy): domain Bacteria; phylum Bacillota; class Clostridia; order Lachnospirales; family Lachnospiraceae; genus Caccovicinus. The sequence continues at coordinate 19,284 of JAUNOF010000013.1, forward strand.
ACTGATGGAATATGTAGGCTTAAGCCCTTATCAGATGCATCGGTATCCCCATGAATTTTCCGGAGGACAGCGCCAGAGAATGATTATTGCCCGGGCGCTGGTGCTGGAGCCGTCATTTATTGTATGCGACGAGCCGGTTTCTGCACTGGACGTATCAATCCGCAGCCAGGTACTCAATTTGATGCAGGATATCCAGCAGGAACGAGGTCTGACCTATCTGTTCATTTCCCATGATTTGAGTGTAGTCAAGCATATCAGCGACCAGGTGGCAGTGATGTATCTGGGACGTATTGTGGAATGCGCTTCCCGCAGCCAGCTTTTTTCGAATCCTCAGCATCCATATACCCAGGCGCTGATGTCAGCAATTCCAATTCCGGACACAGAACGGAAAAGGAAGCGGATGGTGCTGACAGGAGACGTTCCAAGCCCCCTTGCTCCGCCGTCAGGATGCCACTTTCATACAAGATGTCCATATGCTGCTGCCCGGTGTGCAGAAGAAGCACCTGATCTGCAGGAAACGGAGCCGGGTCACTGGACGTCCTGCCACCTTTGCGGCAAGCTGAAACAGAAAGAAGGTACACGATGAAACAATTAATCAAAAACTGTAATGTGTTCGATGGAAATCACAGAGAACTAATTTACAATGCCAATATTGTCATTGAAGACGATTTAGTGAAAGAAATTTTCCAGGGAGATTGCTCAGAGGAGCAATTCGACTGTGTGACCGATGGAAAAGGAAATACTGCCATACCAGGTCTGATTGATTGCCATGTACATTTGGCATTGACAGGCGGCGGAGACGAAATGGAACCGCTGCGCGCAGATGAAACTGCAGTACGGGCAGCAAAGAATGCGGAGGAATGCCTTCTGAGAGGCTTTACTACGATTCGCGATGCAGGCGGTATGATTTATGGAGTGAAAGCATGCATTGACAACGGCTACACCATCGGACCCAGGATTTTTCCCAGTCATTCCGGTATCGGACAGACCTGCGGTCACTGCGATAACCGCCCGGGTGCCGCCAGCCAGCGCACTGTGGAAGGCTATATGTCCCCGGTAATGAACAATGGCGTATGGGTTTTGGCAGATAGTCCTGATGAGGTGCGGCGGGCTGTCAGAGACCAGCTATTTTTAGGCGCTTCTCAGATCAAGCTGTTTTTGGGCGGGGGCATTGCTTCTAAATTCGATCATCTATATACCGTGCAGATGACTTTTGAAGAGATCCGGGCGGCAGTAGAAGCCGCGGCGGATTACGGCACCTATGTTATGGCCCACCTTTACACAAATGAGTCTATGCAGAGGGCTGTACGTGCCGGCGTAATGAGTCTGGAACATACGCAGCTTATGAACGATGAAACTGCCAGAATGATTCAGGCGAATGGCGTGTGGGTCTGCCCCTGTCCTGCATTTACCGAGGATTCTATGATGGATTTTAAATATACTGCGGACATGCTGGAAAAATATGCGCTGGTGAAAAAGGGGGTAGAGCAGCAGACAGAACTGATTATCAAATATAATCTTAACATGGTATTCGGAACAGACATGGCTACCAATAAATATTTTTGCGAGGAACACCAGCTAAAAGACTTCGGAGCGTATAAAAAACGGTTTGGCAGCTTTGAAGGTCTTAGGGCAGCTACAGGCCGCGCACATGATTTATTCAAGCTGTGTACCTATCGCAATCCTTATCCGAAGGGGAAGGTGGGAGTACTGGAAGAAGGCTCTTTTGCAGACCTTCTGCTGGTTAAAGGCAACCCGGTGGAAGACCTGGATATCCTGACAGACAAAGCCAACATGAAACTGATTATGAAGGGCGGTACTGTATATAAAAATACACTGTAGAAATGGTTTGAGAAAGAGGGCATTAACATGAATAAGCGAGAGCGCTTCTTTTCTGTTCTGGAGAACCGCAGACCGGACCGGTTTCCAACAGGATTTTGGATGCATTTCTCTTCAGATGCATTTTTCGGACAGAAGGCTGTGGAAACTCATCTGGATTACTTTGAAAAGACACAGACAGATATTTGCAAGATTATGACGGAACATACCTATCCTTGTGAAGGGAATATCAAGACAGCGGCAGACTGGGAACAGGTAAGAAGTTATGAAGCCAACGCAGAGTTTATCCAAAAGCAGGCGGAAATTATTAAACGCGTGGTGGACAGATGCCCGGACGGCGCTATGACAGCTACAATCCATGGGGTAATCGCTTCCGCCTCCCACGCGCTCCTTGGAATCCCCAGGTATGATTCCGTAGGACGCTACGCACAACTATATCATTTGAGAACGAACCCGCAGGCTGTTTACGATGCTTACCAGCGTATTGCACAGACCCTTTGTGTTTTGGCAAAAGAAGCGGTAGCTGCAGGCGCGGAAGGAATCTACTATGCAGCCCTGGGAGGTGAGGCTGATGGCTTTACAAAGGAAGAGCACGCGCGCTATATAGCCCCGTTGGACAAAATGGTAATCCAGTCTGCTTATGAGGCAGGAGCCAGATTTGTAATCCTGCATATGTGCAAACCGAAGGTGGAACTGGAGCGTTTCCTGGACTACCCCTGTGATATTATTAATTGGGGCGTGAGAGAAAGCGGAATTACGCTGGCCAAAGGGCACCGATTGTTCCCGGACAAAGTTATTTTAGGAGGGCTGGACAATCATCAGGGGCCGCTTTTAAAGGGCACAGAGCAAGAGCTGGAAATGGCGGTAAGCCAGGTAATTAACACTGCCGGGACAAACCGGCTGATTTTAGGCAGCGACTGCACGCTGCCAGGCGACTTATCGTACAGCCGGATTGCACAGGTGGCCCGCGCCAGTGAAAAATATAGCAGCAGAAAAAAAATATCATTTGTATAGAACGAAACAGAGGGAGCGCTGGATTTTGCATCCCTCTGTTTTTGTATGGCCGTCGGGAACGCACATAAACAGCGGCCTTAATATGCGCGGGCGCGGCATTGGATAAAAAAGAATCCTGTTGCACAATCTATAAAAACAACGTATAATCATACATGGTATTGTATCGTGCTGCGGCTGTCCTTCAAATTCCGCATGCTTCTGCTGCAATACGCTATTTTTGTGCAATCTTAAACAAATAAAAAGGAAATTTATATGAGAAAATTAGCATTAAGTGATGAAATATTATTATCCATCCAGCAGCCTGCCCGTTATATCGGCGGCGAGGTGAATATGGTGGTGAAGGACCCATCCAAGGTAGATATCCGCTTCTGCATGTGCTTTCCGGACGTTTATGATATCGGTATGTCTCATCTGGGCATTCAGATCATATATGATATGTTTAACCGGCGGGATGATATCTACTGTGAGCGGGTCTATTCCCCGTGGGCTGACCTGGATCAGATCATGCGGAAGGAGCATATCCCGCTGTTTGCGCTGGAATCCCAGGATCCGATCAAGAACTTTGACTTTCTGGGCATCACCCTTCAATATGAGATGAGCTACACCAATATTCTGCAGATCCTGGAGCTTTCCCAAATCCCTCTTCATGCAAGTGAGCGGGGAGAAGACATGCCTCTTGTGATCGGCGGCGGCCCCTGTGCCTACAATCCGGAGCCGATTGCAGCATTTTTTGACCTGTTTTATATCGGTGAGGCGGAAACGGTATACTATGAGCTGATGGACCGCTATAAAGCAAACAAAAAGGCTGGCGGAACCAGGCGGCAGTTTTTGGAACTGGCAGCAGAGGTTCCAGGTATTTATGTGCCTGCTTTCTATGATGTTGCCTACCACGAGGACGGCACCATCAAAAGCTTTACGCCCAATAATCCCCATGCCAAGGAAACCATTACGAAGGAGCTGGTAGTGGATATGGATCAGGTGGATTATCTGGAAAAGCCGTTGGTCCCTTTTATTAAGGTTACCCAGGACCGTGTGGTGCTGGAGATCATGCGGGGCTGCATCCGGGGCTGCCGCTTCTGTCAGGCAGGCAACATCTACCGTCCTATGCGGGAGAAGGGACTGGAGTATTTAAGAGATCATGCCTTTAAAATGTTAAAGTCTACAGGACACGAGGAGATCTCCTTAAGCTCCTTAAGCTCTAGTGATTATTCCCAATTGGAGGAACTGATCAACTTCCTCATCGATGAATTTAAGGGGAAAGGAGTCAATATCTCCCTGCCGTCCCTTCGAATCGATGCCTTTTCCTTAGATGTGATGAGCAAGGTACAGGATGTGAAGAAGAGCAGCCTCACTTTTGCGCCGGAGGCCGGCTCCCAGCGCCTGAGAGATGTGATCAACAAAGGACTGACGGAGGAGGATATCTTAACTGGAGCGGCTCAGGCCTTTCACGGCGGCTGGAACCGGGTGAAGCTGTACTTTATGCTGGGTCTTCCCACAGAGACCAGAGAAGATATGGAGGGCATCGCTTTGCTCTCTGAGAAGGTAGCGGAGACCTATTATGATGAGATTCCAAAGGAACAGCGCCGCGGCAAGGTTCAGGTGGTGGCAAGCTCCTCTTTCTTCGTACCCAAGCCCTTTACCCCATTCCAATGGGCCAGGATGTGTACCAAGGATGAATTTATCGAACGGGCCAATATCGTCCGCCAGAAGTTCCGGGAAATGTTAAACTATAAGAGCTTAAAGTATAACTGGCACGAGGCGGAGCTGACGGTTCTGGAAGGCGTACTGGCGCGAGGCGACCGCCGGATCGCTGCCGTCATCGAGGAAGCGTATAAAAACGGCGCCCTGTTCGATTCCTGGTCCGAATATTTCCACAATGATATCTGGATGAAGGCCTTTGAAACCTGCGGCGTATCCATTGATTTTTATACCACCAGGGAGCGTGGACTTGACGAGATCTTCCCATGGGATTTCATCGATGCCGGCGTATCCAAGGAATTTTTAAAGAGAGAATGGCAGAAGGCCATCGGTGAGACGGTAACGCCAAATTGCCGCCAAAGGTGTGCAGGCTGCGGAGCCATGAAGTTTAAAGGAGGTGTCTGCTATGAAGGTAAGAATTAAGTTCTCCAAGCAGGGGCCGGCCAGGTTTATCGGCCATCTGGATGTGATGCGGTATTTCCAGAAGGTGATGCGCCGGGCGGATGTAAGCATTCATTACAGCGGCGGCTTCAGCCCTCATCAGATCATGTCCTTTGCGGCGCCTCTTGGAGTGGGTATTACCAGCATGGGGGAATATCTGGATATTGAGGTAGATGATACGGAGGATCTGGCAACGATGAAAAGGCGGATGAATGAAACCATGGCGGAAGGCTTTCATGTGGAGAGCTGCCGCCGTCTTCCGGATGATGCAGGCAATGCCATGTCCATTGTGGCTGCAGCGGAGTATACCATCGCCTTCCGGCCAGGTTATGAGCCCGAGGATCCGGAAATGTGGATAAAGGGGCTGGAAGCTTTCTACGGGCAGGATCAGATCCTGATCACGAAAAAAACGAAAAAAGGAGAGAAGGAGCTGGATCTGAAAGCTCTGGTTTATGAGATCCACGCAGAAGGCCCTTCTGTCCGTATCTTGATTTCCACCGGAAGCTCCGAGAATATTAAACCGGAGCTGGTGCTGGATGCTTATTATCAGAAGCTGGGAGAGGAGCGGCCTGCCTTTGCGTTCCTGGTACAGCGGGAAGAAGTTTTTGCAGAAAATTCCAGTCAGAAGGGCGGTTCCCGCTTCCTTCCCCTGGAACTGTTGGGGGAGACCATTGAATAAGCTGATTATTACTCGTTGGAACCAATTGATTTGTACGGCCCTTGCAGGAGACCGGAAGATCCTGCAGATCCGTCTGGAGCCAGATGAGGGGGAAACGCTGCTGAACAGCATCTACATCGGAAAGGTACAGAATATCCGTAAAAATATCAATGCTGCCTTTGTGGATATCGGGGGCGGCATCACCGGCTACTACAGCCTGATGGACAACCAGAATCACCAGTATGTAAATCCAGGCGCCCATAAGGAGCTTCGGGTAGGGGATGAGATCATCGTCCAGGTTTCCAGGGAGGCAGTAAAGACGAAGGCTCCTGTCCTGTCTGGAAATCTGGTTTTTACCGGGAAATTAACGGTGCTCACAGCCGGAAAAAGCGGAGTAGGCTTTTCTAATAAGATCACAGACCGCCAGTGGAAGAATGCGCTGCGGCCGGTTTTAGAGCAGGAAGCAGGAGAGGGCTACGGTCTGATTGTCCGAACCAACGGAAAGGATGCCTCACCGAAGGAGCTTCTGGAAGAGATCCGCTCCTTAAAGAAGATCTGCAGTGATATTATGGAAAGTGCGCCCTATCGAAGCTGCTACAGCCGTCTGTATCAGGCCCCGGCAGCTTTTCTGGCAGGAATCCGGGATGCCTATGCCGATCAGCTTCAGGAGATCGTCACCGATGATACCAGTCTTTATAAGCAGATCGACGACTTCCTGAATCGGGAACAGCCGGAGGATGCCGGAAAGCTTCGTTTGTATCAGGATGATCTGCTTTCCTTAAGCAGCCTTTACTGCCTGGATAAAGCGATGGAGGATGTTACGGCAGACCGTGTCTGGTTAAAGTCCGGCGGTTATCTGGTTATCGAACCTACAGAAGCGCTGGTAGTCATCGATGTAAACACGGGAAAATATTCTGGTAAAAAGACCATGCAGGAAACGATTCTGAAGATCAATCTGGAAGCTGCAGAGGAGATTGGACGGCAGCTTCGGCTGCGGAACCTGTCCGGGATCATTATTGTTGATTTTATCGATATGACGGCAGAGGAGGACCGGAAGCAGCTGTTGGACCATCTGGAAGCTGTGGTGCGGTTGGATCCGGTAAAAACCACTGTGGTGGATATCACCAAATTAAATTTAGTAGAACTGACCCGCAAAAAGATTCACCGGCCGCTGCATGAGCAGCTTTCGGCCTGGCGTAAGGCAAGCGGGAACACGAAGGAGAAGCTGGTATGAAGATTATAATTGTGGGCTGCGGTAAGGTAGGGGTTACCCTGGCCGAGAAGCTGAACCGTGAAAATCACGATATTACACTGATCGACAGTGATTCGGAAACGCTCCGTTCTGTGGCGGACAGCATCGACGTGATGTCCGTTACAGGCAACGGCGCCATCTATCAGGTCCAGATGGAGGCTGGAATTGCAGATGCCGACCTGTTGATTGCCACCACAAATTCGGATGAGTTAAATATGCTGTGCTGTCTGATTGCCAAAAAAGCCGGCAACTGCCACACCATTGCCAGAATCCGAAATCCAGAATACTCTTCTGAGATCAGCTTTATCCGCGAGGAGCTGAACCTGTCGCTGGCGATTAATCCGGAGCTGGCAGCCGCCCATGAGATTTCCAGGCTCCTGCGTTTCCCGTCTGCCATTAAGATCGATACCTTTGCAAAAGGGCGGATCGAGCTGCTTAAATTCATTATTCCAGGTCATTCCAAACTGGATCATATGAAGATCATGGAAGTCAGCACAAAATTAAAGTGCAATGTGCTGATCTGTGTGGTAGAGCGAGGCAGAGATGTGGTCATTCCCGGCGGTAATTTTGAACTGCAGGCAGGAGATAAGATTTCCTTTATCGCATCTCAGAAGGATTCCATGGATTTCTTCCAAAAGGTAGGTGTGGTAAACAACGGAGTAAAATCCGTAATGATTATAGGCGGCGGAAAGCTTACCTATTATCTGGCACGGCTTTTAAAGGACACGAAGATCAAGATCAAGATCATTGAGCAAAATTTTGAGCGGTGCAATGAGTTAAGCGAACTGCTGCCATACGCCATGATCATTCACGGCGACGGCTCAGACCAGCAGCTGCTGGCGGCAGAAGGACTCAGCCAGATCGAGGCATTCGCATCTCTGACCGGCTTCGATGAGGAAAATATTATGCTGTCCTTATATGCTGCCAGCCAGTCCAATGCCAAGCTGATCACGAAGGTAAACCGGACTGCCTTTGAGGATGTGGTCAATTCCTTAAATCTGGGAAGCGTGATCTATCCGAAGCTTTTAACGGCTGACATCATCCTTCAATATGTGCGGGCAATGCAGAATTCTCTTGGAAGCAATGTGGAAACTCTGTACCGGATCGCAGACGACCGGGCGGAGGCCCTGGAGTTCCGTGTGGGAAAAGATGCCCCCATGGTAGGAATCCCGCTGGAAAAGCTGAAATTAAAGAATAATCTGCTGGTAGCCTGTATCAACCGCAACGGCCGAATCATCACGCCTCGCGGTAAGGATACCATAGAGGTAAACGATACCGTTATTATCGTAACTACAAATAAGGGATTGAATGACTTAAAGGATATTTTAAAGTAAAGGCGGCATGGACAAGAGATGAATATAGCGATTATCATATATTTCCTTGGATGGATATTAAATGTGGAAGCAGTCCTGATGCTGCTGCCTTGCGTCACAGCCTTGATCTATGGAGAGAGAAGCGGCGTTTACTTCGTCATCACCCTGGCTGCCTGCGGCTGCCTGGGGATCCTAACCACCTTCCGCAAGCCGAAAAATACGGTATTTTATGCGAAGGAGGGCTTCGTGTGCGTTGCCTTAAGCTGGATCATCCTCAGTATTTTCGGGGCTCTGCCATTTTACTTAAGCGGAGAGATCCCGCTGTTTGAGGATGCTTTATTTGAAGTTATTTCTGGTTTTACCACCACAGGTTCCAGCATTCTTCCAGATGTAGAGGCGTTGAGCCGCTGTATGCTGATCTGGCGCAGCTTTACCCACTGGGTAGGCGGCATGGGTGTGATCGTTTTCATGCTGGCAGTGCTTCCTCTGGCAGGAGGCGGCTACAATATGCATATTATGCGTGCGGAAAGCCCCGGTCCCTCGGTGGGAAAGCTGGTGCCGAAGGTACGGCAGACAGCCAAGATCCTGTATCTGCTTTATTTTGGAATCACCGTGATTCAGATGCTCCTTCTGCTGATCAGCGGAATGCCTCTGTTTGACACGCTGTGCATCAGCTTTGGTACAGCAGGAACTGGAGGATTCGGTATCCTGAATGACAGTACAGCGTCCTATACATACCTGCAGCAGGCTATTATCACCGTATTTATGATCCTATTCGGCATCAATTTCAACGTATACTATCTGCTCTGGATGCGAAAGCCGAAGGATGCCTTTGGATGTGAGGAGGCCAGGGTCTACCTGGGAATCATATTAGTTTCCACCGTAGTGATTGCGCTGAATATCCGTCATATATTTCCAAACCTGATGCTGGCCTTCCATCACGCAGCCTTCCAGGTGGGAACGATTATTACCACCACCGGCTTTGCCACCGCAGATTTCGACCTGTGGCCAGAGCTCTCGAAAACGATTCTGGTATTTCTGATGTTCTGCGGAGCCTGTGCCGGCAGCACCGGCGGCGGCATGAAGGTATCCCGGATGATCATTGCATTTAAGCAGGTGAAAAAGGAACTGGGCAATCTGGTTCATCCCCAGAGCGTAAAGATCCTGCGGCTGGAGGGAAAGAAGCTGGAGCACAATGTAGTCCGCTCCGCCAACGGCTATTTCCTTGCATATGCCTTTATCTTTGCCGCATCTGTGGTTCTGATCAGCCTGAACAACTTTGACTTCACCACCAATGTGACGGCAGTAGCAGCGACTTTTAACAATATCGGACCTGGCCTTGCCAAGGTAGGGCCAACCTGCAACTGGAGCGAATTCTCGGCCTTTTCCAAGTATGTGTTTATGTTCGACATGCTGGCAGGCCGCCTGGAAATCTTCCCGATGCTGCTGTTATTTTCACCAGGAACGTGGAAAAAAGGAGTTTGATTTCAAAAGAACCTTTTATTTCGCATATTACAGCTTACGCTGAAATGAAATAAAAGGTTCTTTGTAACTGTTCAGTGCCTTCACAGTTACGGTTCTTTTTCTTCCAACTGCCTTATTCCACAGTAACCGACTTTGCCAGATTCCGCGGCTGATCTACATCCAGATTCTTTCCCAGAGAAGCATAGTAGGCGATCAGCTGCAGCACTACCGCAATGGGGAACACCGTAAAAATATCCCTCACAGCCGGGATCATAATATGGATATCCGCCAGATCCCCATCCACTTTCGCCCCTTCCTTGGTGATCAGGATCACAAAAGCTCCTCTGGCCTTGACCTCACGCACATTGGACATGGCCTTTGCGAAAATATTATCCTGGGTCGCGGTGGCGATCACCGGGACCTGATCCGAGATCAGTGCAATGGTGCCGTGTTTTAATTCTCCAGCCGCATAAGCCTCTGCGTGGATGTAGGAGATCTCCTTCAGCTTTAGGGCGCCTTCCAGAGAAAAGGCATAATCCAGCCCCCTGCCGATAAAGAAAGCATCCGGGCTGTTGATAATATGGGTGACCACGGCCTTCATTTCCTCCTGCCGCTTGATCATTTCTTCCATGGCAGGGATCACATCCAGAAATTCCGCCAGAAATGTCCGCGCCTGTTCCTTCGTATATTTGCCGCGAACCAACGCCATCCGGCAGGCAATCAGGTAAAGGGCGGCAAGCTGAACGGAATAGGCCTTGGTGCTGGCCACTGCGATCTCCGGGCCGGCGTGGGTGTAGAGAACATATCCGCTTTCCCTGGCAATGGTAGAGCCCTTCACATTGACGATCGCCAGCGTCTGGGAGCCATATTCCCGGGCAAGCCGCATGGCGGCCAGGGTATCGATGGTCTCTCCAGATTGGGAGATCACGATGACCAATGTATGCTCATCGATCAGCGGCTGCTGATATCGAAATTCAGATGCGATGGTGACGGTTACCGGGATCCGCAAGAGCGGCTCCATCACCGTTTTTGCTACCATGCCTGCATGCATGGCGGTTCCGCAGGCAATGATGTGGACCTGGGAGCAGGAGCGGAAGATTTCATCATCGATTCCATCATCTGTGAAGTCCGGAAGTCCCTTGCTCAACCGGGGCAGAATGGTATTCTTCATCGCTTCCGGCTGTTCGTGGATCTCCTTCAGCATAAAATGGGGAAATCCATTTTTCATTGCCGCATCCATGTTCCAGTTTACGGTCATGACAGGCGGCTGCGTTTTTGCAAAGGTCTGCAGATCGTAGGTCTGCACCTTATAAGGTGTCAGGCGGACGATCTCACCCTCCGGAACCACAAAGTAGGACTGGGTATAAGGGATCAGCGCCGTCAGGTCAGAGGCGATCACCGCACCGGAATGAGTATAAGCTGCTACCAGCGGGCTTACGCTGCGGACGGCATAGATTTCTCCCGGACGGTCAGAAAACAGGATGCAGAAGCCATAGGAGCCCTCCAGCTTTCCCACCAGCTTCTGGATCGCCACAAATGGATCCCCCTCATAAAATCGGTCCAGGACCCGGGCTGCCACCTCGCTGTCTGTCTGAGATACCAGCTCATCTTGAAGCTGAAACTCTTCAGTAAGCTGATGGTAATTTTCAATGATCCCATTATGAATCAAAGTTACCTGCCCTGCCTGGTGGGGATGGGCATTTTCATTGGTAACACCGCCGTGGGTAGCCCAGCGGGTATGACCAATGCCGCAGTGGGAGCCTACAGAAATTCCTTCGCAGGCCTCCTTCAGGGCAGCTACCTTTCCCACCTGTTTAATCACTTGAATGTTAGAATCAGTTCGAAAAAATGCAATTCCCGCGCTGTCATAGCCGCGGTACTCAAGACCGGCAAGGCCTTCTATTAATAAACGTTTCGCCTCCAATGGGCCGGTATATCCAATAATTCCACACATAATCTTTCATTCCATTTCTTATTTTTTGTTTTATATTGCTTCGATTCTCTGCCTTTTGTTTTGCAGTTACCCGCATATTTTCAGCAGCGATCACATGCCCAAAGCAGCACGGGAGAGCACCCGCCGAATAATTCGATTCTCTCTCCACCTCGTTAACCGATTTTAGAAGCTTCCGATCCGGCATACTCAGCCATTCTCTGCAAAAGCTTTCACGACCCTAAAACCGGTGCATGGCGCTTATTTTATTGATCTGCTCCTCCTTGCAAACAGATTGGTCACATTATATCTCGAAGTATCAGAATCGTCAACTTTCTTAACAATAAATTAAACTTTTTTAAATAATCTTTCTCTGTTTTTTAAAAATAGAATATGATATACTATACCGGAAAATGCGAGAAAAGAATGTGAAAATGTGAAACGAATACAGACAGAAAAAGAAAAAAAACACCAGCAGAAGCGAACCAACCAGCAGAAACGCAAGCTGATTACAGCGCTTATTTTTATGGGCACAGGAACTGCTCTTGGAAGAACCGGGCAGCTTTATGGCATCCGTCAGCAGCAAAAGCAGGCAGAAGCGCTGGCCGCAGTCCAGGCACTGGCTGAAGCAGAACTGGAACGCCAAAAAGCGCTGGAGGAAGCAGAAGCTGCTTTAGATCCTGTGCCGGAGGAAAAAACTCTGCCGGAAACAGAACCGGCCTATGTGTCCTCTCCAGACAAGCTGAATCTGGCTTACTTTTACCCGGAGGACAGTGATTCCTCGGAGATCATCGACAGCTACGCCGGTCAGGTATTCCAGGAGCTGACCATATTGGATTCCCAATGGCTGGCTGATATTTATGAGCTGGCTGATGTAAAGCCATCAGCGATGGCACAGCAGCTAGGAAAAAACCAGGATTCTGTTATGGGTACTTACAATCCTAAGGACGAGACCCATGATCCGGATGATCCATCCTCCTGGATCATCAACAACTGGAAGCGGATCCATGTATCCTTCGCTGACGGGGACGGCCAGACTGTTTCCGGTTTTTCCAATGTAAAGGATATCCTTTCCATGGCCAGCGTTTACACGTATTATACTGATATGATGGATGCAGATGCCTTTTCTGCTTACGCCAGACAGCTTTGGGAGAATTCACACAGTTATACGGTTCGAATGGGGGATGTTTATTTTTGTGACGGCTGCATGGACAAAACTGACGAAGAGATTGCCATGGAAGAGGAGATGGATGAGGAAGCTGCTCTTGCCACATTATCTTATTCCAATCCATCTGCTTCTGATTTTGCAAGTTCTGAATCAGAAACTTCAGAAGTTTCAGAAGCTTCTGATTCTGGAGCCTTGGAGACTGCTTCTTCTAGTGGGGGTGGAGAAAACGCTGCTTTGGAAACGACCTATGCTCCCGAACAGGCCTCTGCACCTGAATCGTCATCTACCTTAAAGCCATCATCAGATTTTGAATCATCAGCTGCTTCGAAGCCGTCATCAGATTTTGAATCATCAGCTGCTTCGAAATCGTCATCGGATTTGGAGCCATCATCCGAGTCGGTGACGGTTATACGACGAAGTACGGTGCCGGAAGACACTTCTTTTGCTTCTCCGGGAGAAACCGAAACACCTGATTTTGCAGAAGTTGATCCGGCATCTGGTACTGCAGCATCGGCTTCTGCATCCAAGATTTCAGCATTGGACATTGCGTCCAATTCCAATGCTGAAGCTAGGTTTGCCCATCCCACCGAAGCAGATTCCAGCACGGAAGATGAATCCGAAACAGAAGAGAATTCCTCAAAACACGCAGAGAACAGCCATGAGGATTGTCCCGGCCATGTGGATTTGTACATTCAAGTTAAATTACTGGGATTAAAAGACCACAATGGCCTGATTTCCATCGATGCCATCGGAAACGATCCAGATGCCATAATAGCAGACGGCTGGCAGGGATGGACAGAGGAGACGCTTTCCTACGTCAATGCAATCAGCAGCCAGGACTGGTTTGCTGATTACGGATTAAGCATTTCAGCCATCTCGCTGAGTACTCCCCTGTCTAATCAGGAAATTGCCGATTATATGGATCAGCTTCCGAAGGACCTCTCTGAGGCACGCAGAGAGATTATACACTTTGCTCTTTCTTCCGTTGGAAGAGTTCCATACTATTGGGGCGGTAAGGCATCCCATGCCGGATATGAGGGAAATCAGTTCGGTGCATTGGTCCCTCCTGACCATGAGGGCCGCATCCTGAAGGGCCTGGACTGCTCTGGCTGGATTGACTGGGTATACTGGTCCGCTACAGGGAATCGGCTGGCAGGCTCCAGCACCAGCAGCCTGATCCTCTGCGGAGAGAAGATCAGCCGCAGCGATTTAAAGCCTGGTGACATTATTGTCCGAACCGGAACAAGCGCTCATGTAGTTATGTTTCTTAGCTGGTCAGCAGACGGCCGCATGAATGTAATTCATGAATCAAGTGCCTCTGTCAACAATGTTACCATCAAGACCATGGATGCCGCCTGGCCTTACTACCGGAAATTAGTAGATTAGCAGTAACTGTGAAGGTGCTGAACAGTTACGATTAGCAGTACGAAAAAGAGGGTTGATTATGTCAAGCTATGATTTTGAAGATGAGTATGAAGATGAGCTGGACCGCATGCGTGCCCAGAGAAAACGAAAAAAGCAACCATCGGCCGTTTCCAGCCCCATCGATGATGATTTCCAAATTGAATACCTTGAGGAGGATGATAACTTGAAGCCGAAGTCCGGACATGCTTCCAATGGAGGACAGGGAAATGGAAGAAGACAAGACCGCAGACAGGCTCCTCCAGCCAGGCGGAAGCCGCGAAGAAAGAAGAGGAGAGGCGTTAAGCTTTTTCTTTTGGCCGTTGCAGCTGTGGTCATTGTATTATATGGAAAGCGCTGGATGAAGGATCGTGACGGCTACTGGAACATTGCTGTTTTCGGCGTAGATTCCCGTGACAGCAATCTGGGAAAGGGCGCTCTGGCCGATGTGCAGATGCTTGCCAGCATTAATAAAAAAACAGGTGAGATCCGACTGGTATCCGTATTCCGTGATACATATGTTCAGATTAACGATGACGGTGACTTCCATAAAATCAATGAAGCTTATTTTAAAGGCGGATATCAGCAGGCACTGGACACGCTGAAACGAAATCTGGATATTACCGTAGATGATTATGCTACCTTTAACTGGAAAGCAGTAGCTGATGCCATCAATATTCTGGGCGGCATTGACCTGGAGATTACCGATAAGGAATTCGCCTATATCAATTCCTTTATCACGGAAACCGTTGAATCCACAGGTATCTATTCCCAGCATCTGCAAAGTGCCGGAATGAATCATTTGGACGGCGTCCAGGCTGTAGCTTACTGTCGCCTGCGTCTGATGGATACCGATTTCAACCGGACAGAGCGGCAGCGTAAGGTGGTTTCCCTGGCACTGGAAAAAGCAAAGCAGGCAGATTTCAATACCTTGAAAACCATTGCAGGTACGGTCATACCTGAGATCTCCACCAGCATCGGCATTGAAGATGTGATTCCGCTTGCAAGAAATGTTAATCGCTACCATCTAGGACAGACAGCCGGATTCCCATTTGCTAAAACAACTGCCATGGTTGGAAAAATGGACTGTGTAATTCCTATGACACTGGAATCCAATGTGGTTCTTCTGCATCAGTTCCTCTTTGATACGGAAAATTATCAGCCATCCGCCTCGGTAAAGACCATCAGCGGAAAAATCAGCGAAAAGACCGGCATTTACGAGGAAGGCAAGGCCGCCGGCGCCGATCAGAATCTGACTGGCTCCAGCAGCAGCTCCGGAAATGGCAGCAGTTCCAGCACCGGAGGAGGTTCTAACGTTTCTGCTGGCTCCAAGGAGCAGCAGAGCATGCAGGCAACAGAATCAGAGGAGCTTCTGGAATCTGCATCCGAATCAGTCCCGGAATCAGCCACGGAATCTTCAGACAATGAAAACCCGTCTGAAAATGACGATGGTGCTAGTACAAAAGCAGATGACCAGGAAGAAGCTTCTTCGCAGCCTGCCATTGTAGAACCGCTGGCACCGGAAGAAACCACCTTATCCAATGAACAGATTCAGGAAGGCCCGGGTGCTGCAAATCCTCCTTCAGACAGTCCGAATGTCATTCACACCAAACCAGCGGAGCCTTCTACAGAAGGCTATGGACCTGGTTTTGAGAATCAATAGGAGGGGCGGATTGAATGGCCGAATGAGATTTCACATTGGTTCACATAATTATTTTATGTGAACCAATGCTTTTTGTTTGCTTTTTTTCCTTGTTTTTTTCATTTGTTTTTCATTAGTTAGTTCTTTACTGGATTTCTCCCCGGATGGCTTCCTGGACTTTCTATCAGTTTTGAAGGAAGAGGAGGCAGCACGCTAATAATCGAGAAATATCCTCTTTGCCACAGCCAGGAACCGCTCCGTGACAAGCAGGGCTTGACGGAAACGGAATACTT
>JAUNOF010000256.1 GCA_030537215.1 Lachnospiraceae bacterium
CCTTTCACCTCATTCACAATCCGGTTCATCACCTTCTGCAGCACTTCCCATGGAATCTCCGCAGCTTCTGCTGTCATAAAATCAGATGTGGCCACAGCCCGCAGCGCCACCGCATAATCATAGGTTCTGAAGTCTCCCATAACTCCCACCGAGCGCATATTGGTCAGGGCAGCAAAATACTGTCCCAGCTGCTTATCCACGCCTGCCTTGGCGATCTCCTCACGGTAGATGAAGTCTGCATCCTGAACGATCCGCACCTTCTCAGCAGTCACCTCACCGATGATACGGATTCCCAGACCAGGACCTGGGAATGGCTGGCGGAATACCAGATACTCAGGAATTCCCAGCTCTAATCCAACCTTACGCACCTCGTCCTTAAACAGCAGGCGCAGCGGCTCTACGATCTCCTTAAAATCAACGCAGTCCGGCAGGCCGCCTACATTGTGATGGGATTTGATCACGGCTGATTTTCCCAAACCGGACTCGATCACATCCGGGTAAATGGTTCCCTGTACCAGGAAATCTACCGCGCCGATTTTCTTTGCTTCTTCTTCAAATACATGGATAAACTCGGCGCCGATAATCTTCCGCTTCTGCTCTGGTTCTTCTACTCCGGCTAACTTGCTGTAAAACCGTTCCTGAGCATTGACACGGATGAAATTCAGCTCGTACGGACCTTTTGGTCCGAATACGGCCTCTACCTCGTCACCCTCATTTTTTCTTAATAAACCATGGTCTACAAATACGCAGGTCAGCTGCTTGCCGATTGCTTTGGAAAGCAGGACAGCTGCAACAGAGGAGTCTACACCGCCTGACAAGGCGCACAGCACCTTTCCGGTTCCGATCTTCTGGCGAAGAGCATCAATGGTGGTGGTCACAAAGGAATCCATCTTCCAGTCGCCGCTGCATCCGCACACATCATATACAAAATCATGCAGCATCTTCATGCCTTCCACCGTATGCATAACCTCTGGGTGGAACTGGGTGGCATAAAGCTTCCGCTCCGCACACTCCATGGCTGCGATAGGGCAGACGGGAGTATGGGCAATTGCCTTAAAGCCTTCCGGCGCCTCAGCAATATAGTCGGTATGGCTCATCCAGGAAACAGTGGTAGGCTCTACGTTCTTGAACAGAACGGAGGACTTGTCTACCTCCACCTCAGTCTTGCCGTATTCGCTGACCGGGGCGGTTGCTACCTTGCCGCCTAAGGTATAGGCCATCAGCTGGGAACCGTAGCAGATTCCTAAGATCGGGATTCCCAAATCAAAGATCTCTTTTTCAATATGGGGAGATTCCTCCAGATATACACTGTTGGGACCGCCGGTGAAAATAATGCCCTTTGGATTCATTTCCTTGATTTTTTCCAATCCCAAGGTGTAAGGATGCACTTCGCAGTAGACATTGCATTCACGGACACGACGGGCAATCAGCTGATTATACTGGCCGCCAAAATCCAGGACGATGATCATCTCTCTGTTCATGGTTAACTCCTTTTCTTTTTAAATGGAGAGTACCTGCCACACTGTCACATGTTTCAGGTACGCTCCAGGTATTCTGCCATTCTCTTTCCAGATCTGGCCATTTTCTTTTGTTTTTTAACTTCTTT
>JAUNOF010000257.1 GCA_030537215.1 Lachnospiraceae bacterium
AACAGGCTGCCCGTCTTGCCAACTGCTATGACTTCATCATGCAGATGCCCCAGGGGTTTGATACCATGATCGGTGAGGGCGGTTCTACTCTTTCCGGCGGTGAGAAACAGAGAATATCTATTGCAAGGGCTATCTTGAAAAACGCGCCTGTTGTACTGCTTGACGAGGCAACTTCATCCCTTGACCCCGAAAGTGAAGCGGAAATTCAGCAGGCAATCAGCCGTTTGGTTCAGGGCCGTACTGTCGTTGTGATCGCCCATCGTCTGAAAACTGTTGTAGGCGCTGATACCATCCTTGTGCTGGATCAGGGGCAGATTGTAGAGCAAGGAACTCATAAACAGCTTCTTACCCAAAATGGACTGTATGCAAAACTGTGGAATTTGCAGACATCCACTGCGGGTTGGAAGGTCTGAGCAAAGCTCAGACTCCGCGGCAGTCGCCGGATGTCCGCACCACCACATGAGAATGCTCCGTAAATGGTCATTCTCATGTGGCGGCCCGTCCGCCCGGCTCGTTGCCCGCGGACATAAATTGCACCGAGAAGGGCCGCGAGTGGCGGTGCTGAAAGCTGATCCGCTGGGAGCTAAAAGCATTGATACCATGTCGGAAGCCTTAATTAGACCGTTTCGAAATGATTTCAAAGACCCGATCCACATCAAAATCTGCCCCATATTCCTGAATTACCTGGCAAATATGTCCAACCTTGTCCGGATCCTCCTCAAAGTCATCTGCGATCTGCTCTGGTGTTTTTCCTTTTTTCAGCATCTTGGATACTAATGAAATCAGAAACTTCTCTTCTCCTTGCTTACGGCCTTCTTTACGTCCCTCCTCACGACCTTCCGCGAGAAATTTCGCACGGCAGATCTCCGTGGCCTCTTCAAAAATCATTCGTTCAATCTGCGTCATCCTCATTTCCTCCTTGATCTGTTCTTTGTAGCTCTCATCAATCACCTTATCGGAAAAAGCCAATATCCCTGCCAATGCACGGATGCTCTGTATCCGGTCAGGCAGCTGCTTTGCTAACTGTACAACCTTTACAACGATTTCCTGTTTACCGGTTTTCCCTTTTACCGTAAGAGGCAAAATCATGATCTTCATAAGCTCTTCTTCGGATAATGTCCTTCCGGCTGCTGCCTTCTCTCTCAGTTCCTGATAAATTCTCATGGTATCCATTTTTACTAAAAATGCCGATTCTACCATCAGGATCAGGCTTCCTAAATCATATCGGGAATCTGCTTTTTCCACATCAGCCGTGTAGATCACCACCATTTTGATATTCTTTAATTCAGACAGCTGCTTTGAAACGGCATAGCGTTTCACGACTCGAGCAATGTAATTGATGTATTTTACAAAATTTTCTTTGTCATAATCCGACTCATAATCAATGATTGCCAGGGAGCCGTCGCTTAATAAAAACAGATTATCCAGCCGCAGCTCATTGCTTTCTACTACCGGCAGGTTCGTGGGCAGCAGGCCTACTACCTTCAGTTCTGGAAGACCAAAGGGCGCAAGGCTTTGGCCTACCAGAGCCTCACCCACTATTTTCGATGAAATGTCCTTGTTTTGGTATGCAATATCTGTCATGCTTCTTTCCTCCATTATAA
>JAUNOF010000138.1 GCA_030537215.1 Lachnospiraceae bacterium
TACACCTCTTTGAACTCACTCCTGCTGTACCAGGCAGAGATTGGAGGGTGAAGTCATGAAGCAATTTGATTTGGAACGGTTTATAAAAGCACAGGAGTCGGATTATGAAACAGCACTGAAAGAAATTCGCCAGGGACATAAGAGAAGCCACTGGATCTGGTACATATTCCCCCAGATCGCCGGACTTGGATTCAGTTCTATTTCCAGGTACTATGCCGTTGCATCACTGGAAGAAGCAAAAGCATATATGGAGAACGCTTATTTAAGACAACATCTGCTGGAGATATCAGATGCGTTGCTTGCACTAGAATCCAAAGATCCGGGCCAGGTCATGGGGTATCCGGACGACTTGAAACTCCGGTCATCGATGACACTGTTTGCTGAGGCGGCGCCTGGAGAACCGATTTTCCAGGCGATTTTGGATAAATATTTCGGCGGGAAGAAGGATCAAAGGACGCTTGATATTTTGACAGCTATGGGTCATCTTCAGCCACGGATACCATGACAAACAGATTTTTATCTGTAAATCAGATTCTCCAGCCCTCTGCCTTTTCGCGAATTGCGATAAATTTCCTGTAGGTTCCCTCTTGTCTGAGCAGTTCTTCATGGGTACCTTTCTGGGCCACAGTCCCACCGTCGATGACAAGAATCTGATCCGCCTTTTCGATGGTTGCAAGACGATGAGCAATGATGATGATCGTTTTTCCATGGGTCAATGCGGAAATTGCCTCCTGGATCAGATGCTCATTTTCCGGATCAATACTTGCAGTTGCCTCGTCCAGAATAACAATCGGCGCATTTTTCAGCATGGCCCGGGCAATGGAAATGCGCTGTTTTTCACCGCCAGACAGAGAAGATCCGCTCTCACCGACAATCGTATCATAGCCCTGGGGCAGAGCCATAATAAAATCGTGACAGCATGCGGCTTTTGCTGCTGCAACGATCTCCGCCTCTGTCGCGTCCGGACTTCCGAATTTAATATTATTCCGAATCGTATCTCGAAACAAGTAAACATTCTGAAAAACCATACTGATATTTTTCAACAGACTGTCACAGGTAAATTCCCTAAGATCCCGGCCGCCCAGCGTGATTTTTCCAGAATTTACATCATAAAAACGGGCGATCAGATTACAAAGGGTTGATTTACCGCTTCCGGAAGGTCCCACGATGGCTGTTGTCGTATTCTGCGGAATCGTGAAATTCAGATCCTTTAATACAGTTGAGTGGGCTTCATAACCGAAGGATACATTCTCAAAGACAATGTCGCAGGAATCCGGACGGATATCGCTGCCGTCCTCGTCAATGTATTTCACATTTTCCAGCGACTCCAGCTTATCCATTGCCGAATCGATAACCCCCAGCGTGTGGGAGGCTTCGTTTATCGTCTCCACACTGCCGAACAGGACAAAGGAAAACAGGACAAACATAAGGAAATAGGCCAGGCTTATCTGTCCCTGGAGCGTCTGCCATGCGCAGACAAGCACAATGCCCATCGAAGCCAGCTTTAAGGCAAACAAATGAAGGCAGTTAAAAGGGGTATAGCCTTTTTCTATTTTAATATGAATATCCTTCAGCGCTCTGCTCGCTTCGTGAAAGCGTTCGATAGACACACCTTCCTGTCCGAACGACTTGACAATCGGCAGCCCCCGGATATATTCAATGGCCGCGCTGGACATGGCTTCCATGGATTTATGAGTCACACCGGCTGTGCGCTCGCTGTTTTTGCTGATGCCGGATAAAGCCAGGGCGGAAAGGATAACGCCTGCGGCAGAAATGAACGCCGCCGCTGGGCTGAACCATATAAAGCAAAGCAGGATTGCAATAAATTTAGCATAGCCATTGATAATCACGTCAACCATCTTCATTCCCTGCAGTTCCAGCGTGGACAATTCTGTCGTGACGCCAGTCAGTATTTCTCCCACATTATTCCGTGAAAAATATCCAAGAGGCACCCGTTTTAATATATCCCCCAGATGAATCCGCTGGCCGGAGGCTACTTCGTAGCCGATGCTTTCCTGCAAAACGGCCTTTAGATACGAAAACAGGAAATTAAAAGCGATGGAAAAGACAATAATCCAGAGTGACTGCCAGATGAGGGTATTTTCTATCCGTGAATTCCTCCAGTATGCCTGAATTGCTTGATCCAGAGCATAGGCTGCCGTCATGGTGGGAACTGCTGTCATAAAGCTGCTGAAAAAGGAAAACACAGCTCCAAGCCAAAGTCTTTTCTGATATTTTCCGGCCCACCGAATAATCCGTTTCATTGTTTTAAACATTGCGAACGACCTCCTTTCCTTCGCCTACAGACCAGTTTCTTGCTCCGATATGGGCTTCCCACATACTCTTATAAAGGGCGCAGCGATCAAGCAGCTCTGCCTGCTTTCCACAGTCAACGATTTTCCCCTTGTCCAATACCACAATTTGATCGGCATTTTGAATCGTTGACAAGCGGTGGGCGATGACCAGCAGGGTTTTTCCCTTTGAAAGAGCCATAATAGATTTTTGAATCTTATCCTCATTTTCTGGATCCGTAAAGGCGGTGGCCTCGTCCAGTATGACAATCGGCGCATTTTTTAAAATTGCCCGGGCAATGGCAATTCTTTGCTTTTCTCCGCCGGACAGTCGTTTTCCTGCATCTCCGGCAGATGTATCATAGCCCTTTTCCAGCCGGGAAATAAACTCATCGCAGCTGGCCGCCTTTGCTGCCGCATACACTTCCTCATCTGTGGCATTTGGATTTCCAAGACGGATATTCTCTTTCAGAGAACAATCAAACAAAAAGTTATCCTGTGTTACAAAACTGATTAATTCGGAAAGCTGACGTATGGACAGTTCTTTCACATTCTTTCCTCCAATGGAAACGAAGCCCCCTGTCACATCCCAGAATCTGGAGATCAACCGGGCGACGGTAGATTTGCCGCTGCCGGAAGGCCCGGTCAGAGCCGTAAAGCTTCCCTGCGGCATAAAGAGATGGATATGATGCAGCACCTGGTTTTCCGGAGTACCGTCATAGGAAAAGGTCACATCCTCCAGGGAAATGTCCGTATTCGTCAGCTGAATTTCCTTTCCGCTATCGGACAATACCGGCAGGTGCAGCAGTTCATTTGCTGCTTCCACCGCATATTCCATGGATTTTGCTTCATTTATAAATGTTATCGCCTTCATTAATGGCCCAACGATACTCAGGGACAAAATAACACACATGGCCAGTTCTGTTGGCGAAAGGCTTCCGGACTGGGCCAGTAAAAGCCCCACCGGAAGAACTCCCAGCAAGGTGGTCGGCATGATTGCCGTCATAAGATTCATTGTTTTCCATGTGCCTTGAAACCAGGCCAGCGTAAAATCCTTGAAGGATTGAACGGCCTCTGCAAATTTTTCATAAGAACTGGTACTTTGATTAAAAGCCTTGACAACCTCAATACCTTCAATATATTCAACAATGATACTGTTTACACGATTGTTTGCATCCATATAAGCCGCGTACTGACTGTTAAAATTCCGCATAAGAAATCCCATCGGAATCATAGACAGCAGCGGTGCGATAACCACAGCCAATCCCATCCGCCAGTCAAGGCAAAGCATCCAGATAAAAATAGCCACCGGAAGAAGCAGATTGGATGTCAGTTCTGGAATCATATGGGCCAGCGGCGGTTCGATCTCTTCTACCTTGTCTACAATCATATTTTTCAGACTTCCTATACGCCGTCCCATGACCTCGCCCAGAGACGCCTGCATTAACCGATCTGCAATTTCGCTGCGGATATTATCCAAAATCGTGTAGGCAGAGATATGAGCCAGAATCGTTGAAATACCAAAAAAGACGATTCGGATAAAATATCCGGCCGTGCCAATCAGACACCATATTAAAACCGCATTCAAATCTGCATTTTTTTCTATAAACAGGCGCAGTATCTGATATACTGCCCAAAATGGGATAAATCCTCCCGCTACACTAAACACAGCGAAAAAAACTGAGAGTCCTAGCTTTCCCCGGCAGGATCCGGTAAAGGACAGAAGTATTTTTACCCAGTTCTCTTTCTGATGTACCATAACTTTCACCTCGTTTTATTTTCTCACTATCCGCAGCCGGACCGCCTTTTTCTTTTCATTCATTTCCGCATAATAAAGGACAGCCCGTCATCGGCCATCCTTATCTTATCATTCTCTAATTTTTCCTTCCGCTCCGCCAGGACTTTTCTGTTCCGATCAGATAAATGATTTGCGATAATCCAGCGGCGTCTTTCCCATAATCTGATGGAAAGCCGTGGAAAACTTGCTGGGGCTGTCATAGCCTACCATGCCGGCTATCTCAGACACCTTCAGATTCCTGTCCGACTTGAGCAGGGAGGCGGCATAATTCATCCGATAAATCCTCATATAGGTAAAAATCGGGCTGCCATATACGGTTTTAAAGCATTTTTTCAGTGGTGTAAGAGAAATATCAAATTGGGATGATAATTCCTCCAAAGTATAGCTGCGGGTCAGATCCTTTGTCAGAAGTGCCTGTATTGCCTTTATCTTTTCAACCTGACTTTTATAAAAATAGGGCCGCTCCTCTGTATGTCCGTTCAATTCCAGAGCATCCAGATATAACAGCAGCTCCAGTACCTTCACTTTAAAATAATCCTTTTTAATTTTCATAGGGACATTGTAAAGCTCTGAAAATATATGCTCCACAGCTGGTTCGCCGGGAATTACAAAGGGTTTTGCATTACTGCAGTATTTTTTTCTCAAATCATAAAGATTTACGGAAAAACCATTCATACAGGACTGGATCGCTTTTTCAGCAGTTCTTATATGGAAACCGATTGTAATTCCATGATAATGGCACAGAGGAAATGACACCTGACCGTTATGGCTGACCCGACAGTCCACGCGCAGATCTCCCGCCTCCAGATAGCTGTAAGCATCCGGGCTGACTTCCTGTTCGATACGTCCTTCCCGGCAGTGATCGATACACAAAAGGTCCATATCCGTATGAAAACCGGAAACACATCCCTTCATGTGATAATCATTGTACATGAGAAAGACGCCGGGGAACACATGATAAACCGTCATCTGCCCCTCGCCTGTATTATCGCTCAGACGCATAATACTGCAGTCATCACTTTCAATCATTTTCTGTACATTTGGTCCGCAGTCTATCTGCCGGAACACTTCCTCCACAGATATCAGCTCCTTTCCGTCCTGGGTTCTCTCATATCAAATATGCTGTCACAGACCTGGCTTAAAAATTCAAAATCATGGGACACGATAATAATGATCCGTTTCTCTTCCTTTATTTTTTGAATCATATGACTGACCTCCCGCATACGGTGATAGTCAAGGCCGCTGGTCGGCTCATCAAATACAAGCAGCTGTTTGTCCGAAAGCAGAGCGGTCGCCACAGCCAGCCGCTGCTTCTGCCCGCCGGACAAAGCCATCGGGTGTCGATCTTTAAAATCAAGTAAGTCGAAGGCTTCCAAAATTTCCCGGACACGTTCCTCCGGACAGTCCCACAGGGCCAGCTCACATTCTCCCCACACACTGTCAGAAAATAACTGATGATTTACATCCTGCATAACGCAGAAGCTGAGTTTATTCCTCTGCTTTGCATTCAACGCTTTGCCCTTCATCCGTACCGTGCCCCGGCTTTCCTTAAAAAGGCCGCACAGACAGCGGGTAAGCGTGGTTTTACCAGCTCCATTGTGGCCAATAATTCCAAGCACCTCCCCTGGCTCTACCGAAAAGCTGACATCACGAAAGACAGGCTGCTTATCAAAGGCGCAGGTCAGCCGCTCTACCGAAAGGCCGGTGGCAGTGCCGGAAGGCGAAGCCTCCTTCAGCTCCAGCTTTGGGCATACAAGGCTTCTCATCCCCATCTCAACACGTTGTTTATCTGAGATACGCCGGAATGCCTCTGCTGTAAAAATCTGTTCTATTTTTCCGTTTTTCAAAAAAATCGCCCGGTCAATCAAATCCATCAAAAAATACAGACGATGTTCTGCGATAATGACCGTGCGTCCTTCTTTTTTGATTTGCACAATCTGCTGCCGCAGCGTTTCGATGGCATCAGCATCCAGATTAGCCGTCGGTTCATCCAGTACGAATACCGACGGATTCATTGCATAAACCGAAGCAAAGGCAAGACTCTGCTTTTCACCGCCGGACATGGAAAAAATATTTCTTCCCAGCAGCGACTGGATTTTCAATGCATTTACCGTTGCGTCAAAGCGCTTTTTTATCTCCTGCGGCGCAACTCCAGCATTTTCCAGACCGAAAGTAATCTCACTGTCCGAATCAATATTAAAAAACTGAGATTTCGGATTTTGGAATACAGAGCCTACCAGCTCAGCCAGCTGATACATTTCTGTTTCTGCGACACATTTTCCGTTGACCGTTGTCTCGCCGGAGAGCGTTCCATCCTCCTCAAAATGGGGAATCAAACCATTGATCAGCTTTGTCACCGTTGTCTTTCCGCAGCCGCTTTCTCCGCAGAGCAGAACACATTCTCCCTGTCGTATTTCAAGGTTAATGTGGGAAAGCGTGCCCTGGGCCTTCTCATATTCAAAGGAAACATCCTTTATCTGAATCATACCAAATACCTCCGGTCATCTTACCATCATTGAAATCACGCAAAATACAACGCCAATAACCAAGAAAATATAATCGTGAATACCAAACCGCATGACAATCATACTTGTCTTTGGCGCAGGGTTTTCAATGCCCCGCGTAACGGCGGCAGCCGACAGTTCTTCGGCAGTCGTTGTGGCTGAAATCATCATGGGAATGAGCAGACATTCCAGTTTCTGTATGCCGCGGATATTCCGAAGCTTCATGGCATCCCGTATGTATCCCGTTTCCTCCTTCAGAGCCGGAAAATATCTGACTGTCACGGATAAAGGAATAATCAGGCTCTGGGGAATATGCCATTTTCGCAGGGCAACCATCAGCTCGCGCACCGGTGTTTTCTGCAAAATCAATGTTCCCACGATAAGACACGGAAAAATTCTCCGGGCATAAGAGACAAGAAAGGTAAAGCTGGCCGCAAGAAATTTAGGCCCGTTTGGGAATATAAAATACTGAAGCACCAGACAAATTCCGAAGGCAGCAGTCAGCTTGCCCGCGGCTTTTTCACAGCCGCAGGCGATAATCAACAGCAAAAGTAATACAACCCACGCAATCTCCACCCACAGCGAGCGTTGAGTAAAGGCCACCACATTGGCCAGAATAAGTAAAAGAATATCGGTACGCGGGTCAAGCTTTAATCTGTGTTTTTTGCCTGACGTTTCCATTAGACGATCCCTGCCTTTTCAAAATGCTTCTTGAACAGTGCTTTCCCGATAAATATGCCGATTACAGCACCGATAGCCGGAGCCACAAATAAGACAATCAGCATGGAATTTGAAGAAAGGGCTTCCACAGCGGATACATAATCCGCCGGCATCCCCTGTTCCTGAATCTGGGACAGGAAAGCTTCCTTAAACAGCCAGATCGGCAGCGGCGAGCCAACCATGCCATAAGAAAAGAACAGATAGGAAAGGGCATTGCCTTTGAAGCTGTTATATTTTGACACATAACGGCTAATCTCTGCCAGACCGCAGCTGATAACCATGAAAATCAAAATAACCACCGTGAACTGTCCTGTCGCAAAATAAATTAATCCGGTAATAAAGCCCATCAAGAATACAGCGCCGGTTTTCTGAACCTTTGCAACCATCAGCATAAATGGAATCCCGGCAAAAACAGCAATAAATCCCGGCATCAACATCCACATAATCGGATGAATTCCTCCGCACAGCATAAAAATGAAGTTGATTACAAAGTAGATTGCGGAAAAGATACCAATGGTGATAAGATCTTTTCCTTTGAGCTTTTTGTCTGTACGTACGTTAGACATAGATATACCTCCTCTTAATAGTTAGTATTTGCTAACCGTTGCCTTATATTTAAGCGCCGTATGGCGCTTTTCGAGTGGTATCATAACAAATAAAAATCAACTTTTCCACTCCGATTAGTCTTTTCCGCTCCGAAAAGACTTTTAATTTTGCCCGCTATTCCACGTTTTCTTACGGTCAGCGCAGCAAGTTTTTTCCATTGAATCAATTTTACTACAAAATCTACAAGAAAGTTGCCGAAAATGATGTGAAATGGTATTCTTTTTATAGGCAGTGGTCAGGTAATCTGGTATTAGTAAAAAATTAGTTGGAACAAAAGAAGCACGATAGCCTGAGCAGACTGTCGCGCAGCGACTTGGGGAATCACAAAAAGTAATATCAAAGGAGGAGGCTTATATGAAATATAGTAAAACAATTGTATTGAAGAATGGTCAGGAGTGTTATTTGAGAAACGGAACGGAACAAGATGGTCAGGCGGTATTTGAGAACTTTAATCTGACACATGCACAAACGGATTATTTGCTTTCCTATCCAGATGAGAATAGTTTTGACGCAAAGCAGGAGGGTCAATTCCTGAAAGAAAAGGAAGAAAGCGAAAATGAGATCGAGCTCATTGCTGTGGTTGACGGTGCAGTAGCAGGAACGGCGGGAATTGAAGCGGTCGGCTCCAAATATAAGGTACGTCATCGAGCTGAATTTGGTATTGGCGTTGCCAAGGAGTTTTGGGGACTTGGAATTGGACGGGCCTTGATGGATGCATGTATTGAATGTGCGAAGAATGCAGGATATTTTCAAATTGAACTTAATGTAGTTGCTGAAAATGTGAGAGCTGTATCGATGTATGAAAGAGCAGGCTTTGTTGAGTACGGCAGGAATCCTAAAGGGTTTCGGTCTCGTACAGCGGGATTTCAGGAAATTATTTATATGAGATTGGAATTGTGATGAAAAGGAGGCAGACCTTACGCTGATAATCAGTGAGGATGGTTCCTATTGCAGAAAATCCTGATTTCACATTTTGATCACTAAATTTTCAAAATTGTTTCAAAAAGAATGGTTAATATTAATAGAGGTTAAATGACCTTAATATTTGTAACCGTTTGATATGATGTTGG
>JAUNOF010000139.1:0-6791 GCA_030537215.1 Lachnospiraceae bacterium
AGGAGGAATGAATATGGTTTGGGAGTGGTGCAGGTTCGGAGCAGCATCTCTTTGCTTTATCATCGGGATCGTGTTTATGATTCTGGCTGTGTTTGGAGTGAACCGGTTTCGGCGGGCGCTGAACCGAATGCATGCGGCGGCAATGGGAGATACGCTGGGGATTTTGTTTGTATTTTTAGGGCTGATCCTGATGCGTGGATTTACCTTCGATTCACTGAAGCTGTTTCTGGTGATCTTGTTTTTCTGGATGGCAAGCCCGGTTTCCGGCCATATGATCAGCCGTCTGGAGGCTATGACAGATGAAGAGCTGGGGGAAATCCAGATCATTCGAAAGGGCGGCGCAGATATGGAACATGGGAAACAAGCTGGAAAGGGGGATGCAGGCCATGAAGCAATTTGAGATCATTCTGCTGTGCTGTCTGATGGTCTGCGCTGTTTCTGTGGCATTTGCCAGGGATCTGCTGACCTCAATTATTATCTTTATGTCCTACAGTCTGATCATGTGCGTGATCTGGATCCTGCTGCAGTCACCGGATCTGGCCATCACGGAGGCAGCAGTAGGAGCAGGTGTGACCAGTATTTTATTCTTCGTCACCTTGAAGAAAATAAAGGCGATCCGAAAGGAGGACCAGGATGAGCAGAAGGAAAGATAATTATGAAAACAGCCGCTGGCTGAAGTTTAAGCGGTGGGTGGATGGTGAAACCGATACGCTGACGGCAGAACGGATGGAATCTGCGGCGCCTGAGGAAAAAATTGGATCTGGAAAAATCAGGAAAGAAGCGGCAGAAGCAGGTGGGAAGGAAACCACAGAAGAAAACACAGATTCAAAAGCGGTGGAAATGCCGGCGGTTTCCTTGTCAGAAAAGCGGCCGGGAGACTTCGAACCTGCCTTCCGCGGAGGACGGGGCATTCGGATGTACAACCGATTTTATCAGATCATGTCCATCCTTCTCTGCCTGAGTATTATTTTTGTGCTTCTGTGGACCATTGCTTATCTGCCCATCTTCGGCAATGCAGGCAACCCAGATAATAATGAGGTTTCTGCCCGCTACATTGAGCAGGGTCTGAAGGAAACGGGAGCAGTAAACATCGTGACAGGCATGATTCTGGACTACCGTGCGTTTGACACCTTTGGGGAATCCTGTGTGCTTTTTATTGCATCCTGCTGTGTGCTGGTGCTTCTCCGCATCGATTCCGACAGTCAGGATGAGAGGACAAAGAAACGGCTGGAAGAATCAAACGACCGGCTTTTTGAACCGAAAAATGATATTATCCTCCAGAAATGTGCCTGTGTGCTGGTGCCGGTGATTCTGGTGTTTGGCATTTACATTGTGCTGAATGGTCACCTGTCGCCGGGAGGCGGATTTTCCGGCGGAGCCGTTCTCGGCTCCGGTCTGATCCTGTACCTGAATGCCTTCGGATTTGAAAAAACGGAAAAGCTGTTTCATGAGAGGATCTACCGCCGGATCACGGTCTGCGCCTTGACCTTTTATTGTCTGGCGAAAAGCTATTCCTTCTTTACAGGAGCCAATCATCTGGAGAGCGGCATCCCGCTGGGAACGCCGGGAGCCATCTTAAGCAGCGGACTGATCCTGCCTCTTAATATCTGCGTGGGGCTGGTGGTGGCCTGCACCATGTATGCGTTTTACACCTTATTCCGGAAAGGGGGCATGTAGATGGCAGCCCATTTGATTTATAATATAGAAGAAACGGTGGCGGTGATTTTGTTCGGCATTGGATTTACTATGCTTCTCCTGCACCAGAACCTGATCAAGAAGATCATGGGAATGAATATTATGGACACCGCCGTGTATCTGTTTCTGGCATCTAAGGGATATATTAAGGGCCGGATGGTACCGATTGTGGTGGACGGCATCACCGATGTGTCGGCTTATATCAATCCAGTTCCCAGCGGACTGGTACTGACCGGTATCGTGGTTTCTGTCAGCACCACAGCGCTGATGCTGGCGCTGACCATCCGCCTGTATGAACGTTATCATTCTCTGGATCTGGATGAGATCTTGATGCGGGCGAAGAAGGAGGAGAAGTCATGACACTGGTGCGGAATTTTCCTTTCTTTTCCATTATCATTGCCATGTTTTCCGGCATCATTTCCTCGATTCTGACGGGAAAGCAGGCAAAGAATGTAAGTCTTGGGGCCATCCTGATCACAACAGCCATGTCCGGAGCGGTGCTTTCCTACTGCCTGGGAACCGGACAAAGCTATACCTATATGATGGGACATTTCCCGGCGCCCTGGGGAAATGAGATCCGCGCCGGCGTTCTGGAGGGATTGACGGCCCTGCTGTTTTGTATCGTCATGTTTCTGGCGGTGATCGGCGGCATGAGACATACCTTTGAGGATGTGGAAGGTTCCAAGACAAACCTATTCTTTATTATGATCGATCTGATGCTAAGCTCCCTTCTGGCACTGATCTATACCAATGACTTGTTTACGGCCTATGTGTTCGTGGAGATCAATACCATAGCCGGATGCGGCCTGATCATGATCCGTCAGAAGGGACGGAGCTTTACAGCAGCCATCCGGTATATGATCATGAGCCAGCTGGGCTCCGGTTTATTCCTGATCGGCCTGACTCTTCTTTATGATGTGACCGGGCATCTTCTTATGAGTCCGGCAAAGGAAGCGGTAGCGGTTATTGAGGCGGCGGGAAGCTATGAGATCCCTATGCTGGTGATCCTGGCGGTGATCAGCGTGGGGCTGGCGATTAAGAGCGGTTTATATCCCTTCCACTCCTGGATCCCAGATACCTACGGCTACGCTACGCCCACGGCAAGCGCCATCCTGTCTGGTCTGGTGTCCAAGGGATATATTTTCCTGCTGATCAAGATTTTTTATCGGGTGCTGGGGCGGGAAAATGTGATTGCCAGCCGGATCGTCAATGTGCTGTTTGTCTTTGGACTGGCGGGGATGATCATGGGCTCTGTCCACGCAATACTGGAAAAAGACACCAGAAGAATGATAGCCTATTCTTCGGTGGCGCAGATCGGATATATTTATATGGGAATCGGACTGGGAACCCAGGCGGGGATGGTGGCAGCCATCTTCCATATGTTTACTCATTCAGCCACAAAGGCTCTGCTGTTTATCAGCGCGGTGGGACTTTACGAGGTTTCTGGAGAGCGGAAAGATTACCGGAGCCTGAGAGGAGCCGGATACCGCAATCCGCTGGCCGGCGTGGGCTTTACCGTGGGGGCTCTGTCCATGGTGGGCTTCCCCATGCTGTCTGGTTTTATTTCAAAGCTGTTGTTTGCCACCACGGCCCTTCAGAGTCCTCATAAAATGATGCCCACCTTGATCGGCCTGGCAGTGAGCACCGTGCTGAATGCCGTGTACTTTTTGCGGCTGGTAATCACCCTGTATACCAGGTCTGGAGAGACAGGCAGTGAGATAAGATCAGCCGGGCCGGACAGAAAGGAAAATGGAGCGGCCATTTGCTGTTTTGTCCTGCTGAATTTGTTTTTGGGACTGATGTCCCAGCCGGTGGTGCAGGCGATCGCAGATGGACTGGCAATGTTTGATTAGAGGTAACGATTAAGGAGACGACCTTATGGAAGGAAATATGATAGTAATTCTGCCGGTGCTGTTCCCTATTTTAATGGGAATTGCAGTGCTGGCAGGAAAGGGCTTTCGAACAAATCGGAAGGCATTGATTGGAGCCGTATTGGCTGGTTTGGCGGGAAGCGGGCTGCTGACAGGAGCGGCGCTGGCAGGAGGTGGAGATTGGTTTCGGCTGTGGCAGCTGACGGAGCATACGGCAGTAGAATTTCAGATCGATGGAGTCAGCCGTCTCTTTGCCGCGCTGACTGCGGCGGTCTGGCTGCTGGCAGGAATTTATTCGGTTGTATACATGACCCACGAAGAGGATGAATACCGGTTTTTTGGATTTTATCTGATCGTGCTTGGAGTGCTGATTGCACTGGATTTCTCTGCAAACCTGATTACTTTTTATGTGTGCTATGAGATGATGACCTTGACCTCACTTCCTCTGGTGCTTCATGAGCGGACCAGGGAAGCCGTGATGGCAGGCTTAAAATATTTGTTTTACTCGGTAGCAGGAGCGTTTCTGGCATTATTTGGGATCTTTTTCCTGACAACCTTGTGCCAGGATCTGACCTTTACTCCTGGGGGCATTCTGGATTCAGCGGCAATTGCCGGGAAGGAAGGATTGTTTTTAGCAGCGGTTTGCTGTATGGTCATCGGCTTTGGAACGAAGGCAGGCATGTTTCCCCTTCACGGCTGGCTGCCTACTGCCCACCCGGTGGCTCCGGCCCCTGCCAGTGCCGTGCTTTCCGGCGTGATCACCAAATCTGGTGTTCTGGCGCTGGTGCGGGTGGTGTACTATATCGCAGGGCCTGACCTGCTGCGGGGCACCTGGGTGCAGAGCTTGTGGATTGTTTTAACGCTGCTGACCGTATTTATGGGATCGATGCTGGCCTACAAGGAACCGGTGATGAAGAAGCGGCTGGCTTACTCCACTGTCAGCCAGGTTTCCTATGTTCTTTTTGGATTAAGTCTTTTAGAGCCCACAGCCTTTGTGGGGGCATTATCCCATGTGGTGTTCCATTCTCTGGTGAAAAATGCATTGTTTTTAACAGCGGGAGCAATTATCTTCTGTACCGGCTGGACCAGGGTGAGCCAGATGCGGGGACTGGGAAAGGTGATGCCGGTGACGCTGGGCTGCTATACGCTGGTATCCCTGACATTGGTGGGAATTCCGCCTACCAGCGGCTTTATCAGCAAATGGTATCTGGCCCAGGGTGCCCTGGCCTCCGGGACGGGAGCCTTCAGCTGGATCGGTCCGGTGATCTTGCTGATCAGTGCGCTGCTGACGGCTGGATACCTTCTGCCCCTGACCATTGACGGATATTTTCCGGGAGCTGATTTCGATGAGGCCAAGCTTCAGGAGAGTCGCCTTCTGGGGAAGGAGCCCAACCTGTGGATGCTGGTTCCGATTCTGATTCTGACCCTTGGGGCCGTGCTGTTGGGATGCTTCCCAGGGCCGCTTCTTCACGGCCTTGAAACGATCGCTCAGTCGGTGCTTTGATGGAGGGATGAGGATGAATGCAATGTTATTAGCAGTGCCGGCTCTTCTTCCATTGCTTGGAGGCATGGTGCTTTTGCTGACCAGTCAATTTGGGCCGCTGGCGGACAAAATTCGGATGGCAGAAAAAAGGAAAGGAACAGGGATCATTTCCTACCGTTTTCTGGAATGTTATGTGGAAGGCATCACCATCTTAAACAGCCTGGTGCTTCTGTGGCTGATCTTCCATGGGGGAGAGGAGCAGTTTGTGCTTTTTCGGCTGTACGGAGAATTGAAGGTGATGTTCCATCTGGATTCCATGGGAAAGGTCTTTGCCGGGCTGATCGGTTTTCTGTGGCCGCTGGCGGTTTTATATTCCTTTGAATATATGAGGGAGGAGAAGCGGAAAGCTACCTTCTTCTCCTACTATCTGATGACCTACGGAGTAACAGCCGGGATCGCGCTGGCTGGAAATCTGGTCACCTTGTATTTGTTTTACGAGATGCTGACTTTGGCAACTTTCCCTCTGGTACTGTTCCCTATGACCAAGGAGGCGGTGCGGGCCAGCCGGAAGTATTTGTATTACTCCATCGGAGGAGCGGCTTTTGCCTTTTTGGGGCTGGTGTTTGTGTTAAGTTTTTCTGCCACCGGCAGTACAGAATTTCTCCCGGGCGGTGTGCTGGATGGAAATGCAGCCAGTACCAGAAGAAATCTTCTTCTTTTCATGTATGTGCTGGGATTTTATGGATTCGGTGTAAAAGCTGTGATCTTTCCATGCCATAAATGGCTTCCGCCGGCCACCGTGGCGCCCACTCCGGTAACTGCCCTGCTTCACGCGGTGGCAGTGGTAAAATCCGGCGCCTTTGCCATCCTGCGGCTGACCTATTTCAGCTTCGGAACCGGGTTTCTGCGGGGAAGCTGGGCCCAGTGGGCGGTGATGGCGGCAGCTATGGTGACCATTGTCTATGGTTCCACCATGGCGGTAAAGGAGGTTCACTGGAAGCGGCGTCTGGCCTATTCCACGATCAGCAATCTGTCCTACATCCTTCTGGGAGTCTCCATGATGAGTCCTTTGGGGCTGGCGGCAGCGCTGAGCCATATGGTATTTCACGGATTTATGAAGATTTGTTCCTTCTTCTGCGCAGGAGCCGTGATGCATCAGACAGGAAAGACATATGTATATGAGTTGGATGGAATGGGACAAAGGATGCCGGTGACCTTCGGCTGTCTGACAGTGGCCAGTCTTTCGCTGGTTGGAATTCCACTGTTTGCCGGCTTTATCAGCAAATGGAATATTGCAAGAGCAGCTTTTACCTGCGCCATGGAGGGAAGCAGCGGTACCGGCGGCTTTCATGGAAGCTGGCTGGCCTTCGGAGCAGTGGCTGTGCTGCTTTACTCAGCGCTGATGACAGCCGTTTATATGCTGACGGTGCTGGTGCGGGCGTATTTTCCCAAGCTGGGGGCAGCCGTGATGGGAGCAGACACAGGAACGGGTGCAAGAACAGCGGCAAATCCTGTGCACACAGCTTCCCCAGAGAACCATAATCGTTCCGGCGATCCCAACTGGATGATGCTGGTTCCTCTGGTGCTGTTTGCGGTGGTGATCATCGGGCTGGGACTCCATTCCCAGCCGCTGATGCAGTTTCTGATGATGATAGGAGGTGAGGCTGGATGACAGGAATAGCTGGAATGACGGATTCCGGCTGATCTATACGCTGATTGCTGTTTTGATGTGGAGCGTCAGC
>JAUNOF010000139.1:6801-8935 GCA_030537215.1 Lachnospiraceae bacterium
GGAATAGCTGGAATGACAAGAATAGCAGGAATGGCAGAGCTGGCAGGGCAAAAAGCAGCAGACATCCTGATCCCGGGAATCTGCGGATTCGGGCTTCACCTGCGGCTGGACGGATTCCGGCTGATCTATACGCTGATTGCTGTTTTGATGTGGAGCGTCAGCGGTGTATTTTCCAGGGAATATATGGCACATTACCAGAAACGGGTGCGGTATTATGTGTTTTTCTGGATCACCTTCCTTGCCACTGCAGGGGTGTTTTTGTCAGAAGATCTGTATACTACCTTCATTTTCTTTGAGGTCATGTCCTTCACCTCCTACGTGTGGGTGGCATTTGATGAGAAGAAGGAGTCACTCCGGGCGGCGGAAACCTATCTGGCGGTAGCTGTGATCGGCGGTATGGTGATGCTGATGGGACTGTTTTTGCTGTATGATCTGCTGGGAACCCTGAATATGGACCAACTTCCGGCCGCCGCCGCAGCTGCTGCCAGGCAAGGATATCAGGCAAGACTGTACGGGGCGGGGGCCCTTCTCCTGGTTGGCTTCGGCGCAAAGGCAGGCTGTTTTCCTCTTCATATCTGGCTCCCCAAGGCCCATCCTGTGGCGCCGGCTCCAGCCAGTGCGCTGCTGTCCGGTATTTTAACCAAGACCGGTATTTTCGGCATTATTGTAGTATCCTGCAGACTGTTTGGAGCAGATGGGGCTTGGGGGCTTCTGATTACCGGGCTGGGTCTGATCACTATGTTTTTAGGGGCACTGCTTGCAGTCTTTTCCATTAACCTGAAGCGGACGCTGGCATGCTCCTCTGTATCCCAGATCGGGTTTATCCTGGTTGGCGTGGGAATGTGCGATATGCTGGCATCAGCAGGAGCCAACCCCTCTATGGCAGCAAGAGGCGCATTCCTTCATATGGTAAACCACTCGCTGTTTAAGCTGGTGCTGTTTCTCTGTGCCGGAGCGGTCTTTATGAATCTTCATCAGCTGAATCTGAATCAGATTCAGGGCTTCGGAAGGAAAAAGCCGCTGCTGGCGGGATGCTTTCTCATGGGAGCGCTGGGAATCAGCGGAATTCCAGGCTGGAGCGGGTATGTGAGCAAGACACTGCTCCATGAGAGTATTGTGGAGTACCGGGAGCTGATCGCAGAAGGAGCGGCAGGCGCAGCAGGTACGGCGAAGGTAGAGGCAGTTTCTGCAGCAGCAGGCTGGATCAGCGGGTTGGCTGCAAATCCGGTTCTCTGGACGGCGGCGGAATGGATCTTCCTAGTTACAGGCGGTATGACCGTTGCTTACATGCTGAAGCTGTTTTTTGCCATATTTGTTGAACCGAACAAGGATCCAAAGCGGCAGGCAGAATTTGATGGGATGCGGGGGCGGTATATGAAAGGTGCCAGCGGTTTCGTGCTGGCAATTCCGGCAGGCCTGATTCTGATCCTTGGGATGCTTCCCGATCTTACCATGAACCGGCTGGCGGATTTGGGACAAGGATTTTTTCTGGCTGGAGGAATGGAACATGCAGTTCACTATTTTGGCTTTTCCAATCTGAAAGGCGGATTGATCTCCATTGGAATTGGAATCCTGCTGTATGTTCTGGTAATCCGCACCTGGCTGAAGGCAGACAAACAATATGCAGACCGCTGGCCGAAGAAGCTGGATCTGGAGGAACTTATATACCGGCCGATTCTGCAGGTCCTGCTTCCTGGAGTGTTTGGAGCTGTATTTGGATTGCTTGATCAATATTTGATATCGACCCTGGTCACGGTATTTCTGGCGATATCAGCCGTGGTGTGCCGGAGCATGGATCATCTGGCGGACGGGATCATTCTTCTGGCAAGAAGAACCACTCACCGGCAGGCAAAGGAACCGGTTCATCACGCAGAAAGGGACCGTCTGGCAAGATGGCTGGGCAGATGGCTGGATCGTCTGGCACGGCTTCGGATGTGGCAAAAGGATGGAGAAAAGGCTGTTGGACGGGCTTCCACGGCTCACTCATCCAGGATTCCAGGGCTGGTGCGTCTGGAGGAGGCTGTGTTGAGAAACGGGCGGCTGGTGGAGGAAAGCTTTTCCTTTGGCTTGATGCTGTTTTGTATTGGACTGTGCCTGACTTTGGGGTATCTGCTTCTTGAATTTATTCGATTTT
>JAUNOF010000140.1 GCA_030537215.1 Lachnospiraceae bacterium
AGTGCTGTGATATAAAGAGGAAACTATTTGAGTTCATTGTGTGTGTATGGTAAGATAAAGCACGGAAAGCATGATACAAGAAAAATAAAACTGGAATACGCTGGAGCGTGATCCGGCGATCCAGCCAAAAGCGAGGAACAAGCATATGGATAGGAATCGAAATAACAGCACAAATGATGACAATATGAATCCAAACAGCAGCATGAACAAAGGCGGGGCTGAGCTGCTGCTGGAAAAACTGTCCGCCGCCCAGCGGGTTTTGATCGGAATCGGAGGGGAGTGGAGGATCGATGGCAGGCTTTCCGATGAGAAGAATCATGAAGTAAAAGAAGCCTACGATGCGTTGTATCAATTAGTAAAAGACAAGGATTATTTTATTGTAACCACTGTGACAGACGGCGCTATCTATGACACGGAATTCAGGCGTGACCGTATGGTAGCGCCCTGCGGCAATATCCATTGGCGCCAGTGCTCCAAAGCCTGTACCAAGGATATCTGGGAGGAAGGCGAGATCCCCGATGATATCTGCCCCCACTGCGGTCAGCCCTTGACCGGCAATACCATTCAGGCAGAAACTTACATTGAAGAAGGCTACCTGCCTATGTGGAAAAAATACCAGCTCTGGCTTTCCACCACCTTAAACCGTGACCTGGCAGTCCTGGAGCTGGGCGAAGGCTTCCGCACCCCAACGGTTATCCGCTGGCCCTTCGAAAAAACCGTTTTCTTCAACCAAAAGGCCTGGCTGTTCCGCATCCATGCAGAATTTCATCAGACTACCCAGGAGATCAGGGAACGTTCTACATCAGTGCCGGAGAATTCTGTAACCTTCATACGCAGAACACAAACGGATCAATAGCTGAAAAGAGGGAAATAAAACAAAAACCATTGTACACAGACAAATCCTGTGCTAAAATGAAGCGAACGAAATCGTGTGTTGCCGCAGGAAACGGAAGGGAGTTCCCAGCCTCATGCTGAGGAACGAAGCGGTGCAAACAGACCAACAGGAAGGACAGAACATATGATAGCGATTATAGATTACGATGCAGGAAATCTGCGCAGTGTAGAGAAGGCGCTGATCTCGCTGGGAGAAGAGCCGGCAGTCAGCCGGAACCCGGAGACCATCTTAAAAGCAGATAAGGTCATCTTGCCGGGAGTTGGCTCCTTCGGCGATGCCATGGGACGGCTGCATCAGTACGGCTTGGCAGATGTGATCCATCAGGTAGTAGAAAAGGGAACCCCTTTCCTGGGGATCTGCCTGGGACTGCAGCTTTTATTTGAAAGCAGCGAGGAGAGCGAAGGGGTGGAAGGGCTGGGAGTTTTGCCTGGAAAGATCCTGCGGATTCCAGACTGTCCGGGGCTTAAGATTCCCCATATGGGCTGGAATTCTCTTTCCATCACACCAGGCGCCAGACTGTTTCAGGGAATCGAAGACGGCGCTTATGTATACTTTGTCCATTCTTATTATCTGAAGGCGGCAGATGAATCCATGGTATCAGCTTCCACGGAGTACAGCACACACATCCACGCTTCCGTTGAGCGGGGCAATGTATTTGCCTGTCAGTTCCATCCGGAGAAGAGCAGTGATGTGGGCCTGAAGATCTTAAAGAATTTTATTGCGTTACCTTAGGAGGCTGCCATGTTTACCAAACGAATCATTCCTTGTTTAGATGTGAATAATGGCCGGGTTGTAAAAGGCGTTAATTTCGTGAACCTGCGGGATGCCGGCGACCCGGTGGAGATTGCTGCCGCTTATGATAAGGCGGGAGCCGATGAATTGGTGTTTTTGGATATTACCGCCACCTCGGATGCCAGAAACACCGTAGTGGAT
This sequence comes from Lachnospiraceae bacterium, assembly GCA_030537215.1. GTDB lineage: Bacteria > Bacillota > Clostridia > Lachnospirales > Lachnospiraceae > Caccovicinus. Next base: position 1,829 of record JAUNOF010000140.1, read on the forward strand.
ATGGTAAGGCGGGTGGCGGAGAAGGTGTTTATCCCCTTTACCGTAGGCGGAGGGATCCGTACCGTGGAGGATTTCCGTATGCTGCTTCGGGAAGGAGCAGATAAGATCTCCATTAATTCCTCTGCCATCAATAACCCGGAGCTGATCTCCCAGGCAGCGGATAAATTCGGAAGCCAGTGCGTGGTAGTTGCCATTGATGCCAAGCGCCGGGCGGACGGCTCCGGCTGGAATATCTATAAGAACGGCGGCCGGATCGACGTGGGAATCGATGCGGTGGAATGGGCCAGGACCGCGGACCGGCTGGGGGCGGGAGAGATCCTTTTAACCAGCATGGACTGTGACGGAACGAAGGCGGGCTATGACAATGAGCTGACGGCAGCCATCGCAGAGCAGGTATCCATCCCGGTCATTGCCTCCGGCGGAGCGGGAAAGATGGAGCATTTTTATGACGCGCTGACCGTAGGAAAGGCAGATGCGGCTTTGGCGGCATCCTTATTCCACTATAAGGAGATGGAGATCCGGGATTTAAAGCAGTACCTGGCCGGACGGGGGATCTCGGTCCGCCTGTAAGGAAAAGAAACAAAGGGCACGGAACCATAATCAACAGAAAAGAGGAAAGAAGGTTTACTATGTCAGCAATTGACAATGATTGGCTGGAGCCGTTAAGCGGGGAATTTAAGAAGCCGTATTACCGCCAGCTTTACAATACCGTAAAAAGTGAATATGAAACCAGGCAGATCTTCCCGGCAGCGGATGATATCTTTAATGCATTTGCCTTTACCCCTTTGCATAAGGTGAAAGTAGTGATTCTGGGGCAGGATCCGTATCATGGAGACGGGCAGGCCCACGGACTTTGCTTTTCCGTAAAGCCGGATGTGGCGATCCCGCCGTCTCTGGTGAATATTTACCAGGAATTGCATGATGACCTGGGATGCTTTATCCCGGATAATGGTTACTTAAAGAAATGGGCCGATCAGGGCGTGCTTCTTCTGAATACGGTTCTTACGGTCCGCGCCCATGCGGCCAATTCTCACCGAAACATCGGCTGGGAGGAATTTACAGATGCGGCCATCCGCATTCTGAATCAGCAGGATCATCCCATTGTATTCCTGCTGTGGGGAAGACCGGCCCAGATGAAGAAGGCGATGTTAAACAATCCCAAGCATCTGATCCTGGAAGCGCCTCATCCAAGTCCGCTGTCTGCATACCGGGGATTTTTCGGATGCCGTCATTTCAGCAAGACCAATGAGTTTTTAAAATCCCAAGGTCTGGAACCCATCGACTGGCAGATCGAGAATATCAGACAGTCATAGGATATGGAGGAAGCTATGAGCATAATTGAAACGTTAAAAGTTATCGTGCAGGGTATTGTGGAGGGCTTTACCGAGTGGCTTCCCATCAGCAGTACCGGGCACATGATCCTGGTAGATGAGATCATACATATGGAACAGCCCAAGGCTTATCTGGATGTATTTTTTGTGGTCATCCAGCTGGGAGCGATTCTGGCGGTGGTGCTGCTGTATTTTGATAAGCTGAATCCCTTCTCGCCGAAGAAGAAGCCGGCAGCAAGGCGGGGGACGATCATTCTCTGGATGAAGATTGTGGTAGCCTGTATTCCGGCGGCAGTTCTTGGTATCTTATTTAATGACTGGATGGAGGAGCACCTGATGAATGCCTATGTGGTAGCGGCGGCCCTGATCATCTATGGTATCCTGTTTATTATTTTGGAAACCCGGAATCAGAATGTGGATTTTTCCATTCAAAAGACCAGCCAGCTTACCTTCCAGACAGCGCTGTATATCGGCTTGTTTCAACTTTTAAGTCTGGTGCCAGGTACCTCCCGGTCTGGTTCTACCATTCTGGGAGCCATGATCTTAGGGTGCTCCAGAAGCGTGGCAGCAGAGTTTTCCTTCTTTTTGGGAATTCCTGTGATGTTTGGAGCCAGTCTGCTGAAGATTGTGAAATTCTTTTTGAATGGCAACTCCTTTACCGGACCGCAGGTTTTTTACATGCTGCTGGGCATGATCGTGGCATTCTTTGTATCGGTTTATTCCATCAAGTTCCTGATGGGGTATATCCGAAACCATGATTTTAAATTCTTTGGTTATTACCGCATTGTTCTGGGAATCATTGTTCTGGCTTATTTTGGAATTACGGCTTTGGCAGTATGATGCAGATCTGGTGACTGTGAACGGCGGCTTGTGCGTGGTTTGCAGCGGCAGGTTAATGGAAAGGAAAATGGGTAAAAAGGACCCTGCAGAAATCATCATTCCGCTATGAGAGAAGGTTTCTGCAGGGGTCTTTTTATTTTCTAACCGATTTTTTTTGCTTCCGTTCTTGCTGCTTTTTCTTTTGCGATTCCTTCTTCTCCTTGATTTTTGCCAGATCTGCCAGCGCCAGAGCTGTCTTTTCCACGTCTAAGGAGCCCTGCTTCAGCGCTTCATTTTCCTTTAAGTAGTCCATAAACCGCTGCTGGGTATAGGCAGAGGAGGGGAAGGATTGAAGGTTAGCCTTGGGGTTGGTGAATACGGTTACCACCTTTAGGCTTCCTTCCACGCCGGCCTGCTTCATAGCGGCAGTGACCAGCTGGTGCTGCTCTTGACAGGCCTGGATGGGATTGGCAAAGGTTAAGTCCTGACCGTTGATATGCTGACGCCATGGATGGGGAGAGCTGGCAGGCTTGATATCACCGCCGAAGCCCAGGCAGTAGACGCCGATAATGCCTCCTGGCGCAACCAGAAGACAGGTTAACCGTGCTTCCTTTCCTTCATATTCTACGGTGCCGGGAGCAACCAGCCGCATCTTATTCTTTGCGGCAAACCGCAGCATCTGCGCCACAAAGGAGGTTAATTCGGACCTGGTTCCATTGCTGACCTTGGGCTCCTGTTTTTTACCGGAGGCTTCCTCCTTCTTTGCTGAACGGGAGCCTTTCCTCCGAACGCCGAAGATCATCTCGGTCAGGTTCTTGCCGGTGCGTTTCTCCAGAATGGGCAGGAGGACGAACAGCAGGACGGCGATAGCCGCGATCATTAAGATTTGTTCAAGAGAGATGTCTGACATCATATAGGATACCTTTCCTGCGGCAGCGTTGTTTGGATCGGCTGCGCACATGTGTTAATAAAATGTAACTGTTATGGCAGCTGTGAGGGTACGGAACCGTTACCTGCTATGTACGCTTCCAGCTACTCTTTAGTTATATCACAGATAATGGGAATTGGCAATTGGACGGTTAAAATAGACAAAATTATGCTATAAATATCAAAAATTATGTATTGATTATACCATGAAAATTCGGTAAGATAGTAATAAGTGTTAACATGCTGTAATAAAAATAAAAGATTGAGAGGCGAAGCGGATTATGAAATTAACAATTGAAGGGTTAAAAAACAGGCAGGTATGGGAAGCAGCCGGGATTGGCCTTCCTTCCTATGATGTGGAAAAGGTAGCGGCTGCCACCAAGGCGGCGCCGGTATGGGTACACTTCGGCGCTGGAAATATCTTCCGTATTTTTATCGGCGGACTGGCAGACACTTTGATCGCAGCCGGAGAGAGCGATAAGGGCATTACCTGTGTGGAGACCTTTGACTTTGATGTGGTGGATAAGATCTACGATCCATATGACAACCTGGTTCTGGCAGTTACCTTAAAGGCAGACGGCTCCACTGACAAGAAGGTGATCGGCTCCTTAACAGAGGCCATCAAGGCACAGTCTGATGTTGCTTCCCAGTGGGACCGGCTGAAAGAAATTTTTGCAAATCCAGGCTTACAGATGATCTCCTTCACCATCACAGAGAAGGGCTATGCGTTAAAGGGCGCTGACGGAAGCTTTTTCCCATTCATCCAGGCTGATATCGACAATGGCCCGGACAAGGCAGGCTCCGCAATGGCAGTGGTATGTGCCCTGCTCCATGAGAGATACAAAACAAACAAGGCTCCATTAGCAGTTGTTTCCATGGATAACTGCTCCCACAATGGTGAGAAGCTGCAGAACTCCATTATCACCATGGCACAGGAGTGGAATAAAAAGGGCTTCGTGGAGGACGGCTTTGTAGCATATCTGTCCGATGAAAGCCAGGTATCCTTCCCATGGTCCATGATCGATAAGATCACTCCACGGCCGGCTGATTCGGTATGCGCCGAGCTGGAGAAGGCAGGCGTGGAAGACATGGCTCCGGTGATCACCTCAAAGAAAACCTACATTGCTCCATTCGTAAATGCAGAAGGACCGCAGTATCTGGTAATCGAGGACAAGTTCCCCAATGGCAGACCGGCTCTGGAGAAGGCAGGAGTTTACATGACCGACCGCGACACTGTAAATAAGGTGGAGCGCATGAAGGTTACTACCTGTCTGAATCCGCTGCACACCGCACTGGCTGTTTACGGCTGCGTGCTGGGCTATGACTTGATTGCAGACGAGATGAAGGACGAGCAGTTAAATAAACTGGTTCATCAGATCGGTCCGGTGGAGGGCATGCCGGTTGTAACAGACCCAGGTATCCTTTCTCCTGTTGATTTTGTAAACGAAGTGATTCATGTGAGAATTCCGAATCCGTTTATGCCGGATACCCCGCAGAGAATCGCAACCGATACTTCTCAGAAGGTAGGCATCCGCTACGGTGAGACGATCAAGTCCTATGTGGAGAAATACGGCGATGCCAAGAAACTGACTGCGATCCCGTTAGCCATCGCAGGCTGGTGCCGCTATCTGCTGGCAGTGGATGATGCAGGCAATGGATTCGAGCTGTCTCCAGACCCGATGATTCCGGAACTGGCAAAGAAACTGGAGGGCATCCAGGTAGGCAAACCGGAGACGTATACGGGACAGTTAAAGCCGATCCTTTCTAATGCCAATATTTTCGGTATCAATCTGTACGATGCAGGTATCGGTGAGCGGATTGAAGACATGTTTGTAGAGGAGATCGCAGGACCTGGTGCTGTGAGAGAGGTTCTGAAGAAGTATCTGGCATAATGCCGTAACAGTTCCCAGAACAAAAACTGGAAAGTGGAACAACAATAAGAAAAGCCAGCCGGCAGCCGGCTGGCTTTTTGCTATATTCAGCAACTGTTTTACGCTTATCTATACCAATCCATCTGCAATCTCATAGATCAGACGCTCGGAATCCTCCCATCCCAGGCATGGATCGGTGATGGATTTTCCATAGCAGCCCTCGCCGATCTTCTGTGCCCCTGGCTCGATGTAGCTTTCGATCATCAGGCCCTTTACAAAATCCCGTACCTCAGAGGCATGTCTGCGGCTGTGGAGCACCTCCTTGGCGATGCGGATCTGCTCCATATATTTTTTGTTGGAATTAGAGTGGTTGGTATCCACGATGCAGGCTGGGTTCTTTAAGTTGCCTCTCTCGTTGTAAAGCTTCAGCAGAAGCTCTAAATCTTCAAAATGATAGTTAGGCAGGCACTGACCATGCTTGTTTACCGCACCACGCAGAATGGTGTGGGTCAGCGGATTGCCGTCGGATTTCACTTCCCAGCCGCGGAAGATAAAATCATGGCTGTGCTGTGCTGCATAAACGGAATTCAGCATAACGGATAAATCACCGCTGGTAGGATTCTTCATGCCCACCGGGACATCGCAGACGCTGGACACCAGCCGATGGTACTGATTTTCCACGGAGCGGGCGCCTACGGCAATATAAGACATCATATCGGATAAGTACCGCAGGTTTTCCGGATAAAGCATCTCGTCTGCAGTGGTCAGGCCGGTTTCCTTCAGGACCCGCATGTGCATATGACGGATGGCAATGATGCCCTCCAGCATATTTGGCTTTTTCTCTGGATCCGGCTGATGGAGCATGCCCTTATAGCCTTCTCCGGTGGTGCGGGGCTTATTGGTGTACACCCGCGGAATGATGATGATCTTATCCGCTACTTTCTCCTGAACCTTTGCCAGACGGTTTGCATAATCGCAGACGGAATCTTCATTATCTGCAGAGCAGGGACCGATGATCAGAATAAATTTATCGCTTTCTCCTGTAAATACCTTTGCGATCTCTGCATCGCGAATTTTCTTGATCTGCGCCAGTTCCAGGGGAAGGGGATACTGTTCGCGGATCTCTGCGGGAGTCGGCAATTTATTGATAAATTCTAATCCCATATTCATACCTCCATATATTCAATAAAATCGTAAGTATTGTAAGTGATTTGTCATTTGACCTACAGCTATTGCTCCATTATAATATAGAAACAGGCAGAAGGCAAGAGCTGAAAGAGAAAAAACTTTAAAAGTTTAAAGCGTTTAAGTGCGAAAGAGCTGGAGAAAAGGCTGGCCGGCCAGATGTTTGTAAAGTGGAAAAATAAAATGAAAAAGGGTGAAAGTGAGGAATTCAATTATGAGAAAACATATAGTAGCAACTGCATGTGTTACAATGGTAATGGGATTAGGAGGCGTGATGGCTGCATCAGCAGGTGCCAGACAGATTATCAAGGTAGAAAACGGAAATCGGGTAGAGACAAATCTGGACAGCAGTTCTGAAAATGGGCCGGGCTACGCTGGAGAGGCAGCATCCGGGGATGCAGCCGGTGACACCGGAATCGGCGTGGCAGCGGATATGGTGAAGCTGCAGGGAACGCTGAATGAGGTGATGGACGGCAGCTTTTCTATGAACCGCCAGTTTGAGAATGGATATCAGGAGGAAGTGATCGTTCATGTGGACCCGGAGCAGACCTTGATCCTGGATGGAGTAAATGGATTCCCGGCCGATCTAAGCTCTGTTCAGCCAGGAAGCAGCATTTATGCATATGTAGGGCCGGCTATGACTCTGAGCATTCCGCCCCAGATGTCTGCTGTGATGGTGCTGGTGGATATCCCTCAGGATGCTGCTGCACCGGAATATGTGACTGCCGCAGGTGCGTTGACAGAGGATGGACAGGGCGGATACCAGCTGACCACCACAGATGGCAGCCTGATTCCCGTTCCGGCTGACTGCCAGATCATCCCGTACCTGACCAGACAGATGGTACGATTATCCGACATCACAGAAGGAAGACGCTGCCTGGTGTGGCTGGGAGCCGATGGAATCGCACAGAAGATCGTGCTTTTCAATGAATAAGC
>JAUNOF010000141.1:0-1561 GCA_030537215.1 Lachnospiraceae bacterium
AAAAAGAAAAGGAGAACAACAGTATGAAGAAATGGGTATGTACAGTATGCGGTTATATCTATGAGGGAGAAAATCCACCGGAAGTATGTCCAGTATGTAAGGTTCCGGCAGATAAATTCAAATTGCAGGAAGCAGAGATGACCTGGGCCTGCCAGCATGAGATCGGCGTAGGCAAGGCAGAGGGCGTTTCCGAGGACATCATCGCTGATTTAAGAGCAAACTTTGAGGGCGAGTGTTCTGAGGTTGGTATGTATCTGGCTATGTCCCGTCAGGCATATCGGGAAGGCTATCCGGAGATCGGCGAGTACTATAAGACCGCTGCTTTTGAGGAAGCTGAGCATGCAGCTAAGTTTGCTGAGCTGTTAGGTGAGGTTGTTACCACCAGCACCAAGAAGAATCTGGAGTTAAGAGTTGCTGCTGAGAACGGCGCTACCGCTGGCAAGTTAGATTTAGCAGGCCGCGCTAAGAAGGCTAACTTAGATGCAATCCATGACACCGTTCATGAGATGGCGAAGGACGAGGCTCGTCATGGCTGCGCTTTCCAGGGCTTATTAAAGAGATATTTTGGCTAATTCATTCATTTATTGCCGATCACTACCGGGTGTCTGACGGAAGTCGGACACCCGTATTTTATTACAAGGAGGAAACTACGATGTCCAAATACGCAGGAACGAAAACAGAACAAAACCTAAAGACTGCATTTGCAGGAGAATCGGAAGCAAGAAATAAGTACACCTTCTACGCATCTGCTGCCAAGAAGGCCGGCTATGAGCAGATGGCTGCCCTGTACCTGGAAACGGCTGATCAGGAGAAGGAGCATGCAAAGATGTGGTTCAAGGAGCTGCACGGCGGCATTGGAACTACCGAGCAGAATCTGATCGACGCGGCAGCAGGAGAAAATTATGAGTGGACCGATATGTATGCACAGATGGCAAGAGAAGCCCGGGAGGAAGGCTTTGAAGAGCTTGCCATAAAGTTTGAGCTGGTGGCAAAGGTTGAGGCTGCTCATGAGAAGCGGTACTTAAAGCTCCTGGAAAGCCTGAAGGCCGACAAGACATTTAAGGGCGACGCCCCTCTGGGCTGGAAGTGCCGCAACTGCGGATACATCCATGAAGGCGATGAAGCACCTGAGATCTGCCCCTGCTGCGCCCATCCCAAGTCCTATTTTGAACGGAAGGCAGAGAATTATTGATCTGCTTCTTACATAACCATGCCGCCCTGCTCCAGATCAGTCAGGGCGGCATGCTTTCTTATTTTCCAACGTTTTCCTGCCATTACAGTTTTTCTATTTCATCAGTACTTTCACCTGACGCACCCGCTCATCTATAAATTCCGCCCACACCGTGCCATCCAGATAAGGCTGGCTTTCATGGGTATACTGTCCGGCCCGGTCCATGATCTCAATCTGGTTGGGATGGCTTGGCAGCGCAATATCCACATGGATCTGCTTTAATTTTTCTGCATCCGCAAAGAACCGCTCCCGAAGCGCCGGCGTCAGATATTTGCTGGCGGAATAATATTTATCATTCATAGTATTGGCACCTACGCCGCCGTGCATGGC
>JAUNOF010000141.1:1661-3608 GCA_030537215.1 Lachnospiraceae bacterium
TTGGCGCCGGTCAGCTCCTTCATCGCTGCCGCCGCTCCGCAGTGGTCAAAATGAGCATGGCTGATCAAAATCTTCTTAATATCCTTCAGCTGAAAGCCTGCCCGGTAAATGGAATCCACCAACAGGTAGGCGCTCTCCGGGATGGCCGTATCAAGAAGGATCAGGCCGTCTCCGGAATCGATGAGATAACAGCCCACCCAGGTCTGTCCTGCCACATACCAGGTTCTTGGAGATACCTGAAATGGCAGAACAGACAAGGTCCATGGCTCGTAGGCCAGCTTTGCCACCGGCTGGGGGATGGCTGGGGTGCATTGAAATGACATAAAAAACTCCTTTCTTTTTTAAAGAAACACCGAAGAGGATCACTCCTCTTTCGGTGCTCTTTATAGGGGTATCAAAAATGTTGATATGGGCTTGAATTATAGATCTTAAGCCTTCTTTCCTTTCATCTTTTCCATCGCCATCCGCAGCACCGGAGAGAAAACGCAGGCGATGCCGATGATCATAAAAATACAGGAGATGGGCCTGGTAAAGAAGGTTGCCGCTGTTCCGGAATATTGGAAAGACTTCAGCATATTGCTCTCTAATGTGGGCCCCAGAATAAATGCCAGAATCAGCGGAGCAGTGGGAAGTCCGCCGTAGCTCATCAGAATACCGATGATCACGAATACCAGCATCATTCCGCACTTATATAAGCTGCTGGAATCTACATATGCACTGACAAAGGAAATGATAATCAGCGCCGGATACATATAATGATAAGGAACCTTCAGAATCAGCGGGAAAACTCGCATTCCCAGCGCCTGAAGAACCAGTACCACAATAGCGCACACCATAACCGTAGCAAACATCAGATAAACCACATTGCCGCTGTTTTTAAATACCATAGGCCCCATTTCCAGGCCGTGGATGGTCAAAGCACCGATCAGCAGAGCTGTGGTAGAGTCGCCTGGGATACCAAGAGCTGCCATAGGAATCATGGAACCGCCGATGGCTGCATTATTGGAAACCTCAGATGCCCAGATGCCGTCGGGACACCCGTGACCGAACTGTTCCGGTGTCTTGGATGCATTCTTTGCGCTGGAATAAGCAACCAGATTGGACAGGCCGGCGCCCATTCCCGGCAGGAAGCCGATTCCCAGACCGATCAGGAAGGAACGGACGATGTTGACGCCCTGAGCCATAATCTCCTTTATGGTGATGCCCAGACCTTTGATGGACTTGGTATCCACCTCCGGCAGAGCGCCGAAGCCTTTTCCATATTCTTCTACAATACGTGCCACACCGAAGATACCGATCAGCACTACCGTCATTCCCAGACCGCTCATCAGATACATATTGTCAAATACAAATCTGGGCTCCGCATCGATTGGAGAAAAGCCTACGGAAGCAAATAGCAGGCCGATAGCTGCTGACGCAAGACCTTTAAACATATTTCCTTTTGAGATCGCCAGTACCATGGTAATCGCTACAAAGCACAGAGAGAAATACTCCCATGGACCCATGGCAAATGCAATATCCGCGATCTTCTGGCTTAACAGCGCTGCAAACAATGCGCTGAGGAAGGTACCTAAGAAGGAGGCGACCATACCGATGGCAAGAGCCTTGCCTGCCTTTCCATTCTGAGCCATAGGGTAGCCGTCCCAACAGGTTGCCACAGCAGATGCGGAACCTGGGATTCCCAGCAGCACAGAACCGATAAAAGCACCGGAGCACCCGCCTACCCATAGGGCGATCAGGAAGATGACAGCCGGTCCGGCCTGCATGGAATAGGTAAGGGGCATAAACAGCATAACCGCCAAGGTTCCGGAAAGTCCCGGGATGGCGCCGAAGATCAGACCGATCACGGTAGCTGCAAATAACAGAACCAGATTAAAAGGCTGGACAATCTGGCTTACAATATATGGAATATATTCAAACATAGATACTCCCTCCTTTAATCAAACA
>JAUNOF010000141.1:3708-8813 GCA_030537215.1 Lachnospiraceae bacterium
CGAAAATTCCCAGACCGCACACTACAAATCCGAAGGCCGCGATGCTTGGCAGCATCCTTGGCCCTGGATAAGCAGCAGTGATCGGAATGGAAAACGTGGTGGTCATAAGGAATACCACGATCCCCAGGAGCACCAGAACGGCTCCTGTCAATTGATCCCTTTTTATCTTCATTCTATCCATCCTTTCCTGGCAGGGGCGGGGCCTGCGGCTTTCGCCTGCTTTTGCCTGCGCTCTCCCCTGCTGCATCCAATTACTGCTGCTTTAAGCCTAATTCCTCAACCACTGCATTGATGCTGGTCTGTGTGTCCTGAACCGTCTTTAAGCCGTCCTCAACGCTTATAAAAGTCATCTCCATACCAGCCGGAGCTAACGTTGTCTTTACCTCTTCATTCTCTGCAGCGGACGCATAGTAATCATGGATCTTAGTCACTAATTCGGCGTCCATGTCCTTCGGTCCTAACAGCAGAACACTTAACATCTGGAAGGAACAGTCGATTCCCTGCTCTACAAAAGAAGGAACATCCGGAAGAACCGAACTGCGTCCGCCCTCCGGGCTGTTGGAAACAACTGCCAGCGCCTTTGCCTTGCCGGACTCGATGTACTGCTTTGCCTGATTGGCATTTACCAGGGCTGCGTTGATGCTGTTGCCTACTAATGCCGTCAGCTTTTCTGTATCTGAGCCTGCCTCAACGTACTTTACTTCCAGGTCTGCTGCCTTAGCAAACAAACCCGCCTGAACGTGGGTGGTACCGCCGGTTTCGATTCCAACTAAAAGGCTGCCTGGATTTGCCTTTGCATCTGTAATCAGATCATCCAGCGTATTATACGGAGAATCGCCGGAAACCACTAACACGTTATTTGCTTCATCAACCGGAACGCCAACTGCGATAACCGTGAAATCATCTGCTGCCGCTTTCTTTAAAACACCGGTAGCCGTCTTGATCAGCAGAGTGGTGTGAAACTGAACCAGGGTGGAGCCATCCTTCTTTCCTGCCGCCGCCTTCTCACAGGCAACCACTCCGCCGCCATCGGTGTTATTTACAATGGTGATGGTTGAGCCGGAATCCTTTGCCACCTGGGTTCCCAGGGCTCTGGCCATAACATCCGTACCGCCGCCTGCCTTGGCCGGAACCTGAATCTCTACATTCTTTGCCCAATCTCCGGCCTTGCCGCCGCCGGAACCGCATCCAGCCAGTGAACATGCCATAACGCCCGCCAGTGCCAATGCCAATAATTTCTTTCTCATCTTTCCCTCTCCTTTGTTGATTTCTCATACTTTTTTCTTAATTAGCTTGAACTCTTTATGTGATTTGATTATAATAAAGCCGTTAACTTATTTCAACTTATTGATTTTTATATTTTATCTTAATCTAATTAAGTTGACACAGTACAGTTTTACGAAAGCTCTTACATTTCAGTCAATTTATGTATAGGATTTATTTTGGGGATTATTGTATGAATACGAATTCTTTTTATTGCTTATTTAGCGCAATTGATATGCTGTAAAACGGATATGTCGCCTGACAGCGGCGCCGCCAAACAGGAAAATTCATTGCCCAAACCAGATTTTGTTGTACCAGAAAAGGAGAAAACTATTATGGATCTGCGTCAGATTGAAAATATTGTGGCCATCGAACAGGAGCAGAGCATCTCCAAGGCTGCTGAAAAGCTGTTTCTCACCCAATCCGCCTTAAATCAGCAGCTTCTGAAATTAGAAAAGGAGTTAGGCGTCCGGCTTTTTGAGCGCAGGAAGCACAGTATGATCCCCACTTTTGCTGGAAGGATTTACTTAAGTACCGCCCATCAGATGCTGGATATGAAGCAGGAAACCTATAAGATCATTCATGATATCTCTGAGGAAACCACCGGGGAGATTTCTCTTGCCTATACTCCGGAACGAGGCTCTCTGATGTTTTCCCATATTTATCCCATCTTTCACAAAAAATATCCCAATGTGTCCTTTAAGATCCGCGAAGCCCGAGTCAAGAAGATGGAGCAGCTCCTTCTCCAGAAGGAAGTGACCCTTGCCTGCACCACCTACACAGGAACTCACCGAAATCCGGAACTGGAATTCCTGGAAATGAAGGAAGAGCTGATGATCCTGGGGCTGCCGAAAACCCATCCCCTGGCCTATCTGGCCGGGGAAAACAGCTATGAAACCTTTCCGGAAATAGATCTTCGTCTCCTTCGGGACGAAAGCTTTACCCTGATCTCAAAGGAAACACGAATGCGGGATATGATAGACATTGCCTTTGAACATGCCGGCTTCCGCCCAAAGATCCTGTTCGAATCCACCAGCACCCTGACGGTAATCAATATTGTAAAGAACCAGGTCAGCCCTGCCTTTTTTCCCCAGTCTTATGTAGATCCAGATGCACCTATTGTATACTTTACCGTAGCGCCCCGCCAGTCCTGGATGCGCTGTGTGGCTTACCTAAAGGGCAGCTATCTGACAAAGCCGGAAAAATATCTGATCCGGCTGGCCACGCTGTATACCCAAGGGAAATTAGATGGCAACAGTTCAGATAGGTCTGTGCACTTGCTGCGCTGACCGTAAGAAAGCGCAGTGGCCAAAGGGTATCTGCCCCATCGCGCAGCGATTTTCATGGGCAGATGCCGTAACAGTTCAAGGTATCTGAACTGTTACATTGGAGGAGGCGGATACCCTGTAGATTTCCAGTCTTTTCTTGCGAAACAATGGGATACGTGATAAGATAAGCGTATCGTAACTGTGAGGGTACTGAACAGTTACAGCGTATCGAGATCAGGAGGATATGACTATGAAATTTGTAACCTACCAGGTAGACCGTTTCAATACTCTCTTAGGCGTTCTCAATGCCGATGAAACCTGGGTTTACCCGTTAAAATCATTTGAAATCGACTATCCGTCCATGCAGCAGCTGATTGAAGAAATCAGCGAAGGGGAGCTGCAGCGGATTGCATACGGCGCATCTCTGCAGCCGGAGCAGGTCCGGGGCGCCGCCCCTCTTTCCGACGCCAGGCTTTTAGCGCCGATTCCGACTCCTAAGCAGGATGTGATCTGCTTGGGAATTAACTACATGGCCCACGCAGAAGAATCAGCCCGATATAAAAAGGAAGCCTTCAGCGGAGAACGTCCTTATGCCATCTACTTTTCCAAGCGTGTAAACGAAGCGGTAAATCCAGGGGAAGGAATCCAAAGCCACACCGACATTGTGGACAGCCTGGACTATGAAGCAGAGCTGGCCGTCATCATTGGAAAGACTGCAAAAAATGTTCCGGAGGAACGGGCGCTGGACTATATTTTCGGCTACACCATTATCAATGATGTAAGCGCGCGGAATATCCAGAACCGCCATAAACAGTGGTACTTCGGGAAAAGTCTGGACGGATTCCTGCCCATGGGCCCCTGCATTACAACAGCAGACTCCCTTCCCTACCCGCCAAAGCTGTCCATCCAATCCAGGGTAAACGGCGAACTGCGCCAGGACAGCAATACAGAGCTTTTGATTTTTGACATCAGCTATGTTGTCAGCGAGCTTTCAAAAGGAATGACCTTAAAGCCCGGAACCATCATTTCCATGGGCACACCAGCCGGTGTGGGAATGGGCTTTGACCCGCCGAAGTTCCTGAAGGCCGGAGATGTGGTAGAATGCAGCATAGAAGGCATCGGCGTGCTTTCCAATCCGGTTGTGTAATGACCGAGAAATGGCCGATAATGTTATGTCATCCTTTTTATGCAGACAGGCAGGCCCGTAAAAGGGTCTGCCTGCCGGACGCATGAAGTTTTAGTCAAAAACTCTGCCAGGAATATCCTGCTCCACACAAACTTTTTTCCTTATTTTTCCTTCCTTTTGGTCTCCATTAAAATCTTCCACTCTGCCCACAGCTTTTTTGGATGCTGAATCACACCTTTTCCTACTCGATAAAGGAAAAGAACCGGCATCAAATACGGATGACGATAAAAAAATGGAAAATAGCTTTTACAAAGCTCCTTCTCCGGCACAATTCGTTTCCAAATATAGCGCCATTTTGCATGTTTGAAACTGCTGTCAGAATCAGACAGCCGCTCCAGTTTCTTTTCTACATGAGTTCGGATGGTTCCATAGGTTCCGCATCCGAGAAGCTCCCGGAGCAGTTCGGCTTCTTTTCGATTCAGCGGTTTTCCTTCCAACGCAGCAATGGAAAGCTGGCTCATCTTCACCTCAAAGTCCTCCATCCCCATCTTACGCAGTTCCTGGGTCAGGTATCTCCGGTCCAGACGATCTCCCTTACTCTTTTGGAATACATACAGATCCGCCAGAAAACGGATTCCGCAGCCTCCATGATAAAAATGCTTAAAAGCATGTGCCAGCAGATACAAGTACTCATCCTCATTAGAGAAAAAATAGGCATATGGGTTAGCAGTATCCTGTATCGCCCGCTTCCATGGATTCTTATAATATTCATAATTTGGCTGCCCTTCTCCCATCAGCACACGGTGCATTTCAAAATTGTAGAAGGGCTTTTTTAAATACACATCATGGTTTCCTTTCAGGCTCTCCGTTTTGTATCCCTTCTGATTCATAATTTCCCGCATCACCTTCTGAGCGCTCTGCACCGATCTGTCCCGGCTGCTCTCATCCCCTCCGGCTATTTGATATCCTCCATCCGGCCCTGGCTCTACAAATCCATATAAAATATCATTGTCGGCCATCAGCCGCATTCCCGGATGAGGATAATGTTCCGCCAGACGGATTCCCTTCAATGGCAGATAAGAAAGTCCTTGGGCTTCCATTTCCTTTAGGATTCCATTGCGCTCTTCATCAAAGCAAAGGGTTCGATAACAGATCCGGTCAGCCTCCTGCTTCCATGCCTTCATAAGCGGTTCTGCAGGCAAATCTGCTTTCTTCCCCTCCTGCTCTTCCAATTTTTTCACGCCAAAGTAACTGATACCTTCTACTCCGCAATGCTTAGACAATGCATATACCTGCTCCCAGGTGACTGCTTCCGGTTTCCGCTTCCAATTTTCTTTCCCTAATGCATCCTGCAGGGCACACCCCATCAGAAAAACCAGATAGCGGCCTGCCAGCCAATTAGATTCTGTTTTCTTCTCCCCTATCATCCTTTTTACAATTCCCTTCTT
>JAUNOF010000142.1 GCA_030537215.1 Lachnospiraceae bacterium
TACAAATTTAAAAGATTCTTTTACCATGAATCAGCCGGCATTCTGCTTCCTTTATACTGCTGCCAGTTTCTTTCCAAGTTCATTGCAGGCTGCTTCTGCATCTGCATCCGGCGCATCGTTGCAGATGGCTTCCTCGCCGCCTAATACGGTAGCACCGGCATTTTCCATACGCTCTACCCAGTCGCGCATCCACTGGCCGTCGCCCCAGCCATAGGAACCGAACAGTCCGATGGTCTTGCCGGAAGCAAAGCCCTCTACCTCAGTAACGAAGCCTTCCATCACACTCTCCTCCAGCTGCTCAGCACCCATAGACGGGCATCCTAACGCAAATACAGGCATATCCTTTAAATCGGCTGCGCTGGCTGCATCTACCGGAATCACATCTGCTTCCTTTCCTCCTGCCTTGATTCCATCGGCAACCATGTTTGCCATAGACTCCGTATTTCCGGTTCCACTCCAATATACAACTGCAATCTTGCTCATTGCTTCCTCCATTCTGCCGCTTCCTGTACGGCTCACCTTCATTTTTATATTGTTAATCCGCAGAACAGCCGATCATCGTTTCATTTATGGCGCCGCCAGGCGGCCTTTCCGTTTAGGTAGGAGAACGGCCAAGTCATGACTCGCGGATATTCTGCGAAAATTAACCAGTTTTGCAACGGAATGGTACCTGCACAATTACGTGCAAGAACACGTTCCTCTCTTTTTTTGACGGCGCTAACCAGCCGCCTGCAGCATTGCCCTTTCCCCAGGCATTCGATACTGTTCCCAGTAAGCCACTGCCTCACACACATCAAGCCCCTGCTCCGTAAGCTCTGACAGTCCCTTCCGAACCGTGTCGTAAAGCTGGAAGGTCTTCTGCGCCTCTTCTGCATTGGCATACACCTTCCAGTAACCGCTGCACAGGAAATTTTCACCTTTATGCTGGATAAAACCCTTCACATCCTCCAGCGGATAGCCTAACAGCACTCCCAGTTCATGGGGAAACTCCTGGCGCTCTGACATATACCGGCAATACCGCTTTTGAAGCCGGCTTAAGATCCTGGAAAGGCTGGCATCCTCATAGCCATACTCTTTTAAAAAGGTCAGGTTTGCTTCCGATTTCAGCACAGCCTCCATCATTCCCTGCCGGTACACAAGCAGAATGATCTTGCGCCCCGGGCTGTAAAACAATGTGCGGATCCCAACCCCGATGCTCCGCAGAAGCTGCTGCGCCATGGCAATATTAGACGGTTCAATGATCAAAAGGTTGGACGGCTTGATGCCAAGAAGAACTGGCGCACACTGAAATGCAGCCTGACAATTCAGGGCGATCTGCTCTGGGGTCCACTCTCTCCTGCTATTTATCTCCAGCTGTCTGTCTGCTGTGTTATAAGCCATACCCATCTCCTCCATTTACCTGTCACGGCCGATCTCATCCCCTTCGGATGCTGCGGCTTTTCATTTACCAATATTTCTCATTTTCCATGCCTGCGCGGATTTTACAGTTCTCAGATTAGTTTATGCTAACTTTAGTTAGCTACTACTAACTTACGTGTATACTATATCAGATTCTCTGTCCTCTTTCAAGAATCCTGCTGATAAAGAAATCTCAATAAGGAAGGCAGATGATCGGGTATGCAACGACTCCTTTTGTATTGACAATTTCTTCGTTTTAATGTACAATCGTTTCGGGTTTACAAGTGTAACGTCATGTCAGGATGCTTATATCCTGCAATAACGTTGGTATACAGGCAGCAGCATTGTGGGAAGCAAAAAGGAATGGAGGTAGCCGCGATTGATGAAGGAACAGACGGAGCTGCAGAAACGAGATGTCCTGCGGCTATCCAACGAAGAAACCAACCGCATCACCAGGGAATGCATCCAATCCGCCCTTGTGGTGCTGATGAGCGAAAAACCATTTGATAAGATCACCATCACAGAGATCGTGAAAAAGTCGGGGGTCTCCAGAACCGCCTTCTATCGGAATTTTACGTCTAAGGAGGATATCCTCTCTAATCTGTCTGATCAGATGCTGGGAGGCATTACAGAAATGGTGCTGACTGCGATCCAGGATGTGAATCCCCGAAAACTGTACTGCGACATGTTTCGGCTGATTCAGGAGCATCCCAGGGATTTTGATGTTCTGCTGAAAGCAGGGCTGCTGCAGAACGAATATGTGAATGTAAGCACCTATCTGGACAAGCGGTACGCCGGCTTCCCTCCTATGACACGATACGCCGTCCTTGGCTGGTGGGGCGCCCTGCACAACATCCTCCAGGACTGGTACCTGCGGGGAATGAAAGAATCCATTGAAGAAATGGCAGATTTCTGCTGCCGGATTTTTGAAAATATTACGGAGGCCGGGATCCAGGAGCCGCAGCCGACAAAGGAGAACCAATCATGAAATCAATCGGAATTATTACAGACAGTCACAGCAGTATTTCCCAGCAAACAGCAAAGGAGCTGGGCATCACCGTTTTTCCCATGCCGTTTTATATTGACGGCCAGTGCTTTTATGAGGATGTTACTCTAACCAGAGAGCAGTTTTTCCAGAAGCTGGATTCCGGTGCCGATATCTCCACCTCCCAGCCCTCTCCTGCAGAGGTAATGGCGCTGTGGGATCAGGGACTGAAGGAATATGAAACCATTCTGTATTTTCCCTTAAGCAGCGGGCTAAGCGGCTCCTGCGCCACCGCCGCTGCCCTGGCACAGGATGAGCCATATGAAAACCGGGTATTTGTAGTAGATAACGGCCGGGTGTCCACGCCCATGCACCGTTCCATCCTGGATGCCCTGGAGCTGATCCGCGAGGGCTACACAGCACGGGAGATCAAGAAGATCATCGAAGCGGCCAGGGAGGACATGGTCATCTATATCGGAGTCCAGACTCTGGAGCACCTGAAAAAGGGCGGACGCATCACCCCTGCCGCCGCTGCCCTGGGAACCATCCTGAATATTAAGCCGGTCCTGAAGCTGGATGTGGGAACTCTGGATGCTTTCAAAAAATGCCGGGGCTTTGCCAAGGTGAAAAAAACTATGATCGAGGCTATCCGGCACGACCTGAGCACCCGCTTTCAGAAGTCCTATGAAGCAGGCGAGATCACATTGATGGCAGCCTCCAGCGCCTCCCCGGAGGATACTGCTCAGTGGGTCGCTGAGATTCAGGAGGCATTTCCGGATCTGGATGTGATGTGTGACGATCTGTCTCTGGGCGTTTCCTGTCATATTGGATACGGCGGACTGGGCATCGGAGTGGCGTGCAGGCCAAAGCGTCCGATCACATAACCGTCTCACAGCGGATTGAGAACGGAGCAAGAAGCACTTTCGATTCTGTACATATATGCAATGAAAAAGAAGGAGCACATTCCCATGCCTGAGCCGGCGGGAACGTGCTCCTTCTATGTATGTTTGCAGAAATCTCCCCTGATCCTCCTACCGGATCTGAGATAAGATGCCAGGATCCTTGATCTTTGTATCCTCTGCAAACAGCAGGATCTTTGACAGGAGCTCCGCTGTCTTGGGATCGTCATCGATAAAGGGCAGGAACATGCGTCCCCGGTGCTGGGAATGAACCGGAACCACAAACAACATGGAATTTCCCATCTGATGAACCACGCCGCTGCCCAGATGAACCGTATATTGTCCCAGCTTTCCATGGATAACAGCGTGATTGCCTTCCAGCTTTACATTCTTCACCTTAAATAATTCCAGATTGCACTCCACAATGGCCTTCCGCATCTCCACCGTAGAATGGCTGGTCTCCGGATCAACGCCGCCGGCGTGGGCCACACTGACTGCCAGATCCACATCCCGCATGACCTCGCTGTAGATCACATCCGGGATCTCCTGGATCTTCAGCGGCTTAAAGGTCTTCCGGTCCGTAAATACCACCCATTCCAGAGTCGGCGCCTCCACATCACTTGGAGAGAACCAGTCTGCCATGGCATAGATCCGGGCAACGATATTTTCCTTATAGTACACCTTCTGAAGCCCATCCTCATAATCTGCTACCCAGCGGCGGCTCCGCAGAGCGCCAACTGTCTTCTGGGGCTGGATCTGATTGCCGGAGAACATCAAGGACTGCTCCTTCTCCAGCTCTTCCTTCAGCTTTACATACAGCTCACGAAATACCTGCTTAAAAGGCTGTTTGATTTTCTTTTCAAATAGCAGCTTCTGATACTCATGCCAATGTCCTTCCTGGTAAAGATGGAATGGGTGGGCGATCAGCAGCCTGGCATCCGGCTTCACCTTCGCCGCAGCGCCGGACCAGTCCACCAGGCCTGCTTCTGTTAAAAAGCCAAGCCTTTGTCTGCCCTTCCCTTCAAGCTTCATCACCAGCGGCTCTACGATCGGGCGGACCACCGGATTCTTCATCAGCTCCAGAAGCTCCCACGCTTCAAATGCGGTGCGGTCCTCCATAGCCTGCTCCATCATCTGTCTGGTACGGCGGTACTGCTCCTTCAGCTTTTTATTCAGCTCCTGGTACAGGAGAACGGTCTCATCCTTCTTATATTTCGCCGGAACTGCCTTTAATGCCTTTCCATCCTTCTGGAACTGAAGGCTGCTCTGTCCCTGATCGTCCACAAAGATCCGCAGCTCCTCCGGGGCTCCCTCCCTCAGCGCCCTCCACTGAAACTGCTCCTCCATGGATTCCACCAGCTTTGTTTCCATCCGCAGGGTCAGGCGGGTCACGTCGGTAAAGCCTGCATGAACGCTTAAATTCTGCAGCGCCAGCTCCACCGCCCGGCCCTCGCTGGCACGGCGCTGCGCACCGAAGCTGCGGCTTTCTTTCTTAAACTGCTGGATAAACTGGTAACGGTCCAGCATATCCGCCTCCCGTTCCTTCCTATCCTCGCCAAAAGGCAGAAGGCCGATGCTCATCAAAAGGTCCTTGTTCCGTTTTCCGCTGATCTCCTGTTTTAATGCATCCTTTTCCACCCTGCCCAGGGCAGCATCTGCATATTTTCGGGCTCTTCCATGTGCTGTGCCGGAGGAAGAGTATTTTGCCGCATCGTACAAAAGCTTAAAATCCTTCTCTCCTAACTTCCCGTAAGCCTCAAAAAACCAGTTAATGTCAAAGGCTCCGTCCCGCAGCTCCTCCCGGGATAGGGGCGTATATTTCGTCACCATGGAGGTGGTAAACTCATCCAGTCTTTCGCTGGTATGGGCCATAAAGTAGTAGCAGCCGCTCTGCAGTCCCGGAAGCTTTAAGTATTCTTCCAGCATAGGGATCCACTGCTGGGCATACATGGCCAGCTCTACCAGCCGCTTCCTGGTAATATCCGTCCCCTTCAGCGCCTTCTTTAAATCCTTGGCCGTTTCCTCCGGCTTGGGATGGCATACCTTCAGCAGATGACTTAACACCGACCGCCGTTCCCTTCCGCTGGAGCGGTAGCTGCTGCCCCGCTCCAGCGTATCCTTGCCAAGGGCCGTCAGGATCTGGATCATGTAGTCGATTCCATAGATGATGTGGATGCTTTTCACGGAGCCGGAAAAAGGAGTTTCCTGCTCTCCCCGCTTTAACTCCACTGCCAGCACCTTAGGTACCACCTCTCCATAGAGCTGATGAGCCAGCTTCATGGCAGGAAGCTCGTCACCGATATTATCAAAGCGGTACTTTCCGTCTGCCGGCTGGATCACCTGATTGCCGAAAAATGCATTCAGCCCGCCTACATTGGCCTCCCGGAAGGATACCGTGCCCTTCTGCTCCACTGTGCTGGCAGGACCCAGGATGCTTCCCAGGCTCAAATAGGTAAAGACCGCCTTATAAAACAGGTCCTTATCCCAGATTCCTCTCTCCCAGCATGTTACAAAGTCACGCAAAGTCAGGTAATTGCCGGGGCTGCTGTAGCCTCTCAGAATCTCCTTTTCCTTCAGGGCCTGATAATGGTTCTGCATCCGGAACCGAAGTGTAAATGCGGTTTCCCACTCCTGCTCCTTCGCCAGCCCGATCCAGCAGCGCAAATCCTGAAACACAGGGAACTCCACTGCACGCATAGTATAGGGCACCAGCTCCCCATTCCATCGTTTCTCCTGAAGGGTGCAGAAGGAATTCTCCTCATTCAGCACAGACAGCAGCCTGCTCATAGCCGCCAGGCCCCATTTGACCTTCAGCTTATTTGGGACATACTGGGAAAACAAGGTATCGATCACCTTTCCGGCCTGCACTCCGTACCGAAGGCCCTGCACCAGGTTATGGAAAGGAGCCCTTCCAAATACCTTCTCATAAAGCTCTATGTTTTTCTCATAAACGTTTCTCTGCGGCCCCCGGCATTTCTGATACAGATACAGCTCCACTAACAGCTCCGGCGTTCGGACGGTGTTCTGATAAAACGCTTCCCACAGCTCACGGAAGGGCAGCGCATCCAAAGGCTCCCCCTCCGGCTCCTTATGGATCCAGCGGCAGTTTTCCAGCTTATTGCCCAACAGCTCCTCTTCCTTCCAGACCGTGGTATATTCCCGATCCTTATTTTCCTCGATCAGGCTGTTCAGCCGGGTCAGCGCCTGGATACATGCCTCCTCTCCATAGGTGAACAGCCCTTTCGCCTGTGTCTCATCCAGCTCCACGTCAGGCAGCACCCATTCCTTTTCCGGATCATACAGCCCGTAGCCCGGCAGCTTCAGGATATCCTGTGCCTGGCTTCTCTCCCCCAGCAGCTCCTTTAAGAGCACCTGCTCCTTTCCGGTGGGCTGGGACAGCCGCTCCAGAATGGGCTTCAGCCTTGCAAACTCCTCCGGCTTTTCCTTTTTGATCTGCAGCGCCAGGTCAAGCGCTCCCATATGGCATTCTTCTGATTTTCCCTGAAGCAGACGGTCAATGCAGCCGATCAGCTCCGGCTCCCCCTGCTGCCGCAGCAAAGCCAGCGTCTCGGCTCTTCCCTTTTTATATTTTAAATTTTTCTCGATCTTCTGATAATCCTCACCGGTAAGCTCCATATCCTCCACCAGCCGGAAGGCCGAACACATGGTATACTCCTCCGGATTGTGAAGCAGCTCAAACAGAACATCCTTTCTCACCTTAGAGGCAGGGCGATACAGAAGCACTCTGGCTGCCGCCGCCCGGGAGGCCGCGCTGTAGGATACTCCCTGTCCGATCACCGGGATCCAGACTGCCGCCTCATCCAGATACGCCTCCTCCTGCAGAAGCCATGCGGTCAGACAAAGGCGGACTGCCACATCCGACTGGCTCATGGTCACCCGATACCATGGAAAGATACAGGGATTTAAGTCGATTCCCTTCTTCGGAAGCTGTTCCAGGATCTTTTTCAGCAGATGGTAAATCTTCTCTGCCTCCTCCCTGCTGTCAAAGAAATCGGTCACTGACCGTTTCATCGGCTCTTTGGCCTTTTCCTTCATGGAATAATAACTGCCATCCTCCCGGATCAGGGAAACCAATTCATAGCCTGCATTGCTTAAAAATCCCGGCAGGAAGCAAGCTGTCAACTCCAAGTCATCCCAATGCTCCAGAATCACCTCTTTGGCCGCCTGCATCTTCAGCCTGGGATCCTGGAGAGAACGGTTAAAATAGGAGGCTGTCATTTTCTGATTCTTCGTTCCGGTGCGGATCAGCCGAAGCACCTCCTCCACAGCCGCCTGGGCATCATAAAAGCCCTTTGCCCACAGGCCGCAGCTAATCGCAACGGAATCATTGGTTGCAAGCTGTTCCCGGCAAAAGCTTTCATCCCGCAGGCACTGTCCCATCAGGCGCACCAGCTTGTGAGTGATCCGGTCTACATTTCTGTCATCAAAAATGCCGATCCAGGTGCTGACTGCACGCTTTACAGAGGAGTACCGCACCAGATCATGATCCTCGATCACCCGGAACAAATGAAGGAATGCCTCCGGCCGCCCTGCATCCATAGTCTCACACACCGCCTGTCTGGCACCCTCCTGGAGACGTGCTGCCAGGAGAAACTGCCCCAACAGCTGATACAGTTCTTCCCTCTTGCTCATAACGATTCCCCGGATCAGCGGGTAGCTGATCATAGCCGTATTTCCCTCTCCGGTGAGGATATCCTTTACCGCCTGAATCGCCGCCTGATTCCCCAGATCGATCTGGGCTGCCAGGATCCCGCTGTAGCTCCAGTTCTCCGTTCTGGCATGGTCATAAATCTCCGGATCACATCTTCCCACCAGAATATCCGCCAGTTCTGCCTTGTAAAATTTCAGCCGGGAATAGGCACGCAAAAGCAAAATACTCTGCCGGACAAAAGGCTGGTAGCTTTTCGACCGCAGGCTGCGCCGGTACCATCCCGCCGTCATCTGAAACTGATTCATTTGATCCAGCGCATAGTAAAATTCTTCCTCCTTGCCCTCCGGCAGTGCCGCTGCCGTGATCCCCGGAAAACAATCCCGGTAAAGCTGGCTCAGCGTCTGATACGTTCCATCCCCAATAAGCTTCTGGCAGAGCTTATTGGAAACATTATGATGTGCACTCCCCGGAAGCAGCGCCTGCTCCTCCTCCGGCAGCCCTGCCGCCTGCTCCTTCATCCAATTGATCCAGCTATCTGTTACCTTCCGCCTTGTTTCATAAGTATATTCCGCCATGATTCCCCTCCTGCTGGCAGCGGTTTCCTATTTCTGCCATCCTCTCTGCTATAATTTCACAAGCAAGCTTGCATCAGATTTCCCACCTTTTGATCCTGATATAATTCCTCGCCTCACATTACCACCCTGACAGCATGGTAAGGCGAATAAAGGTAAATACCAGGTCCTCCTTCCAGGAAATCTGCTGGTACAGCTCTGTCAGCTCCTCCTCTCCGGCAAATATCCGGTAGATCCCATCCAAAAAGCATTGAAGCGCATTTTCCACCGCCTCCT